>CALUVH010000014.1 GCA_944324175.1 Candidatus Gastranaerophilales bacterium | reverse complement strand
TCAGACATTAACTCCATGCCTGCATATTCTTCCAACCTGATTGTATTTCTAAACGTAATACTCATATTTCGATTATAACGTATTTTTCGCTGCTCCGCAAGGGGGGAATGAAAATTTCATTCATTTACACGAGAAAAAGCCTCAATTCTCAACAATCCAAGGCTTTGCATTTCGTTACAATTGGGCATGCAATTATGGAGAAAAACTTCAGCTTGACTTATCTTGGCAACGATAAAAAAGACCCACACTTGGTGGGTCTTTTTTAATTAGCGGAAGACGAGACTCGAACTCGCAACAACCTGCTTGGAAGGCAGGGACTCTACCATTGAGTTACTTCCGCATACCTACTTTATAATACAAAAAAATATTTTTTGCAAGTACCTCTTTTATTTTATTAGCCAAATTACCAATATAATACTTTAGTATTAGTTAAAATTTGTGATAAAAAATACCAAAAATTCATTCTCGGGAGTGGTGATTTTTCATGAAAAAAAGTTTATATTATAAAAGTAAGCTTGATATATCCAAGCACTTTTTCGGGGTTGCGACAAGATTTTTTCTTTAGCGGTTTGGTTTAAAATATAGCAAGCTTACCCTCCAAAAGATTATTAAAAATTTTATATACTATGTACAAATTAATTTATTAAACTCTATGTTTGATATTCATGGCTTGTCGAAAGACAAGTCTTTTTCTATGCAAAAATTTTCGATTATTTGCGCAAAGCATAATTTTATGCTAAAATCACTAAGTAAAAAATAAGGAGTAATTATATGAGTAGTGAAATTAAAGCAAGTCATATACTTGTAAAAAGCGAACAAGAAGCAATAGATTTGTATAATCAAATAAAAGAAGGACTGTCATTCGCAGATGCAGCAAGTAAGTATTCACTTTGTCCATCTGGTCAAGAAGGTGGAGATCTTGGATTTTTTGGAAAAGGCATGATGGTAAAACCGTTTGAAGATGCTGCTTTTGATCTTGAAATCGGAGAGTTGTCAAAACCTGTTCAGACTCAGTTTGGCTGGCATTTAATTTTGGTAACTGACAAAAAATAATGTACGATGAGTTTTTAAAACATAACGGTATAGATTGTCTGCTTGTAAATTCAACCAATGAATATCTGGTTGAATATAATACTTTGGAAGAAAATTCGAGATATCACCTCACCAAATTTTCAGGCTCGACAGGTGATGCACTTCTCACAAAAGATAAAATTTTTCTTTTCGTCGACGGAAGATACCACATCCAAGCTGACAATGAGGTTGATCTAAAAAAAGTCACAGTAGTCAAATTACAGACAGGACAGACATTCACAGAAGAAATAGCCAAAAAAGTTCCCCCTAACGCTACTGTAGGAGTTGTGGCAAAGAAAAATTCACAAGCACGAGTTGAAGCTTTTGAAAAACTTTTCAAAGTAAAATTAATAGATGCAGACCCTTTTGAAGACAATAACATCAAAAAAGTGAACAACTTCGAAGAAATTTCTGTTTCTTACACTGGTAAAAGCACGCAGGAAAAAATAATTGAGCTTCAAAAAACTTTAAGGGAAAATGAGGCATTTTTATTCACAAACTTAGAAGAAGTGTCTTATCTTTATAATTTAAGGGACTTTTCACAAACTTATGCGGTGAATATACTTGGAAAAGCATTCGTTACCAAAAATTCAGATAAACTTTTTACGCAAGAGAACATGCAAGAATTGTATAAAACTCTCAATGCTTTTAATGGTAAAATTTTTGTAGATAAAAGTTCTGTGAATGCAAAGGATTACTCATTAATCAAACAAAAAGCAGCAACACTTGAGGTAAGCCCGCTAAAGAAAATGAAAGCGATAAAGACAGAAAGTGAAATTTCGCATTACAAACAAGCCTTTGAAAAGACTGATTCAGCAATGTTTGCGATAAGAGAATATATTGAAAATAATGAAAACCTTTCAGAGCTTGATATCGCTTTGCAACTTGAAAAAGAATTTAAACATTTTGGTGCAAAAGGACTTAGTTTTAAATCCATTGTCGCTAGGGACAAAAATTCTGCACTTGCGCACTATTCAAAATCTTCGCCTGATGAAATTTTAAAAGAAGGTAGTTTGGTATTAATTGATTGCGGTGCTTTTTACGAGGGAGGTCTTGCTACTGATATTACAAGGGTTTTTGTCAAAGGCGAGCCAGATAAGTTACAAAAAAAAGTTTACACAACCGTACTAAAAGCCTTTTTAAATGCTTTTAATTATGATACTACCGCTAATTTTTGCGGATTTGATGTTGATAGTCTTGCGAGAAAAGTTTTTGAAAATAACAAAATCGAAGGATTTCAATTTAATCATGGACTTGGACATGGTATCGGGGTAAGCGTTCATGAAGCTCCTCCAAATTTGAGTCAAAATGAAGCTGCTAAAATTCAAATAACCGATAATATGTGCTTTACAATTGAACCCGGATTATACAACCAAGCACATTTCGGGATAAGACTTGAAAATTCATGCTATTTTAAAAACGGAAAAATCAATTCATTCTCTAACATGTGCTATGAGAAAAAACTTATAGATTATGACCTACTCACCGCACAAGAAATTGAATGGTTGAATAAATTTGAGGTCAGATAATGGAAATAACTGCAATAAATAATCCACAAGTTAAAGAAATTGTAAAACTTCAGCAAAAAAAATATCGAGACTCTGAAAATAAATTTTTACTTGAAGGTTATAAATCACTATGGGAAGCGCACCTTGCAGGTGTAACAATTGAAAAGGTTTTTGTACTTAAACAAAAGGCACAACAATATTCATTTGTTAAAGAAAAACTTATATTGACCAACGAAGCTGTACTAAAAAAAATTTCCACAACAGAAAGCTCACCTGACGCAGTTGGTGTAGCAATTCAAAAGCATTATAATATAGACGACATTAAAAGTGCGCAAAAAGTTGTATTGCTTGAAAACATAAAAGATCTCGGGAATTTAGGGACTATTTTGCGCACAGCGACAGCTTTTAATTTTGATGGAATTATTTTGTATGGAGATTGTGCAGACTTATATAATCCAAAGTGTGTCAGAGCATCTGTCGGAAATTTGTGGAAAATTCCTGTCATAAATATTAAAGATTTTGATGAATTAAAAAAAGCATTTTCTTCCTATACGAGGGTCGCGACATTACCGCGGGCAAAAAAAATGCTTAAAGACTTCAAGCCAGAATTTCCTGCACTCATCATGTTTGGAAGCGAAGCTGATGGGTTAAGTGAGGAATTGATTAATTTTTCTACTGATTCGATTAAAATAGAAATGAATGAAAATGTTGAATCGTTAAATTTAAGCGTCAGTTGCGCTGTTGTGTTATATAAAATGTTTGGTGTATAATTCAATTATGGATATTTCGGAAGTAAAACGTATATGGAGCGAAGTTAAGATATTGTTGAGGGACACTATCCCTGCACATGCATATTACTCTTGGGTAGAGGCAATGGAAGCTGTCGGATTTGATAACAATGTATTTACAATACTGACTGTCCACCAACTCGCTGTACAAATAGTCCGCCAAAGCTACTACTCTCAAATTTGTGATGCTTTTGAAAAGGTTTTAGGAAGAAAAATTGAATTTACTATCAATTACGATGCAGACTTGGCTGAAAAATATAAAAAAGAAATGAAAAAAGAAAGCTTGCGTCCTAAAATTGACAAAACAGCTGAAAATCGAGCATTAGAAAATTTAGCCCAAATGCAGTCTGCTTCAAATCTAAATTTAAAATATAAATTTGAGAACTACGTTGTTGGCGAAAACAGCCGTTTTGCTCATGCTGCAGCTTTCACCGTTGCTCAAAATCCTGCAAAAAAATACAACCCTTTATTTATATACGGTGCCTCCGGGCTTGGAAAAACTCACCTTATGCAGGCCATCGGTCACTATATAATTTTTAATAAGCCTAAACTTCGTGTTAAATACATTAAAACAGAAGAATACTTTAATGAAATTATAAAAAATTTACAATGCAACGACAGAGTTTCAAGGATGGATAAATTTAGACAAAAATACAGAAATGTCGATGTACTTTTAATCGATGACATCCAGTTTTTGGAATCCAAAACCGCAACTATGGAAGAAATATTCCATACCTTTGATAGCCTGTATAACAACAATAAACAAATTGTAATCACCTCAGACAGGTTACCTAAAGATATTCCAACTTTACCTGAAAGATTGAGAACACGTTTTGAAATGGGGTTGGTTGTTGATATCACCCCTCCTGATTTTGAGACTAGAGTAGCTATTTTGAAGAATTTGGCGGACCAAAATAACCTGAAAATTAATTTCGACGTATTTGAATATATTGCAAATAATTTTGTAAATAACGTAAGAGAGTTAGAAGGCGCTTTTAACAAGGTCAGTGCATACGCTGAAATCGAAAAAACTGATATAACACTTGAGTTTGCCAGAAAAGTTTTAAATTGTGACAGCAAAAAAGTAGAATTAACCATCGAAAAAGTAATAAAAGCAGTAAGCGACTATTATGGTGTATCAATCAACGATTTTAAAAGTTCCTCTCGGAACCAAAGAGTCTCAAGCGCAAGGCATATCGCCGTGTACTTAGCAAGAGAATTAACACAAAAAAGCTTTGAAAGCATTGCCGATTATTTGAATAAAAAACATACTACAATGCTGTATTCATACGAAAAGATTAAAAATGACCTCAGGTTAAACAAAGAGCTTGAACGAACACTTACAGAAATAAAGGAAAGTTTACGGGACTAAAAAATGTTTGACTATATCAAAGGTATCATCGCAGGAAAAAACAACTCATCAAAAGGAACATATCTTACCGTTGAAACATACGGAATAGGATATTTGTTGGAAGTCACCGCTCGTGATTACTCCGAAATCAAAACACTCAATACTGAATGTAAAATTTTCACCGTACTTTTACATAGAGAAGATAAAATGTCACTATGCGGTTTTTTACACAGAGAGGATCGAGATATATTCAATATACTAACATCAGTTTCAGGCGTAGGAAGCAAAATGGCTCTAACTCTACTCGATGAGTTTGAATCCTCAGAATTAATTGGCTTTGTAATCGCAGGCAATTACAAAGAATTGACTCGCGCTAAAGGTGTAGGTCCTAAACTTGCGCAAAAAATTATTCTGGAATTGAAAGATAAACTTATGAATTACCAGACCAATGAACCTGTAAATATATCAGACCTGAATATCAATAAACAAGATACTCAAGCAATTGAAGATGCTCAAATGGTACTGACTTCACTTGGATATGAGAAAAGTGAAATAAAATCAGCCATTTCAAAATCAGCATCTTTGCTCAAAGAAAATGCTTCCGCTGAAGATATTTTGAAAGAATCATTAAAAATTCTTTCTTTGTAAATTTTTATATAGCTATCATCAACAAGGCTGCGATTGCCATAGCCGGACCAAAAGGAAGATACATCAGGTTTGCTTGATCTTCTTTTATTCCTTTTATTATCCTAATACAAGTGTATATACCAATAATAACAAGAATTAAGGCAGCTAAAATATTCAAAACACCACCTATCACAACTTTGTTTTGCAAGACATAATATGCTATAGCGTAAATAAAAAATGAAAGTAAAGCCCCCAAAGTCTTAAAATCTTTTGCGCTAAAAAGCTTTTTCATAAACAATGGCAATGTTATAACAAGTTGAATTACAATACTTAAAATCAATGCCATAACCAGTTTTTGCCATCCAAAAACCGCCCCGATACCTGCAGCGATAAAAGTGTCCCCCTCTCCAAAAGCTCTACTACCAATAAATAAATACCCAGTACGCGCCAGCAACTCCATAATAACAACCCCAGCTAAAATTCCCAGTAATGCATCGGTTGTCGGATTATGCAGTAAAAACGAAGAGTTAAAAGGCAAGTTACCGGTCGTAGCGAGGCTATAATAAATCGCATAACCGGTGATAAGTAAAGAATAAACTATCCCAACACCTATCAATGAATATGTATGAGCATCAAATACAACTTTTTCCTTTATATCTGTAACCGCCATAACAATAAGTAATGATATTACTATCCAAGAATAAATCGTATCCAAATAAGTACCCAAATTAAGCCCAGTCAATACGGATGAACCGACAAAGAATTTTAAAAATGCGGCAACAAAAAGTATTCCAGTAAGGAACTCAACTATCGGATACTGAATACTAATTTTACATTTACAAAAACCACACTTTCCTCGTAATAATATGTATGATAAAATTGGAATATTATGCCACCATTTTAACCTGTTACCACAAGTCGGACATTTTGAAGGAGGAAATACAATAGATTCATTCGACAATGCACGTAAAATAACGACATTCAAAAAACTTCCAATACATAAGCCAATTACAAAAACAAAGGCAAGTATCGATAAAACAAAAAGCCATCCCATGGTTATCTCCTCTTATTTTTTATTCATTATACTTAACAATTTCATACATCTTACTCAACGCTTTTTTTATACGGCGCGACACCTGCATTTGAGAAATACCTATTCTTTCAGCGATTTCTCTTTGATTCAAGTCCTCGTAATAACTAAGCTCTAAAATCTGACGCAAGTCTTGAGGTAATTTTTTTATAGCAGCCGCAAGCATTATTTTATTTTCATTAGAACTTAGCAACTCCTGATAATCACCTGATGGAATTTTATCTATCAATAACAAATCATCATCATCTGGTGCAACATTTTGATCTAAAGATAAAGTAGTCTTGCAATATTCAATTTCCATGACCTCTTGAATTTTACTTTCAGAAAGTCCTAACTCCTCTGCTATCTGTTTCGCTGATGGCTCGGTATCTCCTCGTGAATTAAGTTTTTTTATGGTATTACTAATTTTGAATACCAATTCTTGTAATTCTCTTGGAGCTTTTATTAAAGAAGCTTTATCCCGAAGATAATGTTTTATTTCTCCCCTAACAAAGTAAGATGCAAATGTTTTAAATTTGGTGTTTTTTTCTGGGTTAAAAAACTCGATAGCTTTAATTAAACCAATCGAACCTACCTGAACTAAATCCTCATGAGAAATACCGGACTGACTGGAAATACTATTAGCAATTTTTTTTACAAAAGACATCGCTTCTTCTACAATTGCAATGTGAAGCATTCGTTTTTTCTTACTATCAGAACAACCTTTGTAAGCAACTAAAAGACTATCCAAATCATTTGAGTTTTGAATCTCTTGCGTCAAACCAATAAATTCTCCATACTATTATAAAACAACTTGAGGATTATCTCCTCTTATATAATAACATAATATCAACAAAAATAAAAGTTTTTTAAATTTGTTAAAAAAGCCACGCAATATTTATATTTTTATAATATAATACTACTATTAGATAATGGAGTTGAAATTATTATGATTACGATAAAAGATGTAGAACACGTAGCCAAACTGGCAAGACTTGAATTAACAGAAGAAGAAAAAGAGCTATACACAAAACAATTAGGCGATGTTTTAAAATACGTAGACCAAATGAATGAAGTAGACACCTCAGAAGTCAAGCCAATGACTCAGGTTATAGACTTCGTAAATGTCATGCGCGAAGATAAAGTATATTACGAGCATACAAAAGAAGAATTAATGGCAAATGCACCTGAAGAAGAAAACGGATTTTTTAAAGTTCCAAAAATCAACTAATTTAAATTTTAGCATCTGTATAAATCATAAAAGCTAAAATTTTATAAGCTTATTTATAGGGGAGTCAAGAACTAGAACGGGGTAGAAAAATGACAAAATACATATTTATTACAGGAGGCGTAGTAAGCTCTTTAGGAAAAGGGATTATAGCGGCGTCATTAGGTAAGTTATTAAGAGCAAGAGGTTTTTCTGTAATTAACCAGAAATTTGATCCATATATAAACGTAGACCCCGGAACAATGAGTCCGTTTCAACACGGTGAAGTTTTTGTAACGGATGACGGAGCTGAAACAGACTTGGACTTAGGACACTATGAAAGATTCACAGATACAAACTTAGGCAAATACAATAACGTCACCTCAGGAAGCGTATACCAGCACGTAATTAAAAAAGAAAGACGTGGTGACTATCTAGGTGCAACAGTTCAGGTAATTCCACATATTACAAACGAAATAAAATCAAGAATCCTTGGTGCCACAAAGCAATTTAGGCCTGATTTTCAATTAATTGAAATAGGAGGCACAATAGGGGATATTGAAAGTTTGCCGTTTATAGAGGCAATCAGACAATTCAAAGCAGAAACAGGTATTGGTAATGCAATATCTATTCACTGCACACTGTTACCATATTTACCAACTTCTGGAGAATTAAAAACAAAACCGTCACAACACAGCGTCAATGTTTTGAGAAGCTACGGTATTCAACCTGAAGTATTGGTATGTAGAACAACCAAACCGATACCTAAAAACGAAAAGGAAAAGCTTGCATTATTCTGCTCAGTACCTAAAGATGCAGTAATAGAATGCCGTGATATGAAAAGTATTTATGAAGTGCCACTGGCTTTAGAAGCACAGAACATGGCTTCTGTCGTACTTGATATGTTAAGAGTAGAAAATAAAAAAGCTGATTTAGAACTTTGGACTCAACTAGTTGAAAAGATTAAAAACCCTAAAAAAACTGTGAAAGTTGCAATTGCAGGAAAGTACACTAAACTATCTGACGCCTATATTTCAGTTGTCGAATCGTTAAAACATGCAGGATATGCAAACGAAGCAGCAATAGAGATAAAATGGATAAACTCAGAAGAATGCGTTGATACTCAAAAATGTTCAGAGCTACTTAAAGATGTTCAAGCCGTCGTAATCCCTGGAGGTTTTGGGGTTCGTGGAGTCGAAGGTAAATTAAATGTAATTAAATACGCACGAGAAAATAATTTACCATTTTTAGGACTATGTCTGGGACTTCAATGCACAGTAATAGAATATGCAAGAAATGTAGTCGGCTTAAAGGGTGCAAACTCAACTGAATTTGATGAAAATGCACAATATCCTGTCATTGATCTCATGCTTGAGCAAAAGAATGTTCAAGGTTATGGTGGCACAATGAGATTAGGGGCATATGATTGCTGCTTAAAAAAAGGTACTGTAGCAGCAAAAGCTTATGGAACAGACAAAATTTCAGAACGCCACAGGCACAGATATGAAGTAAATAATGAATACATCAAACAGTTATCAGATGCAGGATTAGTTTTTTCAGGAATGTCGCCTGATGGAATGCTTGCGGAAATAGTTGAGTTGCCAAACTTAGACTGGTTTGTCGCCTCACAGTTTCATCCAGAATTCAAATCGCGTCCTGAAAGACCACACCCTTTGTTTAAAGGCTTAATTGACGCTGCAGTAAAAAGAATATAGTCATTTGTTATTGGAGAAGAAATGGAAGAAAATAATCAATTAAAGAAATTTACAACGCCAATGTTTTTAAACTTTGCCTTAGGCTTTTTCGGTCTACAATTTGCTTGGCAAATGAGAATTATCTTATCAGGACCTGTCACAGAAAGTCTTGGGGCATCACCTTTTTTATACGGGTTAATATGGCTTGCCGGTCCGTTCACCGGAATGGTTGTACAACCTCTGGTAGGAGCATTGAGCGACAAAACGGTATCACCTTTTGGAAGACGCAGACCATATTTACTTGGTGGAGCGTTAATTGCTGCGGTTGCGTTATGGATATTCCCTAATTCTGCTGATATAGCGGATTGGATTCAAAATACAACGGGCATGCATCTTCCTGCTCTTACAGCTTTATTGATTGCTGCCATAATGATATGGATTATTGATGCCTGCATAAATATCGCACAAGGTCCATACCGTGCATTAGTACCTGATGTCGTACCTGAAGAGCAGTATTCAATTGCTAATTCTTATATGAGCCTTTCAATCGGGCTGGGATCTGTCGTTGCGGCTGCTACAGCACCATTTTTAAAATGGGCATTTAATTATCAAATGTCTATACCTGCACAATTTATAATGGCAGCTTTGGCATTTTCTCTTGCAATGCTTTGGACTTGTATAACGATTAAAGAGCAACAGACTAAAAAAGAAGAATTAAAAGAGGTAGCTATAGCTGAAAAAGCGGAAGATACTTTTATTGACAGCGTAAAAAACTTTTTTGCACTTTCCCCGGAAGTAAGTAAAATTTGTACTATGCAATTTTTTACATGGATAGGGGTTATGTGCATGTTGATATTTTTCACTCAATTTGCAGTACACACTGTATTTGGTGTGCCTGATTTATCAACAGTTGTTGAAGAAGAGAGAATTTTGTATGAAAACGCAACATTAATGGGTACAAACTTTTCATCAATATGCTTTGCTATTTTCAATTTTATATGTTTCATTGTTGCTATACCAATTGGTATCCTGTCAGCAAAATATTCAAATAAAAAAGTACACATAATTTCATTAATTACAATGATAGTGGCCTATCTTGGAATGGCAGTTACAACAAACACAAAAGCGGTAGCTGCTTTAATGGGACTTGCAGGAATCGGTTGGGCAAGTATTTGTGCTTTGCCTTTCGCGATGCTTTCACAATTCATAAAAAAAGGTACAGAAGGTTCTGTTATGGGGATTTTTAATATTTTCATAGCAGGTCCACAAGTATTTGTATGCACACTCGTTGCAGGATTTATTTCTAAATGCTCATTCTCAATGGGCGCAGATGCAGTGAATTATCACTGGGAATATTCATTTTTCATAGGTGCTGTATGTCTTGCTATTGCAGCATTTATCGCAAACACAATAAAAGAAAAGGAATAGGGAAAATTGACTACACAAGACAATGAAACCAAGAAAAAAATAATGCTGATATATCCGCCATCACCCGTTTTAAACAGAGAAGACAGGTGCCAGCAACCAACAAAAGAGTTGATAGTAATACCTCCACTACCACCAACAGATTTGATGTACCTTGCAGCAGTTGCAGAAAAGGCTGGACTTGAAGCGATTATAAGAGATTACAGTCAAGGCGGTTCGTTTGAAGAGGATTTGAGAGAATTTCAACCTGATTACCTCGTAGCGAACATCGCAACTCCAACTCTTGAAAATGATTTGTCAGTGTTCAAAACGGCAAAACTTATTTTACCTGAGGTGGTAACAATAGCAAAAGGTGCTGCATTTTTAACCCTCGCGAACGAAATTTTAGCAAATCATAAAGATCTTGACATCGTGATAATAGGCGAGGCAGAAGAAACTTTGAGGGAAATAGTGTCAGGTAAGTCAAAACGCTGGATTTCAGGAATTTACTACCGCGAAGACTTATTAATAAAATTCACGGGAAAACGACGTCTTATCGAAAAGCTTGACGATTTACCTTTTCCAGCAAGGCATTTGATAAATAACAAAAAATATCGCCGCCCTGATAATAATGAAGTACAAGCGGTAATTAAGGTATCACGCGGTTGCCCTTATCACTGCTTTTTCTGCCTTGCAACCCCTGTATCAGGTGCAAGAGTAAGAAAACGCAGTACAGATAACATTATGGAAGAAATTAAAGAGTGTGTTGAAAAATATAACATTCGTAACTTTATATTTTGGTCTGATATATTCAACCTTGACAAAGAATGGGTTATGGACTTATGCAAAAAAATAATCGACAGCGGACTTGAAATAAAGTGGTCAGCAAACACACGAGCAGATACCGCAGACTTAGAAATGGCTGAAATGATGTACGAAGCCGGGTGTAGTCTGGTAAGTATCGGAGTTGAAAGCGGTTCACAATACATCCTCGATAAAATCGGTAAAAAAATCACATTGGATGATGTCAGAAAAACCGTTAAAATATTTAAACAAGCTAACATAAAAATATATAATTATTTTGTAATAGGTCTTCCTTGGGACGATGAAGAAACTATCGAGGATACAATAGATTTTGCTTGTGAACTGGATAGTGATTTTGTAAGTTTTTACACAGCCACTCCATTACCTGGTACAAGATTTTACAACTACGCCAGAGAAAACGGGCTTTTTGATAATGAAACTTCTTTTGAAAACGCTTACTTCTATCCGGCAGTTGATACGCACTGCTTACCGAAAGAAAGGATTTTTGAGCTTCACAAACTCGCAATTAGACGTTTCTATCTTCGCCCTAAATATATTTGGAGAATGCTTTTAAGTATAAGATCCCTTACAGAGTTTCGTAACTACTTTAAAGCAGGAATGAACGTCCTTTTAAGGAAATAAAAACACTAACTCTAGGTACACTTCATTTATACTTGTGAATATTTCATATTATTCACAAGTTTCAGTAGATGAAATTACTACCTCAGCAGCACTAGGACAAAAAGACTGGAACACTAATACAATATCGTTTGTTATCACAAACGGTACATCAATAATAATGGCTTATAATCCAAATTGCAAAAGCGTAGCCCCATACAGTAAAGAAGGACAAAATGGTCAATTATCTTGTCTTGCTATGTTAATTGATGTCAATGGCGCTAAAGCTCCGAACAAAATTGGAGATGATATCCAATTACTCAATGCTAATATTTCAAGCTGTGACATTATGTTAGGCAAATTATGTACAGCAGGAGGTGATCTAGCCTCAATCGAGGGGATAAATACTTGCGACGGAAGTGAGTATATACAGTATGACGACAGAGGTTCTTCTAATATATACTGTGAGGATAATTATTGGGCAGGTGCAAGAAAAGGGTGTGATGATTTAGGTATGAGATTACCAACAATGCAAGAGTTGAGCGATATTGCAACATATGTATATCATCTAGAAAAAAATCCATTAGGCCCACACGAAGAGCGATCAAATATTACTAGAGATAAAAAAAGATTTGCTCAACTTGGTCTGGCTGAAATCCCATCAAATTCTAATTTTACTACGTACTTTTCTGATGAAGCTCATGAAAAGGGTGCATATACAAGGGATTTTCTCAACAAATCAACTAGGTATGGCTTTAATGGATGTATCTCCGGTGCTTATACCTGTCATGCCAGATGCGTAGAAAAATAGACTAAACGTTAGTATTATAAAAGTCAGGTAGATAATACCTGACTTTTATTTTATTGTTAACAAAACATTTTGCTAAATATTAAACATGCAAAATAAATCCACCTTTATCTGCATTTTGGAGGTTATCACCATCGATTTTTGCACGAAGATTTTTTATGTATTTATACACATAATCTCTCGGCAAATCAAGCAACGCAGCAAGGTCTTTTGCATATACGATTTTATTAGAATTGGCGCAAAAATGATCAAACACCTTTTGCTCTCTGTCTGTAAGTGCTTTTTTGAATACAATTCTCACTTCTTCACGAAGATTATCTTCTGCATGCGCTGCTTCCACCTGCACCTTAACTCTTGTTTTTGTAGCGGAAGACAGTACTTTTTCTGCACGTTTCGCTGATGTTTTTGTTTCAGTTAGTGCCTTCACAGGTTTAACCGTTTTTTCCTGTTTTACTTTTGGTGCTGCCTTTTCTTTTTTTACTTCTGCCTTTACACCATCATCTAATTTTAATTTACTTATAGAAAAAGGAGTTGGTGAAATTTCGCGCTCTCTTAGCATTGCACGCTCTGCTATCGTTGACAATCTTTCTCCGCAAGAGTGCATCCAATCTTCTGAAGTAGAAACAACCGGTTTACCTTTTAGCACGATATCAACAAGGTCATTTGTCGGCTTTGATTCTTCTATCTTTTTTCCCAGTCTGGCAGCGAATTCTTCTAATGTAATCTTTTCCAATGAGCTTCTCCATTGTTTTATCTCTTCTTTGCTCAAGTATTCAGACATTCATTAATCTCCTTACTAAATAATCTCTTTTACAAATACTAATCTAGCATAAACCATGCTCAAAAAAACAAAATGTTTCACAACGTAAATTTTTATGTTAATTGTTAACAATTTCTAGTACAAAATACCTGAATCCAGTATTTTTTGCACCTCAGCCTGCATTATCTTATGAATTTCTTCAACTGATTTTGTTCCATCTATTGATTTAAAATTATAGGCTTTTTTCATTTTATTATACTGTTCAAGACATTTATTTTGGTAAATTTCAAAGCTTTTGTAAAAATCAGTTGAAAAACCGACATCGCGACCACTTTCATAAAAATCCAAACCTGTAGTTCCGATAATCCTTTTTAAAAGTATATCCACAGGCATATCAAGATAAAAAATCAAATCCGGTTCAGGAGCATAATCATATAAATTTTTCACCCATTCAATATCCTGACCTCTCACAACATCTCGAGCCAGCGCAGTGTAGTAGTATCTATCAAGCAGCACTATAAAACCCGATTTTAAAGCCGGTATAATCTGATTTTCCAACCTATCAGCAAAATCTGCCGCATATAAAAGGCTATAGGTTGTAGCATTCAACAAATTTCTTTCTTTGGCATCATCAATTACATTTGCAATCAATCGCGAAGTCTTCCACTCTGATACCATAACTCCATAGGATTGATCCTGTATTGAACGTTTTAAAAGCTCAAGTTGAGTAGACTTTCCAGACCCATCAGTACCTTCTATTACGATAAGCAGACCTTCATAGCCGTGTTTTTTCTTAAATTCTGCCATTAAATCTTCACTCCTTTTGCCTTTAATATTTCTTTCAACTGCCTTCTAATCTCAAGCTGTTTAGTATGAATTGAATCCATTGCATCAAGCTTTACCAAACCAAATTCATCCACCATTTTTTGGTATTCTCTAATTACTCGCCCTTGAAAAATCATATAGCTTTCATATGGATCGTTGCTTAATTTTAAATCCATACCTGCTTCATAAAATTTTGGAGTACGGTTAGAACAAATCCTCTCCATAGAAGATTTCGGATCTATATCAAAGTAAATAGCAAGATCAGGTCTAATTGCAAAGTTATAAACTTGTCTTACCCAGCTAGGATCAACACCACGAGCGACATCACGAGCAAATGCCGTATATGCATAGCGATCTGCAAGTACTATAAAACCTGCTTTCAAAGCCGGAGCAATTACCTGCGTAAATCTATCCGCAAAGTCTACTGCATGTAATAATGAAAAAGTTCGAGGAGATAGTAAGTTTTTCTTTTTTGCAAGTTTTGTCGTCTGACTAATCAACTCAGATGAATTCCACTCTGTAAAAATTACATCCTGCCCTGTTGTCTTTAACCAATCTCGTAACAAAGACAACTGAGTAGATTTACCTGATCCGTCTATTCCTTCTACGCATACCAAAGTACCTTTTAAATTATGTTTTTCTGTTAACTTGGACAATACTATACCTCTTTCTTTTCTAGTTGTGAAACTGTTATTTTACCGAATTTTGCTGACAAGTTATCAACAAGATGTATAAAGTATAAATAAGATTCCAAATCTTTTTCACCAAGGTCTATTATTGCACCCCAATCAGCACGTCCATGATGAGCAGCAATCATTTTAGCCACTTCTTTAAATCCAGCATTCATACATATCGAAAAACCATATTGCGAATGCGAAATCCAATCTTTGCGAAAATTTTCATCATAGTCAATCAAACCGGTTTCTAAATCTACCGTATACTCAAAAATTTTACCTATATCATGCAAAATACAAGCCATATAAACATCATCTGTATTTATTTTTACGTCAAATAATTCCATGTTTTTTTCTGCGAACTCTAAACATTCCAAAACATGGACTAAAAGTCCGCCTATATAGTTATGATGCATCACCTTCGCTGCTGGAGCAATTTTAATTTTTTCCTTATGCTCCTCAAAATAATTACTCAAAAAGTTGCGCATTTTTTCATTTCGAATTTTGTCAAAATATCCGATAAGCTTTTTATAAGCAACCTCTCTTTCTTTTTCATCCAAACCGGTTTTAGCTTCCTTTACAAGCTCAAGTACAGATATCAAACAATTATTAAATTTCTCATTAAATGATGCTGAAATTATTCTCACAAGGTTGCCTGAACGAAATAATTTCACATCCATACGATTGAGGGTTTCTTCCCACAATATACAATTTAATGTCGTATTATTTTCTGTATTTTTAAGTTGTAATTTTCCCATTTTTGTTCCGGCTTTTGTATCTCCGACGGAAAACTGCATAACTTCATATATAACATCATTACTATACATTATTTTATCACCTTTTATAGATACCTTTCTTTTATTAATTTTTATTCCTATCTATAATCTTATTTCTATCTCCCCACACAAATGAGGATCTTATTTTTTCTCCGACTTTTTCAATCAAATGCTCAGCATTTTCTTTTCTTAGTTCATTAAAATTCTTGCAACCAGACTGCATCTCATTCAAAAATTCATCAGCAAAACTACCGCTTTGAATATCTTTCAACAGATCTTTCATCGCTTGACGTGACTGCTCTCCTATAACCTTTGGTCCCCTAGTCATATCACCGTATTCAGCAGTGTTAGAAATCGAATAGCGCATATCTGCCAAACCACCTTGATTTATCAAGTCAACAAGTAACTTCATTTCATGTAAAACTTCAAAGTAAGCCATGTAAGGAGAATAACCTGCCTCCACAAGCACTTCAAAACCTGTTTTAATCAACGCTGAAACGCCACCGCAAATGACAGCCTGCTCTCCAAATAAATCAGTCTCTGTTTCTTCTTTAAATGTTGTCTCAATAATACCTGCGCGACCTGCACCTATAGCAGAAGCATAAGACAGTGCAACTTCTTTTGCATTACCTGACGGGTTTTGATATACGGCGATAAGCGAAGGAACGCCTCGTCCTACCTGATATTCACTTCTAACAGTATGACCAGGTCCCTTTGGAGCAACCATTATCACATTTACCCCCTCTGGGGCTATAATCCTTTTATAATGAATATTAAACCCATGTGAAAACATCAAATACTGACCATCTTTTAAATATGGCTTAATCTGTTTTTCATAAACCTCTGCCTGCAACTCATCCGGAATTAATATCTGTACAATATCAGCTTCTTTTACTGCGTCAGATATTGCCATTGTACAAAATCCATAATCCTTTGCTTTGACATCAGATTTTCCCCCTTGCCGCAATCCGAGTACTACATCGCATCCGCTGTCTTTCAAATTCATAGACTGACCATAACCTTGAGATCCAAAGCCTATTACTGCAATTTTCTTTGTTTTTATTAACTCTTTATCTATATCTTTATCAAGATAAATTTCCAAATTATCCATATCCACCTCACATTCATCATAAAATCGTAACACAAACAATTAATCATACAAAAGAAAAATTATTTTATATTACTTTAAGTTAAGATGAAAAATACTAAACCAATTCATTTTTTGCTATTGCGACCATCGTCCAAAATATAAATTGAATTTGAGGCCTAAAAAATACAGTATCAACAAATCCATGAATCATCAATGCAGATATAGATAAAACTGCAACTGATAAAAAGATAACTTGATGTATATTTTGTGACTTTATTATCTTTGTTATAGATTTTTTTAATAAGCTGATAAGAAAACCTAAAAAGGTAATAAGTGCAAAAATACCACTTTCGACAGCTATCTCTAAAAATATGTTGTAAGCAGATAAAGCATCAAAACCTGTCTTCATATAAAGCCCATATATCTCTCTGAAATTTTGATTTCCTATACCTATCCCCAAAAGCCAGTTATCTTTGAACATTTCCAAAGATGAATGATAAACATTAAACCTAAATGAATTTGAAGAATCCTGTCGCATCGCAAAAATTGAAAAAACTCTTGCTCTCAATGAACTGATTGTCAATAGCGCAAGCGTCATCAGCCCTACACATGCACTTATAACTGACAAATAAATTTTCTTGAAATTTCGCCACAAATACTTAGCCGATATAGCAAAAATACCCAAGAAAATAATCATCAAGCCAATATAAGACCCTCTACAACCTGTCAAAAACAAAGTTACGCAAGATAACAACGCAAACAAAAGCCAGCCCGCTGAATATCTATAATTCTTATTAGTGAAATTATAGGCTGCAAGCCCAAACAATGCAGGTATTCCTGCTACAAAATACCCACCTAGCAAGTTTGGATTTAAAGGCTTTAAAGTTCCATATACACGAGTCATTATCTCCTCAGGATTGAGATTTGAAACATCCTGCCAAGTCGAAATTTCTGACACCTGCGCAAAATTCTGCATAAATCCTACTATGCTCTCAATACTCACGCAAAAACCAATAGCACCTAATATGTAAGGTATATGCTTTTTATTATCATTCAAATAATTTGCAATCGAAACATAGAACCCCAAATATGTCAGAGTTTTCAAAAAGCCTTTCAAACTTAAATGAAACAATGTCGATCCAAAAAGACTTATTATAACAATCATAAAATAAGCCAACAACCACAAATCAAAACTATCAATTTGTATACCTGAGCCCCTTTTGGTTAATAACTTTACCACAGTCAAAAATAACGTAATCAGGGCAATAAAACCTATCACATCTGAGGATAAAAAGGTCGAAGTGACAAAAACACCAATAATTGTCAAAAATATAAGTTTGTCAATATTCTGCAAAAACAAACTGTTTTTATATAAATAATCAGATTTTTCCTGTGTATATAAAAATAAATTACTAAACATTGTCAGCCGTATTAATTGATTGAATAGTCTTATTTAACTCTGCATCAGCAGTTTCATTGATAATCTTTAAATCAGAAACTGTTCCTGTAAATTTATAATCTCTACCTTCTAAAGTTATAGGCAAACCAATTTTTATTTTATTTCCACCCACAACGGCTCCATCTTTAGTAATCTTAGCCGTGTCCGTAAGTGTCACTGTAACATCGTACATATTTGCCTGAGAAACATCTTCCACAACCATAACTTTTTTATTATTTACTGTAGGCAACACAACCTTTTTTCTCTCCGCCTGAACATCCACAATATCCAAATCAGAATATGGAACATTTCTTATGCTTATAAAAGTCTTTTCATCTGCTTTTATCGGCAAATCTGCACCTGTATAAGTAATTCCCCTTATGAATACCGTAAATGATATCTTAGATGTTGCCTCAATTTGTTTATCCGCAGTCTGTCTTATATTTTTAAAGGTTACAAATCCAACCAAAAGCGCAATTATTACACCAGCGATAATTATTAGATCAACCTTTTTTACGCTCTTAATTTTTTCAATTAACAATGCTATTTTTTCGTTCATAAAATTCTCCTATTTTTAGAGTCTTTCTACTGCAGTAAGCAATTCACTTTCTGTAGTTGTAGCACAACCAAACTGCCTTACTACAATACTTGCTGCAATATTACCGGTAATCGCAGCATATACCGGATCGGCTCCTGCTGCAAGCGCAAGGGTATATACAGCCGTTACAGTGTCACCGGCACCGGTAACATCAAAAACTTCTGATTTATTGAATACAGGAATCTTTGTATATTTTTTATTCGGCTCAACTACAAACATTCCATCTGCACCACAAGTTATAAGTATTGACTTTGCTTCGGTTTCCAATAATAAATTATCTCCTGCTTTTTTCATCAACTCATCATTTTCTATAAAAAATCCAACAGACTTTTGAGTATCAGGTAAATTTGGAGTCATTGAAGTTACATTTTTATAACTTGAAAGATTTTTCTGAGCATCAACAACTATAACCTTGTTATATTTATTTGCTAATTCAATGGTCTTTTGGATAACATTATCCGTTAAAGTACCTATATGGTAATCTGACAATATAATTGCATCATGTTCCGGTATTGCGCGCTCAAGATTTTTAATCACCATACACTCTGTATCAGCAGACAGAAACTCGTTTGTTTGTCTATCCAACCTAACTATTTGTTGAGTTATTGAAGTAGTAATTGATCCTGAAATACGAGTCTTCGTTGTAGTTTTTCTTGCTTTATCTTTAACTAAGTATTGACAATTTACATTAGCTTTTTCAAATGCATCGATTAATAGACCCGCCTGATAATCATCACCGCACACACCGCACACACTTACTTTCCCATTATTAAGTGTAGCCACATTGTGCGCAGCATTGGACGCACCACCTAAAATCAATTTTGTATGAGAATGCTGTAATATAAGCACAGGCGCCTCACGAGAAATACGTTCTGCATCGCCATATATCATTTCATCTAAAGCCAGATCACCTACAACTAAAATTTTGGGTTCACTTAACTTCTTTATGACTGAAACTAGCTTTTCTTTATTAATTTCCATACCAACTCTCTACACACAAATAATACTTCATAACAAAATATTAACATAAAAAAAACAAAATGGAAAAAAAAATTTGTTTGTGTTTTAATACTGGGGAAAGGAAACAGTCAGCCTGAGGTAAAAATGTTTGTACATAAAATAAGTTCAGTAGTTAATTTCGGTCGTACTTCACTAGCTAATAACAATAAAGATAACAACAAAACAGTTCATAAATCTGTAAACAATAGCACTCCAACAATGAGTGATAGTCAAAGATTAGATTTATTAGTAAAAAAAATGAACGCACTTCAACTTGATGTCGAAAAAATGCGTGCAAGACAAATGCTATCAGATAGAATTGTTACAACTGGAAAGCTAAATTTGATTAGCAAAGATTGTAGTAAAAACGACAAGCAATTTGGCAGAAGCATTGAGTCATTGAACAAGATTTGCTAACAAAAGTCAAGACTATATTCCTCATCTTTGACTTTGATTTTTAATTAAAAGTCTTTTTAGGGTTTACACATGTCTTTGGGTTGGAGAAATTAGTAATTGCGCTATTTGTTCACAACCTTCGAAAGTTCTGTGACGAAGAATTTCTGCAGCAAGTTCTCTATCATAATCCACAAACCTATGCTCAATGGAAAAACCTCCATTCTGTATATTCACTATTACATAGCATGCCCTAGCATCTTGAGTCATCGGACGTCCGACGCTCCCAACGTTTACGATGGTCTGTTTTTTATTTGTTTGATAACCGCAAGGAATATGCGTATGTCCACAAAATATTAAATCCGCATTTACATCTTTGAAAATTTCCTCAATTTCATTTATCGGCATATCCGGTAAAATATCCTCGTTATTTCTTCTCGGAGAACCATGTACAAGCAAAATTCTCACACCTTCTACCGAAAGCATTTTACTAGCAGGCAGATTATGAAGATAATCCTTTTGCTCATCAGACAAATATAAGATTTCTTCAGCTAAAGCATTTGCCATAATTGGATATTTTGACTTAACATCCTCCATATATTGAGGACAAAAATCACCAATAAGTTTGTCCGTATTTCCTTGAATTATTTCCCAATTTTTCTGCTTTTGAACAAAATCAATTACCATGCGTGGCTGCGGACCTGCAAGAGCTAAATCCCCCAGACATAATACCCTTTTACACTTATGACTATTTAAATCTTCCATGACACTTTCTAAAGCTTGCATGTTTCCATGAATATCTGATAATACAGCTATTTTCATCTATAATTACTCCTATTTTTTTCTTGTGCTAAAATAATAATATGATAAAAAGAAGAAAATCAAATAGTATATATATAGGAAACGTAAAAATTGGAGGAGATTCTCCAATTTCTGTTCAATCAATGTGTAACACTGATACGAGAGATGTTCAAGCAACAATTTCTCAGATAAAACAAATGGCAGAAAAAGGTTGTGAAATTGTAAGACTCGCTGTATTAAATAAAGATGCAGCAGAAGCTATAAAAGAAATCGTGAAAATATCTCCAATACCACTTGTTGCGGATATACATTTTGACTACAGATTAGCAATCCAATGCATAAATAACGGAATAAATGCCCTTAGACTTAATCCTGGGAACATTGGAAAAAAAGAAAACACACAAAAAGTTGTATCTCTCGCTAAGCAGCAAAAAATACCCATAAGAATTGGCGTAAACGCAGGTTCCTTGGAAAAAGAACTATTAAATGAAGAGATACCTCTTTCTGAAAAAATGGTCAAAAGTGCACTAAAACACATTAAGATTTTAGAAGATTTGGATTTTGACCTGATAAAAGTTTCGTTAAAATCTTCAGACGTACTTACAACAATAGAAGCCTATAGATCAATAGCTGAAAAAATACCTTATCCTCTACATTTAGGGGTTACAGAAGCTGGAACCATGCGAGGCGGTATTATAAAGTCCGCAGTTGGTCTTGGAACACTATTAGCCGAAGGTATAGGGGATACCATTAGAGTTTCACTCACTGAAAATCCAATTGAAGAAGTAAGCGCAGGATTTGCAATTTTAAAAAGCCTTAATCTCAGAAAACGAGGAGTGAATTTTGTATCTTGCCCTACTTGCGGAAGGACTCAAATTGATCTAATAGGATTAGCTAAAAAGGTGGAAGAACGATTTAAAGATCTTGACTTACCTATCACTATCGCAACTATGGGGTGCGCTGTGAACGGCCCTGGCGAAGCTAAACACGCTGATTTTGGTATTGCGGGCGGAATAAAAGAAGGTTACATCTTTAAAAAAGGCGAGATCATTGCAAGAGTTCCTGAAGAAAATTTATTAGAAAAATTAGAAGAAATTATAATAAAATCATACAAATAATCCATGCAGTATTTATGTAAAGAAATTATAATGTACTTGTAACAACTATAAACAAGTATTATAATAAATACTGACAGAGGTGGACATGAAAAAAATTTTATTAACATTAACATTCTTAAGTTTAACAGCAGTCAGCGTAAATGCAGGAGAATTCACAGTGGAGGATACTCACTCCAGAAGTTATCTGGAAAACAACGGATATTCAGATTCTGCTATTGAACTTGTTGAAAGAAGTAGAGCTAGAGCTATGGGAGAAGAATACATTAAACCTGTAGAACACCCCGTATATGAATCAAAAGGTGTTAAATGGTTTAGAAAATTCTGGATGTATACAGATCCTGCACTTGACAGAGATACATTCATGAACCATAGTATAAACTACACATCAACTCCGGATGATTTATAAAAATCACATTACCACTCTGTTAATCATTTTTATACTACAATTTTGTATTAGCAATACTTTCGCAATGCAATCTGGTAATGTGGAATATAATGCTGCTGCAAAATTGTTTGATTACTCAAAGCTAGACATAGCACCGGTTTTAAATGAAGCAGATTTGTACTTTGATTATGCTAATAAGCAGACTAACAAAAATGACAAAGAAAAATTTCTTGAGTTGGCACTGGGAAAATATTTTTTAGCATCAAAAATTAATCCGGATTATACGAGAATATACACTCAACTAGCTAGAATTTATGACGAAATGAGTAAAGACACACTCGCAAAATCAAATTTCTTTCATGCCCTTAATCTAAATTATACAGATCCATATAATAACTTTTGGTTTGGAGAATTTTACTTTAAAAGAAAAGATTATAAAAGAGCTTTAAAGTATTATAACCTAGCTTATAATAACGGCTATTCCGATAATTTTGAATTAAACTTAAGGTTAGCGACACTCTATGAAAAATTTGCAGATCTTGCAAATGCAAAAAAATTCTATGAAGCCACCTATCAAATTAACCCACAGCAAAAGGAAATTCCGCAAAAGATTCAACTAATTGACAGTTTAAATTATGACAATTCGGAGTATTATCATTTTATTAGGGAGTAAAAGATGAACATTCAAAAAATATTAGTTTTATTTACAATACTGTTAATAGGATTCAATACAGTAAATGCAGCAGACACAGACACCAGCAAAAACTCCGCGTCAAGAACTGTAGAAAATTTAGAACCACTAAATTCATCTATCAATAACGTTGATCAAGCTTATTTGGACTTTTATTCATCCCCTGTATTCAAGCCCTATACATTATCCAAACATGAAGTACAGTTTAGTTATACCAAGAATTTAATAAATGCAATTGACCCAACTCCATCTACAAATCGTGCTGCAAGTTACCTCCCAGGTACCAGAGGAGCAAATCAACTCGTTATATATACACCTTTTTATGGACAGCGCACTAACACTAACGAGTTCGGAGCAGAAGCAATAGTTGAAGGTAATACTGTTACTGAATTGTCAGGGGCTGATTCACCGATTCCAACAAATGGTCTTGTCATAAGCGGACATGGTAGAGCTAAAAACTGGATAAACAGCAGTATAAAAATAGGAACAAAAATTTACATTGATCGTACATCAAACCTTGTATATACATACACAACATCAGAAAGCTATATTTTTGAATCAGAAAAAAAGATTAAAGAAACAGAACAAATGATAGCTTACTATAAAGAACACTACGCAGACTATAACTGGAAAGTTCCCACAAGTTACATTGATGATGCAAAAGAATACCTAAAAAAAGCTCGTAAAAACCCTGAACACGTTCAAAAATATTCAAAACTTGCTATTGAAGCATCTAATGATGCTTTAAAAAGTGTAATACCATATAAATATGGAGAATTAAAAGGTGTATGGCTGAGACCAACGGAAAAAACGCCGTCCGAAATTGTTGACACTATCCAATACATAAAAAGCGCAGGCATTGATACAATATTTTTAGAGACATACTATCATGGCAAAACAATATACCCTAGTCAAGTTATGAAAGATTATGGAGCAGTTGAACAAAACGAGATATTTAATGGATTTGACCCTCTTGCTATATGGCTAAAAGAAGCTCATAAACGAAATATCAAAGTACACATTTGGTTTGAAACCTTTTATGCAGGAAACGCAAATATAAATAACAACCCTCATAGCATAGTTGCTATGCACCAAGATTGGGGCAATCGCATGGGAAAAGATAAGGACGCTCAATTACCATCAAGGTCTCCATCCGAACACAATGGATATTTCCTTGACCCAGCCAACCCTCAAGTACAAGAGTTTATAATGAAATTGATTACCGAAATCACAACTAAATATAAAATTGACGGCTTAAATCTCGACTACATAAGATATCCGCAAACTGTAGCTGTCACAGAAGCAAACAGCTGGGGATACACAAACTATGCAAGAAGAGAATTTGAAGCTCTCTATGGAATAGACCCAGCTGACATAAAAGTTTCAGATCCAATGTGGCTTACTTGGTGCAACTATCGCAGAGGTAAAGTAACGCAAATGGTCAAAAAAATAGGGCAGTACGGGAAAAGCAGGAATTTATATGTAAGTGCAGTAATATTTCCTGACAGACTTTCAGCTATGAATACAAAAATGCAAGATTGGAAGACTTGGTCTGATAACAATTATATAAATGCATTTACACCATTATTTTTAACCTGTGATTCAAAGATGGCAAACTTAATGATGCAAGATATAATAAAAGCAAAATCGCCTAAAACAGACCTATATGCAGGACTTTTTGTAACTTTTATGGGGGGAGCTGAAGAAGACCTAATAAGACAAATTCATGAAGCTCGTAAATTAGATACAAAAGGTGTTATAATATTCGATTATGCTCATTTAAACAAAAAATATGCTAAAACCCTTTCAACAAGCGTATTTTCTACAAAATCAGCAGTAAAGCCACCTTCTCAAGAACAGGTAAAAAACGTTACTCAAGCTCAACAAAAACAAGCAACAAAAAAGAAAAAAAGATTCTTGTGGTGGGGAAAAAAGAATTAACTCTCATTTGATAATAACAACAAATTTAATTTTTTAATGCTATTATTACAATGGAATGAGAATAGTCTTAAATACAATACTGCAAAACAAAAATATCTTGATGCTTACAACATCCTTAATTTTTATGGGTGGTATATTGTCGTATTTTTATAACGCAGAAATAATAACAGCTATTTTAATTTCACTAATTGCTATTTTACTAATTATTTTCAACATAATTTCGCCCAAAATAATCTTTATTTGGGTAATTATTTTTTATGCAGGATTTTTTAATGCTTTTCTAAGAATTGCTCCAACCGATGAACTGCTAAAACTAGCACCAAAAGAGGAACTTATAACAGGACAAATAGTATCAATTCCTGAAGATAGCAGTGGAGATGGAAAGAAATTTTTCTTTAGTGTAGAACAAGTCGGGGATAAAAGAATCAAAGCTAAAACTCTCGTCACAATAAATCCTGATAAATCGGAATTTCCGAACCTCAAAATCGGTAACCTATACTCAATAAAAGGGAAATTAAGAGTTCCTTTTTCAGCAACAAATCCTTCTCAATTTGCTTATCAAAATTATCTTAGAAATTTTAATACTTACACAACATTCTATGCTAAATCATCTGATTGTACTCTCATTCAATCGCAACCATCTTTCAAATGGTTATTCTTGCAAAAATTGAATAACCTAAGAGAAAACATACTCAAAGTACACAGCCAATATCTCAAATCACCCAATCTTGAAATACTTGGAGGTATTGTATTTGGTGATGATGCAGTTAATCCGCCCGAATACATAAAAAATTCCTTTGTCAACTCTGGTATTTTACATATTCTCGCAGCTTCCGGTATGAACGTTGCTTTTATATACGGTTTCTGGTACTTTTTTATGCGCAGACTTAAAATTCCGTATAAAATTTCTGTCATAAGCGGAATGTGCATCATAATCCTATATACACTTATGACTGGACTTGGAGCCTCTGTAATCAGAGCAGCCTTAATGCTTTTGTTCATACTCTTAGGAAAATTAATTGACAGAACAGCACATAGTATATCACTACTTGCATTTGTTGCAATGTTAATGTTAGTTTATAATCCGGCTTATATAAATAATGTAAGCTTTCAACTTTCATTTTTAACAACTTTTGGAATACTTATCAGCGGTAACGCCATATTTGAAGCAATAAAAGATTGTAAAATTCCTCCTACAATAACTGGAGCAATACTTATACCAATAGTTGCACAAGCTTGGGTTGCACCAATTCAAATGTTTTATTTCAATACTTTTTGTCTATATTCAGTAATAGCGAATATTGCCATTATGCCGTTTTTGAGCATAATCAGTTTTTGTGGTTTCGTAAGTTCAGTACTTGCAATTTTTTATCCAATCACACAATATTTCTGCTTGATTATAGACTGGATAGTAAATATTGCACTAACAATTTTGGTATGGATTTCAAATTCAATTTCAAATCTACCAAACTCACTATTGACAACTTCACACCCTAACATAATACAAATACTAATCTACTATTCTATAATACTTGGTATTACTTTGATGTTTAAGTATGGATTTAAAAAGAAAATGTTTATAGCGCTAATCGCAAGCCTTATCATTTTAACATTAACCATAATTCGAATTCCAAATCATAATTTAGAAATAATAGCTTTCGATGTACAAAATGCAGATGCATTCTTGATAAAAACTCCACAAAATAAATACTTCATAATTGACACTGGTAAATACGCATACTCAAGTAAAAATTCTCAGGCCAAAATTATAATTATTAAATATCTGATAGACAGAGGACTTAAAAACATAAAAGGAATGATTGTAACCCACTTTGATAACGACCATGCAGGTGGTGCTGCTGATATAATAAACACATTAAATGTAGAAAAAGTTTTTATAAATAGTTATAAAGCAGAAACTGCAACAGCCTTCAATCTTTTTAATGCAGCAAAAAACAAAGATATACCTTATAAAATTCCGACCAATGGAGAAGTTATCTATCAAGAACCCAACTTAACCATAACAACATATATTTCAGGCATAAAAGGAAATGACAACGAAAATTCAATAATAACCCTGCTAAAATACAACAATTTTGAAATGCTTTTCATGGGAGATGCAGGAATACAAGCTTTCAACAAAATAAGCAGCAATATACCTGCTAACATTGAAATTCTAAAAGTAGGTCATCACGGTGCAAATGGTGTCGTTGATAAAGAAATGATTAATAAAATAAACAATACAGTTTCAATAATTTCAACAGGAACAAACATTTTTGGACATCCAAGCAAAGGAGTTATCGATGTATTGCGAAAAACAGATATTTACAGAACCGACAGAAATCACTCTATAAAAATTTCAGTAGATAATAACCAGTATAAAATTTATACTTTTGATAAAGAAAAAAGAAAATATATTCTGCAAAACACCTATCAATCAAAAAACTGATTTATTAAACTAACATCACATATAAATTCAAAAAATACTTTACTTGGACAGTTCCCATATTGCATTTTATGTGCTATTATTGTTTCAGTAAAATATATAAATCTTATAAGAAGGGAATATCATGAACAAAATAAAATATTTTATTTTAATATTGGCTTTAGCTATGGGTATTGGAGTAAACGTTAATGCTATTACAGCAACCACTCCTAATGTTGTTAATAATAAAAATCAAATACAAAAAGCAGCAATAACATACCAACTTGTAAATCCTCTCAGCATGGTACAAAATCCTCAATTCTACCTAAATAAAAATGTAAAAATTAAAGCAAAATTTGATAAATTTTCAACACTCGGACTCGATTATAAACCTGCGATGAGAAGTTCAGAAGAATACATTTCATTTTTAATTCAAAGACCAGATGTAATTGACCATAATATTCCACTGTCAGAATTAAAAATTTTCTTAAAAAGATCCGAAGCTGAAAAGTATATTGATCTGGATTCAGGAGACGAAATTGAATTTAGTGGAAAAGTCTTTTCTACTGCACTTGGAGATGTATGGATGGACGTAAATCAATTTACGGTAATTACTGAAAAAGCAAAAGTAGAAAAAAAATAACTTTTTTAAAATAGGAGTTAGGATAAAATGGAAAAAACGAAAGCATTTTTGACAATACACGGGCACTTCTACCAACCGCCAAGAGAGAACCCTTGGCTTGAAGCAATAGAATTGCAAGATAGTGCACTACCATTTCACGATTGGAATGAAAGAATTACAAAAGAATGCTACAATCCTAATTCCGTATCAAAAATAGTAGATAGCAGAAATAGAATTTTAGATGTTGTAAATAATTACGAACACATGAGCTTTAACTTTGGTCCAACTCTTTTGTCTTGGCTCGAAATTTATGCTCCTCTTACATACGAAAGAATCATAAAAGCAGATATAGATAGCATAGGGGAGCACAACGGACACGGTAATGCAATAGCACAAGTCTACAATCATATGATTATGCCTTTAGCTAATGAAAATGACAAAAGGACTCAAGTAGTTTGGGGTATAAGAGATTTTGAATACCGTTTCGGACGCAAGCCTGAGGGAATTTGGCTTGCTGAAACAGCGGTAGATGATGATACACTAAGAATTCTTGAAGAAGAAGGTATTAAATTCACCATTTTATCACCATACCAAGCTCTAAAGATTAGAAAAGAAGGTGAAAAATCTTGGACTGATGTTAGCTGGGGGAATGTAGATCCTGCAAGATCATACAGGTACTATATAAAATCGGCACCTGGGAAGTTTATTGATTTATTTTTCTACGATGGGGCAATTTCCAGATCTGTAGCTTTCGATGAACTACTAAAGGATGGTAATAAATTCAGTAAAAGACTAAAAGAAGGTATCTCTGAATGTCGCGACTACCCTCAATTAGTCAATATTGCAACTGACGGAGAAAGCTATGGACATCACACAAAATTTGGAGACATGGCGCTTTCTTATGTATTAAAAGTAAAAGCCAAAGATGAAGGTTTTACAATTACAAACTACGCGGAATACCTTGAAAACTATCGAAGTGACTATGAATGTGACATAAAACAAGCATCCTCTTGGAGCTGTTTTCATGGCGTAGGACGTTGGAAAGAAGATTGCGGATGTTCCACAGGCGGACACCCTGGATGGAACCAAAAATGGAGAAAACCACTTCGCGAAGCCCTAGATTACTTGAGAGATGAATTTGCAATAATTTTTGAAAATGAAGGTACCAAATACTTTAACATTAACCCTTGGGATGTAAGAAATAAATATATTGATGTCATTTTAGACCGCAAAGAATCAAATATTTTAAAATTTCAAAACACCTACTTTAATCAAAATTTGTCAGATGAACAAAAAGTTAAAGCAATGGAATTACTAGAAATCCAACGACAAGCTATGCTAATGTATACAAGTTGCGGTTGGTTTTTCTCTGAAATTTCAGGTATTGAAACTGTCCAAATAATGAAGTATGCTGCACGGGCACTACAACTAGCTTCTAGATTTTCATCTAAAGATTACGAAAGTAAATTTTTAGAAATACTATCACAAGCTATCAGTAACATTCCAGAAAATGGCAATGGTAGAGATATTTTTGAAAAATACGTAAGGCCTTCTATTGTAAATGCCCAACAAATAGCAAGCTTATGGGCAATATCATCACTTTTTCACGAATTTGAAGATGAAGAAAATGTATACTGTTATAAACTAACTAAACATGCATATAAAAAAGTACAAAAAGGAAATTCCTCATTTGTAATCGGTCATATTGAAGTCAAATCCAAAATAACATTAGTAAGACATAACCTGATTTTTGCACTGGTTCAATATTCTGGTGGTGACTTCCATTGTGCAATAAAACCATATATTGATGAGATGGAATTCAACAAGTTAAAAACAAATTTGATAAAGACATTCATGATGAGTCCACTGACAGAAACAATTCGAGCTCTTGATGAAAACTTTGGAAAAGAATACTTTACATTGAAAGATATATTTATTGAAGAACGTCGCAAAATCTTACAAGTTATGCTTAGAGGCAAATTGAAAAAATTTGCAGCTATATATGAAGACATGTACGATGCTGGAAAAAGTTCCATTTATCATTTACAGTCACTTGGTTTGAAAGTACCGGATGAATTTAAAATTTCTGCCGGGTATGCTCTTAGCCGCAAATTCAATGACCTTGTAGCAGGTTCTAACGGGTTTATTGATGATGACATCATTCAACAAGCCAACGATATTAACTTTGAAGCTAAAATTATTGATGTGACGATGGATAAAAAACAATCAAACGAAATATTTGGTAAAAAATTATTTCAAAACATAAACAGATTAGTACATAGCTTTGAAGTACAGCAAGCTGAAGCTATATTAGACCTTTTCTATCAAATAGAAAAATTGGAGCTACAAATTGATATTGCGGAAGCTCAAAATACCTATTTTACAAAAATTTACCACAGAATTGGTGAATTAATTGATAATGGATCTAAGAATACAAATAAAAAAACAAACACAAGAAAATTTATATTAATGCTTTTAGATATTGGCAATAAATTAAATATCAATACCGATTTTTATAGAAAAAAACTTGACACAACTGTCATAAGGTAATTAGACTTATTGTCTTTTCTACCAGTCATAAGAACCGTATTTTTTATATAATTCAATGGTTTTGTTGAGTTTTTTCTCCACTAAATTAAGTTTTTCAAGCGCCTCTTGATTTAAAAGTTTTGTTCTTAAAACCTTTAAATCAAGCAATTCTTCTTTTGCTTTACGAACCCTCTCTTTGGCTTCTTCTCTTTTTAAAAAAAGCCACCCAGCAAAACCGCAACCCGGAGGTATAATCGCCCAAGGAGAGCTCGGAAAATGCTTGCACAAAGTCATCCTATCTTCATAGCGACCACATTTATTGTCCTTTTGAAGATACTTACAATAGTAAAAAGTAAGATTATCAACGGATTTTTTATCATTTCTTAAATGTGACAATATATTTTCTACAATATCATCTCCGGCTTTTCTTGCTTCTTCTATTGACGGATAAGGAAGAAAAATTTCCAAAAACTCTCTTGCATACACATCCCCATCCTTTGCTAATTTTAATAATTCATCATAAGGTATCGCAGTTGTTACAACTCTACAACACTTTCCACACATAAGACATAAATCTTGAGGACGCTTATTCAAATAATTTTTTTCGTAAGATTCCATATCCATAAATCTATTATATGACTTCTTAAGATAAAACGCTATTTTTTGTTACATTTCTTAAACTTAATTGCAAAAAAGCAATAAATTTATTACTTTATACTTTTATAATATAAGTAGTAGAGGTTAGTCATGCAAAATTCAGTAGGTCAATTTCAAACTCAACCAATATCACAAACGCAGACTGCTCAGCAAAGCTGTCCTCAACCACAGTACTGCCCTCAACCGCAGGATATTGCAGTACCGAGTAGTCAGTCAGGGGTACATATTCAAATTTATAATCCTTCTGTAGGTACACCAGGGGCGGCACCGGTATACAATGTAAACGCTCCATCTTACGGGCAAAACCCAAATCAAATGCAAAGCTATCCTTCAAATTATTATACAAACAATTGGGGACAAGGCTACAACTGTCCACAATATCCTGCATCAGGAATCCCAAACCAATCAATTAATGGTGGGGTAAGCCAAACTCAAAATGTAACAGTAACACCGCCAGTTTACAATGCACCAAATGTAGCCACCGCACAACAAAATCAAACACCACCACAGGCTACACAACAAAATACAGCAACATCTTCAAACTCTGAAAACAATGGCAAAAAAACAGAAAAACGCACAATTGTTATGTTAACTGATGAATATATCAAAAATGTTGAAAATTACCTTAACAGTCAGGACAAAGAAGTGCGTTTAATGGGTGCTAAAGAGGTAGTAGCAAGAGCCCTCGAAGATCCTTCCAGAAAAGATGATAAAGCTCTCACTGCGCTGGTGAATAAAATGATTCAAGATCCTGATATGAAGGTTAGATTCTTAGGTTTGAGTCTGTTGTATTCAAGAAATATAACGGGCGATGAATACACAGTAAATGTACTTAAGAACATGCAAAATTCAACAACAGGATACGGTCAAGACGCTCTTATGGCTGCAAATATCCTTCTCAAAATGTCTGGACAAACAACAGAAAAAGAATTTGAAGTAACAAATAAAGATAAGAAAAAAGAAAAAACAGAAGATATAAATAAGGTGATGACATTATTATGACAATAATATCTGCAATTAAAAGCAATTATGGGAAATATCTTGCAAAAGGCGCAGGCGCAGTTGCACTGGGAATTGTTGCCTATGATTCACACACGTTAGGCAAAATGAATTCTGATGCTTACGCAAAAACACAAGATGCAAAAGCATGCCTCAATTCATATAACAATACCATGTTTTTGACAGACCCTAGTATAACAATGTCAAAAACTAAAAACTTTTTATTTAATTGGCAAATACAAGATAACGTAAGACATTTTGTAAATTCAGCAATCGGATATTTCAAAGGCTTCGGTTCAATGCTTGTTAATTCAGTTGTACCATTAGGTCTTGGAATAGGAGCTTTGGTTTCAAAAAACAACAAAGTTGCAGGTGGATTTGGTATCGGACTAGCGGCTTACGGAATTGTAAAATTCTTCAAAGATGCCTGTGGTTTCGGGCATTCCAACGATCTTAAAAGGAATTTTTAATATATTTTTCATATAAATCAGGACGTCTTTTTTGAGTTCTTTTCAAACTTTCATTTAAGCGAAACTCATTAATTTCTCTATGATTACCATTAAGTAAGACCTCTGGAACCCTGATTCCACGATATTCTCGCGGTTTTGTGTAATGAGGGTATTCAAGTAAGCCGTTAGAAAAGCTATCTTCTTCTGCTGACTCAATTTTACCAAGAGTACCTTCTAATTTTCGACTAATCGCATCAACAAGACACAAAGCAGGCAATTCACCACCAGTCAAAACAAAATCACCGATGGATATTTCTCTAGGACTTATAATTTCTCTAATCCTTTCATCAAATCCCTCATAATGTCCACATAATAAAACTACTTGCTCATATTGTGCTAATTCATTTACAAGATTATCAGTCAAAGGTTCACCCTGAGGGGAAAGCATCACAGTCACGGAATTGGAAAATTTTTCAACACTTTCATAAGCATCAACATATGGCTGCGCCATCAAAACCATACCAGCTCCGCCACCATATGGGGTATCATCAACTTTTTTATGCTTATCCAAAGTGAAATCACGAGGGTTAACAAGATTCAATTCAAATACCCCACGTTCTTTAGCACGTTTCATTATGCTAAAATTAAAAAACTGTTCCACCATTTCTGGAAATAACGTCAAAATATCAAATTTCATTCCAATAACCCTTCAAGATTATTAATAAAAATTTTCTTTTCTCTCAAATCAACATCAGTCACTATAGCCTTAACAAAAGGAACTAAGCAAACCTTTTGAGATTTTGTTTTAACCGACAATAAATCATTAGCTCCATTATTGGAGACACCGACGACAAAACCTAACTTATCTCCTTGTTGGTCAAAGACTTCCAAACTAACCAATTCATCGATCAAAAACTCATCGTCTTCCAAATTTTCTCTAATCGTCTGTTCCTTAACAAAAAGTAAGCAACCCTTATATTTCATTAACTCATTAATTGAATTAATTTGCTCAAACTTTAAAATAGCAAAGCTTTTATTCATTCTCGCACGTGAAATATTGAGCGGAACATAACTATTTTCATATTTTACAAAAACTTCTTGTAAAGACAAGAAAAAATCTTGTTGACTCTTAGAAAAGCCGACCTTTGCTTCGCCTTGAATACCATGAAAGTTTAAAATTTTACCTACAGACACAAACCTATCATTATTCATTATTCAGCAGTTTCTTCTGTTTTTTTAGACTTTCTACTTTTCTTTGTTGTAGGAGCATCTGTTGATTTTTCCTTATCTACAGATCCTTCTGGAGAAACTTCACCTTCAACATTTACAATTTTCTTAGGTTTACGGTATTCCTCAGGAGCATCAGGTCTATCCTGATTCCATCTTTTCAGACCCATTTGAGCACGCACTAAACCTATACCCACGTGCACACGCCATTCATCCATTTTCAACTGTGCCGCAATAATCTTATGACAACCGATAGGAGGCAAAGGCAACAATGGTTCATATAGACTTTTTATAGCGAACAATTGATCCGGTGAAATTGCCAATTTCCTTTTAGGGAAAGGCAATTTAGGCAACAACATTTTTTGACGTATCAAATTAATACCAAAAAACACTTTTCTAGGTTCTAATCCGATCTTTTCCGCAATTACCTCATGGCTATCAGGATTTGGCAACGGTAAAAGTGGTTTATACAGCAATTCAATTTGTTCCAACTGCTCCTTTGTAATCAAAAGTTGTTTTGGTCCTCTTGGCTTAGGCGCTGGACGTCTGTTATTAAATCTATTGTTTGGACGTCTTTGAGGATAACCGCCTCTATTATCTCTAGAATAACCACCTTGAGATCTTTGACCATAGGAAGAACGCCTATTATCACGACCATAAGAACCTCTATTATATCCTGAATTACGAGAACCTTGAGAATACCCATCGCGATTGTAATTAGAACGTTGCGGTCTGCTATATCTTTGTTGTTCATCAGGATCTCCACCTGCACTATAATAACGAGGTGCCTCAGGAGTACTGTAAGACTGCAACTGCTGATTTTCTTTTGGGACAGCAGTTTGCTCACCATTAGTAGGATTTATCATCATACTCTTATCTGGATACAGACAATCCGGGCAAATAACTCTTTTGGGGTTTTTAGTCTCAAACTCACGACCACATTTGATACACTTGTTTACATACATAATAATAAGCCTCTTAATTTAAAATAATACAATGGGTTAAAAATAAAATAATAAAGTAAATTCTCCTCAGTAAAAAAAATAAATATTCTTTCCACAAATAGATCTATGTTAACGTCCATATTATAACATAAAACAATATTTTTATCAAGTAGGAAAACTATTTTTCTACAAAAAATGTCACAGGTCCGTCATTTACAAGTGAAACATCCATCATAGCTCTAAATTTACCTGTTTTTGTTTTTACGCCAAGCTCTTCTACTGATTTAATAAAAAATTCATATAAGTCAACTGCTTTATCAAGTGGTGCTGAATTATCAAAGGATGGACGCGTCCCCTTTTTGCAATCCCCACACAACGTAAATTGAGAAACAATAAGTATTTCACCATTCACGTCCAAAAGTGAGTAATTCATTTTCCCATTTTCATCTTCAAAGATTCTAAGATTAACAATTTTTTGAGCAAGCTTTTGTGCATTAATCTTTTCATCTAACTTTTCCACCCCTACAAAAACCAATAATCCCATACCGATTTCAGAATACTGTTGATTTTCAATCGTAACTGAAGCATTTTTAACTCTTTGTATTAAAGCTTTCATTTAATTTTTCACCTTTCCGCTCAACTGTCCACAGGCGGCATCAATATCTGCACCTCTTTCCAATCGTACCGTAACCTTTTTCCCCGATTGTTCAAGTAATGATTTAAAACGCATTATTGAATTATTAGACGGTCGTTGGTAGTCATTTTTATCTGTCGGATTATATGGAATAAGATTTATATTACATTTTAAATCATGTAAATACTCAACCAATTTTTTTACACTCTCCAAAGTATCGTTCAAATCTTTTATTAAAAGGTATTCTATCGTAACTCTTCGACCAGTCTTTATTATATAATTTTTTAAGGCATTTTTTAACTCTTCCATGGAATATCTGTTTTCTATTGGCATAATTTTTTGTCTAATATCATGACTTGGAGCATGCAAAGACACAGCAAGAGTCGACTGCATATCAAGATTTGCTAACTCATTAATCTTAGGGACAATACCGGCAGTAGACACCGTAAGACGACGAGCACCAATTTGAAAATTCTCATTAAAAATTTTCATAGCTTTTAAAACATTATCCAAATTCAAAAGCGGTTCTCCTTGCCCCATAAATACAATATTAGTAACTTTTAACCCAGTATCGCGCTGTATTGTCAATACTTGTTCAATAATTTCGCGATAAGTCAGATTTCTTATGAATCCCCTTTTGCCAGTGGCACAAAACGAACAATTCACAGCACAACCTACCTGAGAACTAACGCAAGCCGTCAAATTTGCCCGATTATCGAAACGCATTAAAACAGTCTCTACACATTCTCCATCAGGGAATTCTAAAAGATATTTCAATGTACCATCTGAACTTTCCTGCTTTACCTTAACCTTCACATCTGTAACGGTAGCAACTTTTTTTAACTCTTCACGAAATTTAACAGACAAATCGGTCATCTCATCAATACTTTTTACTGATTTTAAATAAATCCAATTATGAATTTGTCTTGCACGGAATTTGGAAGCATGCAAACTGTCTGTAATTTTCTCTATATCATTCAATGACAACCCTGAAAGTATCTGCATATCTAATCCTCATCTACAGGTATATTTTGTTTGTAATAATCAATTATTTCAACCATCGAATGCAACATCAAAACTACCGGCTCAACTTCTTTACGCCAAGGGTAGTAACCGCAGGATTTAGGCAATATATCCAAAGGGTTATCGGGAAAGTGTCTGCATATATCAGGTCTATTTTCATAATCTGAACAGCGTTTACATTCTGTCAATTTAGGACAATGATAAAAATAAACTTCACCCTTATCCTTTAACATTTCCAAATACTCAGGATATATTTCAGCTGCTTCCTCTCGGGAACCATAAGGAACAAAAATGCTTGTGAATTGCTTTGCAAAATTATCACCATTTTTTGCTTTTTCCTTCAACTCCTCATATGAAAATTCACTACAAGCGAGATTACAACAAGTTGCACATCCCTTACAACTAAATTCCTTTCTATAATCTAGCACCTGTGCCCATTTTTGTAAAATTTCTTTCGAAATATCATTTAAAAGCATATCCAAAGTAGCTTTTTGCCACTCATATCCTTTTGTATTCTTCGGATATTTTTCAAAAACATCAGTAACAACCCCATCTGGCTTAATCTCATTAATACGGTTTTGAATAGCCTCAAGCGATTGTAAAAATATTTCCCTGTATTTTTTCTTTGTATTTTCTACCACTAAATTCAAATCATCCATAATAAAATTGTAACACAAAAACTATTATTCATTGGATGATAAAACAGCTCTCATATGATAAGTGTTATTAAAGTTTTATAAAGACATATGAGCAGTATGCTATACTAGTAATGTGGGTAATATAAGAAGGAGATTAATATGATACCTATTTTAGATTCAAAACGCCAATACGCACAAATTGGAGCTGAGGTTGAAAAAGCTGTATGCGAAGTACTTCGTTCAGGTTCATATATTTTGGGACCAAACACAAAAGCATTAGAACAAGAATTGGCTGATTTCATCGGATGTAAATACACAGTTGGACTTAACTCTGGTACTGACGCATTGCATATCGCTTTAAGAGCACTTGATATCGGAGCAGGCGATGAAGTTATCACGGTCGCTTTTACTTTCGTTGCAACCACAGAAGCTATCGGTATTGTCGGTGCCAAACCGGTATTTGTTGATATTGATGAGAACACATTCAATCTCGACGCTTCAAAACTTGAGGCTGCTATTACACCACGAACAAAAGCTATCATACCTGTTCACTTATACGGACAACCTTGCGACATGGATGTAATCATGGATGTTGCGAAACGCCACAATTTACACGTCATTGAAGATTGTTGCCAAGCTATTGGTGCTCTTTATAAAGGTAAAATGGTTGGTACTTTTGGTGACTTTGGCTGTTTAAGCTTCTACCCTACTAAAAACTTAGGTGGTATGGGCGATGGCGGGCTTTTGATGACTAATTCCGAAGCTTTGAAAAATAGAGCTATAGCACTAAGAAACCACGGCGGAGCTATTCGATACTACCACGATGAAATAGGAGTAAACAGCCGTCTTGATGAAATTCAATCCGCAATTTTAAGAGTAAAACTTCCACACATCAAAGAATGGAATGAAAAACGTCGTGAGCACGCATACTACTACAATGAGCTTTTCAAAGATTGTAAAGATGTGCAAACTCCAGTAGAACTAAAAGATACTTACTGCGTATATCACCAATACACTGTAAAAGTTCCTAACCGTGACGCTGTTCACAAAATGTTGCAAGAAAATGGTATCGGTGCTATGTTGTATTACCCTGTACCTCTTCATTTACAAAAAGTTCACGAATATTTGGGAGTAGGAAAGGGCTCATTACCTGTTACTGAAAAAAATACAGAAATGGTAATTTCTTTACCTATGTTCCCGGAACTTACAAAAGAAGAACAGCAAACTGTTGCTAAAACTTTGATTGAATGCATAGAAAAATCAAAAACTGTTGCAGCTGTATAGTTTAAATAAATACCATAAAAAAAGACTCCTTTAAAATAAAAGGAGTCTTTTTTAACTGTATAAATTCAAATTCTGCCCTTTGGGAATAAGTTCACCAAACTCGTTATAAGCACCTCTCAAATCTCCAACTGCATAAGGACTAAATGGTGAATCTGCATTATAATTTATTTGAAATAACCCGAGTCCCTTAGCACCCTTAAATGCATCAGGATTAGTCAAATCAACAGTTGAAGCATGGCGTGCAGCAGTGCTTTGATACAACTGGGTAACAAAGTTTGTCTTTAGTGGATTATTCTGCGTTGTAACTGTTCTTGTCTCCGTAACACTCGTATTGTAATCTGCATATCTATCTGCAACATTACCAAGTTGCGGACCGCCAACAGCACCTATTGCTTCATTTGGATGTGCCATGATACTTTTCCTATTTTATTTTTATACTCTTATATATATAAAGTATATACACTCATGAAAATTGCCTTTTAATAACCTTTTTCTCGTAATATTTGTTAACAAAGTCAACATTCATATCCCTGCGCATAATTTATGCCCCTTTTTAAAAAAGAAATAACATTATATTAAGTTTTGTAAAGTGTAAATCCTACACTATATGGGCGTTTTAGACTTTTTGTTAAAATTTTATAGAACAGAAGTATTGACAAACAGTTTTATTTAGAGCATAATAATTACATAAGATTTAAGTGTAGCCGAAACACTAAATATAAATAGAATTCATTAACCCCAAAACATATAAACTCCTAAATAATAAACACTAAAAGAGACCATTAGGATGCAGAAAACGACCCACTCATTTATGAGTGGTTTTTTTTATGCGAAAAATCAATAAGGCACAGTGACAAACAATTAAGACTTATAAGTCTTTTTCCAAATCGCTTTGAGCTGATTCAATCTCATCAATAATCAATTTTGCAGCAGCTACTCTATCTTCAGCCATAGTAATAGGTCTACCGACTACCATAAAATCAACCCCAGCAAGTACGGCATCACGAGGGGTATCAACACGAACCTGATCATTAACAGATGCCCAAGTAGGACGCGTAGCAGGACAAAGAATAATAAAATCATCTTTTGCAAATTTTCTAATTTTTTTAGCTTCCTCAGCGCTTGCAACAACCCCATCAAGTCCGTTTTCTTCAGCGACCTTCGCTAGTTGAAGAACATAAGATTCAATATTTTTATCAACACACAACTCTTCAGTTAAAGTTCTTTGCCCGAAACTTGAAAGTAAAGTAACTCCTAAAATCGTAGGAGGTTGAATCCCCATAGATTTTGCAGCAGCACGAGAAGCTTTGACGACAGATGCAACCATCTTTGAACCACCTTGAATATGTACATTAAAAAAATCAATTCTATTTTTTACAAGGCTAATAGCTGCTTTTTGCACCGTATGAGGTATGTCATGAAATTTGCAATCAAAATAGCATTTTGCCCCCAGCTCCTCAAGCAAACGAAAGGCTTCAAACCCGTAGTTTACAATCAAAGGCAATCCAATTTTAAAATATCCGACATAATCCTTCAATTCTTTAACCAAATCTCTTGCTTCTTTAAGATTATCAACATCTAACGCCAGAATAATTCTATCTTTTGCACATACAGGTTTAATCATCAACATCCTCCTAACAATGTAATAAAACTAGCACAACGACAAAAGAAAATCAACAAAAAAGCAATAAAATTGACAGAATCAAAGACATATCACCGCGACAGATGTGCATAATAGAAAACGGAAATTCAATCCCGTCACTTGATACATTCATTAAAATTGCGCAGACTTTACATTTCGACATAAACGATTTTTTTAACATTTCACCAGAACCTTTAAGCGAATTAAGTTCAGAAATTATTGAAAAAATAAAATCTGCAGACCCAAAAAGTCTGCAACTAATAAAAGATATTCTCGCAGCTGTGGAAAAAAATTATTAATTTCAAACACACCTAAATATCCGAGAGGTCACTATTCTTCTTCAAATTCCGGCAATTCAGGTATTTTCTTTGTCATTTTAGCACCAATTGCAGTCATTTTATCAATTTGACGCAGGATATTGTCACGTCCGTTTAATTTTTTCAATGAATTATCAAGATTATTTTTAGCTTTTAGTAAATCAGATAGTAAATCCGCAAATTTATCAAGCATCTTGGTAGAAAGGTCTGCAATTTCTTTAGCATTTTTATTTTGTCTGTCGACCACATGAAAAGCTTCAATAATTTTCAAAGCAGCAAGTAAGGTCGATGGAGAAACAGGCATAATTTTGTTTTTCCAAGCTAGCTCCCACAATGCACAATCTTCACAAAACATCAGTGCATAACAACTCTCAATAGGTATAAACATTAGCACATAATCAGGTGAATTTTCTTCTACAGAGTAATCACGTTTAGATAGTCCGTTTATGTGAGCCTTTGTTGAATCAATAAAATGTTTTAGGTGAATCTCTTTTTCGGAATCATCCTGAGAATTAACATACCCTTCCCAAGCAGAAAAAGAAGTTTTACTGTCAATATACACACAGCGATTATCAGGTAAAAACACTGTGGCATCCGGACGACCTTCAGCTGTACCCTTTTGAATTTTATATTCTTCATCCTTTCTTAAGCCGGAAGCCTCAAGCACACGCTCAAGGACTATCTCACCCCATACCCCCTGACGACGATTATCAGAGCGCATAACATTTACCAAAGAATTTGTATCCTGAGATATTTTATTACCAGCCGCAAGAAAGCTTTGAATATTTAAGTCAAATTTTGAAAAATTTTCTTTTTCTGTTTTAAAATTTTCTTCAGCACGCCTTTCAAAATCCTCAATACGCTCTTTAAATCTTTTATAAAAATCTTCAAGTTTCTCTTTACTTTGGGCAGTTAATTCCTGAGAATTTTCTTTAAAAAGCCTATTCGCAGTATTTTCAAAATACAACTTCATCTGCTCAAGCATCAAATCATTAGTAATCTTGGTATTTTTAGACAATGCTTTATTATAAATAAATACGATTAACGCACCCAGCATAAAACCAATCAAAAACATTAAAAATTCCATGACATATCCTCATTTTTTCTAGATTATACCACAGATGCTCTACATCAAAAACATTAGTACGAAAATATGCCCCTCAAAAATCAACCATGCGGCAAACCATGGTCTAGAGCATGGTTGAGGCATTTTATCAATCTAAAGATTTACATCATAATCCCAAACTTGACACCTGTGAATATCAATCGAGGCATGGATGAAAAAAACCATACATAAAGTGTAGTATGTATAGTGTAGTGGGTAACTTATTTTTTAAAATAAAGAGGGAGATAAAATGAGAGAGTTCAAAAGAAAAGCAAGGGTACTGTTAATAGATGATAACGCTGATCACCTAAAAGGTGTTAAAGAATTGATTACATTGGAAAGTAGCTATGAGGTAATCGGTACAGCAACAAGCGCAAGCATAGGTATTAGTTTAGCAAGAAGATACAGACCTGAGCTTATCTTAATGGATATTAATATGCCGGAAAAAGATGGATTACAAGCAATCCAAGAAATAGAAAGACTTGAACTCGGAAGTAGAATAATTGCACTAAGCGGATACGATGATTCAGATTTGATTTTCAGAGCTATGAAAATAGGTGCTAAAGGTTATATATTAAAGACTATGGCATCAGCACAGTTGATACACGCAATGGATGAAGTGTCAAATGGAAAAGTATATCTTCCAACAGCACTAAGTTCAAGATTCTTTGAATATTTTCAACTTTCATACAAAGAAGAAAACGCAAATTCATCAGAAGAAAATCTGCTTGTCTATCTAACCCACAGAGAAGAAGAAGTATTGGAATTATTAACCCAAGGCAGTAACTACAGAGGTATTGCAGCAAAGTTATACATATCTGAAACTACTGTAAAGACCCATGTAAATAATATCTTCCAAAAACTACAAGTAAACGACAGAACTCAAGCTGTACTTTACGCTTTAAATAACGGTTTTGCGAACAGAAAAAAGACAAAATTAACAGCATAACATCAGAAATAAAAGGTTTTAAAAAGGGTCGTCAGCGATGCCGACCCTTTTTACATAATGAGGATAAAAATGAACGAACTTGAACTATATAAAACTCAAACAAGATATATTTCACATGAAATCAGAAACCACCTGTCAATTTGCGAACTATATTCTGAAATAATAAAAAAAAGAATGGAAAAAGAAGGTATAAAAAATGATTCTATAGAAGGGGCAATCCGCTGTATTCAAAAATCACTAAAAATAATAGGCTACTCACTTATTGACCTAAAATCTTTAAATAATTTTTCACCACAAAAAACAGATCTTAAAACAACACTTGAAACGGCAATCAAAATGGGAGAAGCCTACATAAACGAAAAAAACATAGAAATTTGCAAAGAGTTGGAGAATAACATCACCGTAGAGCTAGATGAAAACAAATTTCTCGCCTGCATTGTAAATATCATAAAAAATGCAATCGAAGCAATTGAAATAACAGGAAAAATTTCAGTTAGAAGCTCTATCGATGATAATGGCAAAGCCCAAGTAATAATTTCTAACACTGGGAAACCTATAAGTATAGACAAGCAAAAAGAAATTTTTGAAGAAGGTTTTACAACAAAAACAACAGGCAGTGGACTTGGTTTACACATCTGTAAAACAAATCTTGCACTACAAAATGCAAAACTTCAATTAGATAAATCCGATGAATACTCAACAGAATTTAAAATTTCCATACCAATTTGTAACTAATCCCTACATTCCTGAATAGCAATAGAATCTACACCTTCTATATTTTGAAAAGCTTTATAAAGATTTTGAACAGGTTTTCTATCTACAACATCAAGTACAACAGAAATCTTGGTAAAATTTTCATTTTGTTTACTGATTTTTTTAGAAATTTCAATTAATTTAGGATATTTTTCTACGATAAGATTGTAGATATTATCAGAAAAAGAATTTTCACAACATAAATTAAGTCTTAAACGTTTAATATTTTTAGTACTGGATATAAGAACACTTTTTTCAAAGAACCGCACGGAGACAAGAACCACAATTGATATTACAGTAGAAAAAATACCTACCCCATACATTCCAGCACCACAAGCCATGCCTATAGCCGCGGCCATCCACAAAGTTGCAGCCGTAGTAAGTCCGAACACCGTTGCACCATGTCTCAACACTGTACCACCACCAATAAACCCGATACCAGTGACTACTTGTGCTGCAACACGCGCAGTATCTCTAAGTCCATTCGCATGTTCATCGGTTAAAACGGTCGGGAAAGCGTAAATTGAGAGAATAGTAAATACGCAAGCTCCTAAACACACCAAAATATTTGTTCTTAGACCAGCGTACTTATTGGTAATTTCTCGTTCAAGTCCCAATGCAAACCCTAAAAGAGCTGCCACCAAAATTCTCAATATAATAGTCGGTTCAAAAACTTGCATTAATACTTCCATAGCTATCCTCTTTTTTCTTATCTTACCTTACTTTTTGGATCAAGAATATCTCTTATGGTATCACCAATAAGGTTAAAAGCCAATACCGCAATAAAAATTAAAAATCCGGGTGTCAAAAGCCAAGGTCGATAAATTATATTGGTATATTCCTGAGCTTCTTTTAACATATTACCCCAACTTGCATCAGGCTGCTGTATTCCCAACCCTAAAAAGCTCAAACCTGACTCTGACAATATATAAGATGGCACAGATAATGTCATTGCAACAATCACAAAACTCGTTGTCTGAGGCAAAATATGTTTGATAATAATTCTTAAACGCGAAGCACCAATTGACCTCGCAGCCTGCACAAATTCTTGATTTTTAATAGACAACACCATCCCTCTCACAACTCTGGCAAAACCTGCCCAACCAATCAAAGCAAGAATTACCACAATTAACATAAACCTTTGAATACTTGTCATTCCAGCAGGTAAAATTGATGCAAGTATAATCAACAAATAAAAACTCGGAATAGACATAACCGCTTCTGCAAAACGCATCATAACAGCGTCGACCTTACCTCCAAAATACCCGGCAATGCCACCATATAAAAGACCGATAGGGAATAACACAAACAGAGCTAAAAAACCAATTGTCATGGAAATTCTGCCACCAAATAACAGGCGAGAAAAAACATCTCGTCCATTTATATCAGTACCCAACAAAAATAATCGACCTCTTTCGTCTGTTGTAACAACATGTATGTTCATCGGAATTAATCCAAGAAACTTATATGGCTCACCTTGGGCAAAAAATCTTAAATAATGCTTTTCGCTCCTATCTAAACTATATACAATACGTAATTCATCCATGTCAAAATCACGCTTGTAATTGTACGTATAAGGACGAGAAAATTTTCCATCCTCATCAATAGTAAAAATCTTTGAAGGAGGTACATATGCCATGCTCCTGTCTGAAAAATCCTTTGTATATGGTGCTATGATATCAGCAAATAAAAGCATAAAATAAATTATACCCAACAAAATCAAAGCTATTTTGGCAAATTTATCTTTCATAAGCTGTCTTACAAGATCTCTAATCATGCCTGTCCTCCGTTTTTCTGTCTTATACGAGGATCAGTAATAATAAGTAAAATATCAGCAATTAAATTACCCACGACAAGCATAATTGCTCCCATCATTAAAGATGCCATAACTAGATTAATATCAGACTTTAAAACCGCCTCTAAAATCAACCTGCCAAGCCCCGGATACTGAAACACATACTCAGTAAGTGCAGCCCCACTCAATAATCCCGCAAATTCAAAACCCAAAAGAGTAATCATAGGATTAACAGCATTACGCAATGCATGCTTATAAATAACACTAAATTCACCAACTCCCTTGGCTCTGGCAAATTTAACATAATCACTGTCCAAAACATCCAAAAGATTCGCTCTCATCTGCCTTTGCAGACCTGCAAGCGACAGTGTAAAAAGCACAGTTACTGGCAATATCAAATGTCTGGTAACATCAATAACTTTTTGAGAAAAACTCATATCCATAAAATTAGATGAAGTAAGTCCACCAACAGGAAACCAACCTGTCTTAACTGCTAATATCAAAAGTAATACAGCCAAGAAAAATGAAGGGATAGCCATCCCGATACTGGTTAATACAGTCAAAATTCTATCCAATGGAGATTTCCAATTCACTGCTGCAATAACTCCCAAAGGTACTCCTACAGACCAAGACAAAAAAATCACAATAACTGTCAACAATAAAGTGTTTGGAATTCTTTCTTTTAACTTTGCACTTACCTGCTCCCCATTTGATGTGATTCCCAAATCACCCCTTAAAAAAGCCTTAGCCCATTTCCCATATTGAACGATAATCGGCTTATCAAGTCCTAATCTTTCTGTCTCGCGTTGCAAGGTCTCTTTTGACACTGAAGGATTTAGTTTTAACTCAGCAAGCGGATCTACCGGAGATAAACGAATTATAAAAAAACTTATTAATGAAACAATAATCAACAAAGGAATTGTCTGCAAAATTCTTTTCAGAATATATTTAAGAATTTCCACTAATTACCTCCTTTACTGATAAATATTTCTTCCAAATTATAAGTTATACCACCTAGAGATGTTGGAAAAACATTTTTAAACTTATTTCTAATAGCATAAATTCTTAATGGTGAATAGATATAAATCATAGGCTTTTCATTATACACTATTTCCTGATACTCATCATAAAACTTTTTACGCTCGTGAAAATCAGTTTCAAGAGCCCCTTGAGTGAACAAATAATCAATACGGTTTTCAAAATCAAATCTTTTTGAATTCATATCCTTTTCCAAACGCATATTAAACACATGCAAAGTGCCGTCTGAAAGCCAAACATTCTTTCCTCCATTGGGTTCTAATGGTGAACCTGTAAATCCCATAATTACCATATCCCAATCGAGTGTCGATACAAGTTTATTCACAAGTGAATTAAATTCAATAGGCTTGAAGTTAACTTTCATCCCAAGATCTTCCAAATCTTGTTTTACCATTACTCCAATAGCCTCACGCTCGGTATTTCCTGCATTTGTGACAAGATTAAACTCAACACGATGACCGAATTTATCAAAAAGTTTTCCTGATTTATCCCAGTAAAAACCTGATTTTTTCAATAGCTCTTTTGATTTATACAAATCCCTCTGATATGTTGGGAGATTTTTATTCAAAAATATGGAATTAAGACTTTCTGCTGTAAAAAGAGGTTGAGCAAGTCCGTTTGCAATATTCAACACCATATTTTTTCTGTCTATAGCGTAATCTACAGCCGTCCGAAAATTCTTATCCTGAAACCAAATTTGTTTTATTGGATCAACGTAAAATTTACCTTCATCATTTCTTCTCGTATTCAAATTCATAGCGAGATACATCGTTCCTGTATCGGGTCCTATGTTATATACGGTAAAATCAGAATGTTTTTCCAACTCTTTAAATCTCGCGACATTTGCCCCTTGTAAACCGATTACATCAAGCTCTCCACCTTCAAATTTCAAAACCTCATTATTGACATCACCGACAATTAAATACACTAACTTATTCAAATATGGCAATTTTTTATTCTGAGTATTTATCATATAATAATTTGGATTACGCGCAAACACTACACGCTGAGCAGGGACATACTCTTGTAATCTAAAAGCACCTGAAGTCACAAATATCTTTGGATCAGAATTTGTTGAAAGGAATGTATCAAAATATGCTCTACCTTTTTTTACAGCAGGCTCAAACACATGTTTTGGAGCAATAGGAGCAGACAGCAATGACACAAAGGGGGCAAATGGCTTTGGAGTTACAAATTTAACAGTATAATTATCGATTTTATACACCCGCGGCAATTCACCATCTATAATCACGCTATCACGAATTGACGTATTTCCATAGCCCCCGAATATAATATCTTTCCAAGTAAAAACGACATCATCAGCAGTAATTGGCTTTCCATCAGACCAATTAATACCTTTTCGTAAGTGAATTATATAATCTGTATGATTTTCAATTTCAAACGATTTTGCTAACTTTGGTATGGGCTGCCCAGTGAGAGGATGAGTGGTTAAAAGTCCATCATACATAATATCAGACATTAAAGATGAAATGTTATCCTTGGAATTAAAAGGATTAAAAGTCTTAGGTCCCTCTCCTATAGTAGAAGCAACCAAAGTTCCACCAAAACTGCCGACTGGCGCTTGTGATTGAAGATAGTCACTTCCTGATATTGAAACATTTTTTTGATCAGCAGGATACTCAACATCGGTTATTTGAGTTTTAGGACGTAATACAGTAATTTCAGGCTGCGGAATATCTTGTTTTATACAGGCTTTCGTAACGAAAATTATAATACTTAAAGTTATAATAATATAAAATATTCTTTTCATAAGAAAAGAATATCATAAAATCAATGAATAATTAAATAGGCAAACTGGGGAAATAAAATGATGCATAATAAATTTTCTCCATCAAAAAACAGTCATGACACATTCATCGTATCTGTTCAGGAGTCATAATCCACAAATCTATCTTATGAAGATTTGCGATTGTCCTCACTCTATTAATATACTTTTCGTCTTTTTGACCATTTTCGCTAATTAAAACTATACCCGGAGTCTTATTTAGTCTATTACTGTAGTAAAGTGACTGTCCAATACTTTCTGCCCATTTAGGTGCAAAATCAAACTCAATAGCATGAGTTCTTGTAACACAATCAACCCTTGCTTTATCAGGAAGTATATATTCAGTAATTCCCCCATTTGCCTTACACCAAGCATTTTGATAATCTTTTTCATAATATCTGTGAGTTTTTGATGAGGCTGAAAATACAGGAATTCCTACCAAAAATATTAAAATAGCTATAATAAATCTCTTCATGCAAGAAATTATATTATAGATGAGAAAAATAATATATTAGCCATTTGGAGGAAATATTTTAAATCAAGGGAAACAGGACTTTGATTTTATAGATAATGTACCTTTGTAATTAGTATTTAATAATTAAAGTAAATTTCTCACAAATAAATGATGCCTTCTTATTTTGTCCGTGTAATCAATACATAATCACCTTTTTGAAGTTCTTTTGCCATTTGTTTTATAACCTCATTATCCATTCTTATACAACCTTTTGAAACATACATACCTATTGTCGAAGCGTTTTTATTTCCATGCAAAAATTGCCCATTATTGCCATATATTTTACCCGTTTGAGTATTTACATAGTCAAGACGAATTACATGGGGACCATAATCCTTCGGATTCTTTTTTCTTTTGGTTCCATAGGCAGTTGCGTATGGATAGTCTTCAATATCACTAACTTTTCTTATCCCAGTTTTAGTTGGAGTAGAACTTTTTCCCGTTGCAACAGAATACACAACTTCTGCTTTTCCTAACTCATTATATTTGTATAAGCGGTTTGTACTGATATCTATCACAATTCTTGCATTAACTTTTTTACCCGTAATTACAATTACAGGACTTGGCGCATTTTTTAACAACACTTTGGATCTACTGCCCTTTTTCAAATCATTACTGGGAGATTGTAATACTTCTGTCGATAATTCAAAGCTATCGGCATATCTGCCGGAATTATTATTAGCAAAACTGTTCGTAGCGAGCACTCCAACAGTCAAACAAGAAGCCAATAGAGTCAACACAGTTTGCTTGCATGGTTTTCCTCCAAAGCTTGGCTGGTTACTTATTTGAACAGTTTGGAAGTTATTATTTAATCTTGATTGTTGGATCTGCAAATTATTAATATGTAACGGCATTATTCTCATTTTTAATACCCCTTTGATAAGTATCAAAAATCCTTAAAATTTTTTATGCTAGCTAAAGTTGAAAATTTTACAAAACTTACCCTTTATATCCTTACTACCATTTTTTAAAAATAAAAAATACGGCTAGAATTATGAACAAAAAACCAACCAAATAATTCCACTTAAATTGTTCCTTTAGATAAAATACACTAAATATACTAAACACAATCAAGGTAATTACCTCTTGAATTGTTTTGAGTTGAGCAGCATTATACACACCATGCCCAATACGATTGGCTGGAACTTGAAAGCAATATTCAAAAAAAGCAATGCCCCAACTTATAAGTATTACCATCCATAATGCAGCTGATTTATGTTTTAAATGACCATACCAAGCAAAAGTCATAAATATGTTGGAAATAGTTAGTAGTATTATTGGCATAAAATGTCTAAACATATATAAAATCCCTTAAAAAACAATTTCTTATAGTAGAATTATACATCAAAGAAAAAACTCTTGACATTCAAAATTTTTCTTAATAGAATAGACATGTGACGCCGGCATAGCTCAACGGTAGAGCAACGGTTTTGTAAACCGTAGGTTGTAGGTTCGATTCCTATTG
>CALUVH010000013.1 GCA_944324175.1 Candidatus Gastranaerophilales bacterium | reverse complement strand
GGCGTTACACGCGAGCAGGCTCAAAATATTCTTAAAACTATGGATGATATCTCTGAGGGTAAAATCAGAGTTAAAAATAACAAAAATAATACAAATAATGAAGTTATACCTAACGATAGGCTAACTACTGATAATTCTACCGATACAGAAATGCCGTCACCTGCAAAAGTATCATCCGATAATGAAAATATTATATTAAAAGAAACTGATACAAACATATCAAAAAATAATTCTTCCAATAATGAAACTATTTCACCTGAAAAATTTGAACAGATGAAAAATGAATTTATAGAAATTCTAGAAAATTCACCTGACTATAAAAACGACTTAAAATATTATATAGATGCTTTCAAAGACATTTCTGACTACAAAGAACTTCAAGCTAAAATGGAAGTATACAAACTGTTTTCTGAAAATCCTGAAAAACTTGGAGGCTACGGCATTGGCGATGTAATGAGCAAAATAGATGCTCAAAATATTGATAAAATGAAAGATTTATTAGACTTTTTCAGTAAAGAAAAAGATTTGAATGATGAATATATTGCTAAAATTGTTGTAAATGTAGCTAGAAGTGACGTAGATGGTATAAAAAAATTATATAATGCGCTAAAACATGATAAAGAATTAATCAATGAAAATGAATTTAGTGCTTTTTTATTTACCGATATAAAAAATCAAGATGTACCGGCTAAAATTGAAATGTATAATCATTTTGTAAAAAATTCTTTACCAAAAGAAAATGTAACAAGCCTTCTGCAAAATGTAACAAAAGAAAATCTAGACTTTGCATATGAATTATTGGACAAAAAAATCCCAATACCTACCATTCATTCTTTATTAATAAAACTCAATGAAAAAGGAAATTCTCAAAAAGTTAGCAAAGAATTCCTACAAAAGAATTTAGATGAGTTGAAAAACCTAGATTGGAGAATTTTATATCAAATCAATGAAACTAATTTTGATGTAGGAAAAGCTATACAAGAAGATCCTTATTTCCCTGAAAATGAAATATCAAAAGTATTAAAATCAGTATCTGAAGAAAATAAATCGGAAATCTTACAAAAAGTTAAATCAGGTGAATATTCTATATCAGAAGAAGAAAAATATTTAAGACAAGCAAAAAATATACAAGACATAATTCTTTCAAAAATGCCTAAAGAAGAAATTGAACAAATAAAAAAATGGGCTGATAATGAGGACGAAATTATTCAATTCATTCGTATTGATAAAGATGTCAATTTAACTGAACAAGAAAAAGCTGTATTAAATTCATTTATTGAAAAATATAAAATTTTTAACTTTCACAAAAGTGATAAATATTCCGAAAATAGCAACCTTTTAAGACAGGCTCAAAGCATTATTAAAATTAACTGCGACGAAAAAAATAGAGCAATAAGTGATATTCGTTGGGTAATTGACTGTGCAAAAAGTAACAACCAACTAAATGATGATGCTATTAATATCAATACAATAATGGACAATTTTGAAAAAAATATTGCTCCTAAACTATCAATCCAAGAATTAAATATCGTCAGAAATATTATTGTTCAAAATTCATCTAAAGAAAAAGCAGCTGATACTGTAAAATTTGACTATTCTCTTTTATCAAAAAGACATATTCTTGACTTAGTTGGGGATAATTTAAAAGATCGTTGTGACATAATTTCTGAATTTTTATTATGCAGTGATGAAGAGTTTTTCAAGAAAAAAGAAATTTTTAATTCCAGAGCCGCTTTAAGAGCATACAATGTGAAATTTTTAAATTTCAACTCTTGGAAAGAACTTCTTGATATGCCAGAGGTCGAATATCAAAAAATGACTACCCCTATTAAAGAAAGAACCAGCACAACAGTTGATATTAACGCATACCGCGAAAAAATAAAAGCTGAATCATCACAACCATTAAAATATAAAGAATCTGACATACAAGAAGCATTAAGTGCAACTAATACTCGTGAACTTATGCGGACAATGGGCAACATCGGCTCTTATAAACCTCAAACTGTTTTACCTTTTAGCAAATTTCCCAAAAAAGAAAGCATAGAATTTGAAAAATTGCCTTCTACAAGCGAATTAATGAAACAACTAAAAAAAGAAAAGAAAGTCTCATTATTTATTGAAAATGAAGGGGGATTAAATCCTACTCGTTCTGAAAAACCAATAATTCATCCTGAGGATTTTGAACGTCTTGACGTTGTAGAAAATGCGCATATAAAAATTAAATATGGTGCTAAGACAAATTGGAGTGATGTAAAAATTGCCCGAGATATTATGCAAAATTTCTATGATGGAAACGGACATACTTTAGAAGGCGTTAAAATCGATGTTGTAAAAACTGATAATGGAAATTATAAAGTTAAAATAAGTGGCGAAGGGCACTACGATTACTCACATCTTGAATCACTTGGCGATAGTACCAAAAACGGTGACAGTACTAATGCGGGTGCATTCGGAGAAGGTACAAGAATTGTAGCCGTTAACTTGCTTGCTAAAAATACACCATCCATCACCTACGCTTGTGGGGATTGGTCCATGAAATTCGGTAAGTCAAGTGACGATATCAAAACTGCTGATATGACACAAACTCTTTCTAAAAATTCACAAACTGTTAAAGGTAATTACATTGAATTTGAAACAAGTAATGAGAGCCTTGTAAAAGAAATTCTTAATTCGAAAGACTTTTTCTATCAACCTAAAAATGAAGATTTTAGAAATTTTGACTATGAAAATGAATTTTTTGGCTTTAAAACTTTACCTGATGGTGAAAAGGGTAATTTATATATTGTACAAAGATACGAAGTAGATGGGCAAATTGATAATGGAGTCCCTGGATTAAGTCTTGTTTTCAAAAAAATGCCTAATGATCCTGAACTTGTAAAAATTAACGACGGTGAAGAATATAATCTAAACACCGGTAGAGATAGAGTAAAACTAAGTCAATATCAAATTTACGGGCTTTTAAGCCGGTATTTGCAAACTATGTCTGATAAAGAACTTACGCAGACAGTTGCATCATTGGAACATTTGTGGAGCATAAAACCTGATCAAAAAGTGAATAAGCAAAACACTATAATTCTTGATGCATTTTTAACTGAATGTCAGAAACGAAAAATTGGCATTGATTTTACTTCTCAAAAATATGTATGGCTTGATGATAAAGCTTCTTTTGAAGATAGAGAAATGGCTCGTCTAATGGGATATAAAATTGCTCAGCCTTGCATGAAAAAAGTTGGAATGCAATCATTCAATAACTTCAGCGAAGGTGCAAAAAAACCGATTAAACTTTCAGCAGAAGCAGAAAGAAGAATTTATCTTTTAGATGAAGGCATAAAATTACTTCAAGAAAATGCAGACCTCGATAGTAAAGATTTTATTACTAAAACAGATGTCCAAAAACCGACATTGGTCTTTGATGAAGGCGGTTGTCCAAATGAAGCTGCAGAAGCAATTTTGTCAAGTACTGGTCAATATCTCGGACACTGGACAAAATCGAGTTCATTAATTTTAGGAGATTATGTTCAGAATTTAGCTACATGGATTCATGAAATTTCTCACAAAACAGGTGGAGATACTTCTACATCATTTAGTATGCGACTTGCTGATATTCAAAAATATATTATGGAATTACTTACTTATAGTCCGGAAACACTACAAAAAATGCAAGTATTAGCTGATTTATACAACAACAAAAAAACAGATGGTAAAAGTAATTTCGTTGAAAGTGAATATAGCAATGAAATAAAACAAAAGATGAACTCACCTTTTGAATATAAAGAATATGTTGAAAAAATACAAGACTCAAATACAAATACACCTTCTTCAAAAGCAACACGTACCATAAAATCTACAATTGCCGATTTTAAAGCAAATAAACAATTTAGTAATCTTATTGCACACAGGACACCTAAAGTAATCTTAAAAGAATTTATTAGTAAAATTAAATCCTTAACTCAAAAAAGTCTGAGACAAACCTCAAAAAGCTTTACCGAATATAAATATGAAAAATTACCTGCAAATCAAACACCTGTACAAGGACTTTCTTTACCTTCCGCACAAGATTATTCTAGAGTTTTATTTGATGAAGGTAAGACTATAAAATTTAAAATCCCTGACACAGGTGGATTAAATCCTACAAGAACTGAAACACCAATAATTCATGAAAATGACATCCCTAAATTGGATAAAATTGAAAATGCACGTATTAAAATTCGATACGGAGCTAAGACCAACTGGAGTAATAACAAAATTGCACGTGACATCATGCAAAACTTTTATGATGGCAACGGACATACAATGGAAGGAGTCGGAGTAGAAATTATCCCGGAAGCTGACGGCTCTTATAAAGTTAGAATAACCGGTGATGGTCATTACGACTACTCACATCTTGAATCTTTAGGTGACAGTACAAAAGATGGAAATAGTAAAAATGCCGGTGCATTCGGAGAAGGAACTCGTATTGTTGCCGTAAATCTTTTATCAAAACTTGATACTCCATATGTTGAATACGGTTGTGGGGATTGGAAAATGACTTTTGGAAGATCCTCAGATGATATTCAAACCGCTGATATGACTCAAAAATTGTCTCAAAATCCAGAAACAATACAAGGTAATTATATTGAATTTAAAACAAAAGATAAAAACTTAATTACAACAATTTTAGAGGCAAAAGACTACTTCTGGCACCCTTACAATAAAGATTTTCAAAATCCAACTTTTGAAAATAAGTATTTTGCTTTCAAAGTTAATGAAAATGATGATTACAAAGGCAATATTTACTATGTCCAAAGATATGAAAATCAGGATGGTAAAATGAGTGGAGGTTTAAACAATTTAACAGTTATGTTCAAGACTTCTATTGAAGATCCTGAATTGAAAAAAATAGCTAAATCTTATCCAATACTAGATTCAGGGCGCGATCGTATGGCTATAGATTATGATCAAATGTACGTTTTAAGTAACTATTATGCTAAATCAATGAGTAATGAAGAATTGGTACAAGCAATAGCTTCTTTGGAACCTGTTTTATCATCAAAAAATATTAATGATCCTAAATTAATCAATGATAATAAAGATCAGACTATGGCATTTGCGAGAGGTTTGATAAGTGAAGCAAATAATAGAAATTTAAAAATTGATTTTACGGACTCTAAAATAGTTTGGGTACCTAGTTATAAATTTGGAGATTATTCTTTGCTTAAAAGTGAAGTTGAAGAGTATCTTACTGCACAAGGTTATAAATTTGCACATAGTGAATGCAAAAACATAGGAATGAAAAGTGCTGATGAAGTCTATAAGTTAGAGCATATGCCTCATTCTTTAAAACCAACAGATGTTGAAATTCAAAAACTTAGACTACTTAGAGAAGCATTAGAAATTTTTGCTCAACATGATATCTGTGGCACATTACCTAATATTAATGGTAAGTATGAATATATATTTGATGCCAAAAATAGTAACAATACACCATTTCATGCTTTAATTGACAATAAAAAATATGATGGATTATTTATTGATAGAAAAACATTACAATATACTGATTTTATGACATTAGTTTCAAAATCAATTTGTGAAATGCTTGAAGTTAACGGAAATTTAAAATCTGCTGCTTATAGCTATGAATTAACTGACTTTATTCGCTCTGAATTAAATACTTTCTTATCTAATCCTGAAATTGCCCAGAAATTAAAAATTCTAAATACAATGTATAATCAAATAAAATAATTTTAACTATTTTTGTAAATAAAAAATAAAATATTTTCGCAACTTTTAATACATATTTTTTTGTACAAAAATGAGTTATTTATGGAGAATGAAATATTTCATAAATATTGATTAAGATATATTGGTCCTAGAATAAAAAGGAGTAATAAGTCATGTTTTACAATGTATTAAAAGCAAAGAAAATCGTAAATTTAGAGGAAGAAAAATTTAGTCGAAAAGTTCTTATGGAAAACAACGACAGCAGTTTATCCATAATAGCCATCAAAAAAGGAGAAATCATTGACACCCATACGTCAATTAGTGATGCTGCTGTATTAATCCTTGAAGGCGAAATAGAATTGCATTTTGACGCTGAAAAATTTAATTTAGAAAAAGGCGAAATTTTGATGTTCAAAAAAGATCGAGAACATAAAGTCTTTGCACTTGACGATAGTAAATTTTTACTAATAAAAATTTAATCGATTAATTTCCACAAGGGCAAACAGGCTGTTTACACAATCCCAAATTTTCGCACAAGATAATTGTAACAGCCTCTCCTGCCTTTGCATGATACTTCAATCCGGGAGTTATAAGGCCCGTAATGAGTCCTACGGTTGTACCGATAGGAATACCTATCGCAAAACCAGCCCCTAATTTTGCCGGATTAGGAATAAAAGCAAAGCCTGTACCTGCTCCTGCTCCTACAATACCCAAACCTAGAGTATATGCAAACAATTTACCTGTAGTCATCCACGGACCTTCTTTTAAAGAACCATCTTTTGTACAAGGTTTTGCTGACATAGCAATCGTTGTTCCATCCGGTAATATCAAACATTCAAAGTTTAAATATACTCTCGCATTTTTATTGGGAACCCTCTGTTTTTCTATTTTTATGACTGTTGCAACGATTTTTGAACATGCCGGAATAAGCAAAGTTCCTTCTTGAGTGTATATACTTTCAGGAATATCAAAATTTACTCTGTCACCGGCTTTTGCACAATCAGACCAAAACTTACATTCAAAAAGGATTTTAAAAGCATTTCCTTGACAAATTATATTTCGCTGATTTGTTATTACAACCTGATCTGTCAAAGCACCTTTTTCTTTGAATATGTGCTCGCGTGCAATTACTTGCTCACAATCATCTGCTAAAACTTGAGTTCCTATTAAAATTATGGTTAAAATAATAAATAAATTTTTCATACTAAAAGAATGTATGAATTTTATAATTTTTCCCATTCACTGAAAGAATAATATAATTGTGTAATAACTATCTTAATCTTGTGGAGGGTTTTCAGCCCAATAAAGTCTTATGAAAAAGCAGGCAACGTGCTGTATTGAATCAACACGAACCCATTGACGAGTTGCTTTAAATCTTATACCACCTTCTGAACGAGTAGGATTTTTATGTGCGTATGTCATTTCAGGTGCATTAAACAATTGGAATTGACAAGTTGCAACATTTTTACATGCCTGCAATAATTCTGATGCAAATTCTTTATTCCCGAGTTTTTTCGCTAAATAATATGCTGCAACAAGTCCTTCTGAACGCGCACCATCCGGGTAGTAATGATCACCGTAATCATAGTAGTACCCACCTTCAAAATCAATATATGGACTGTCATCACGTAAATATGTTTTTTCAATCATTGTCTTCGCATCATCAAAGACAAATTTCAAATAATTATCTTTTATAAAGTCTTTATCATTACACCACTCCTCGATAGCCTGCATAAGCCAAGCATCCGAAGGTAGTGCAGTGAATAAATCCTTATAAAAATTAGGTCGGTCATCAACTATCCAATCCAGTGCTTTTTTAGAATTTTTTCTTACTTTTGCTACTAGTATTTCATCATCTTCAAAATGATTAGCAAACAAAGCAAGTCCTAAAAGAGCTTCACCTGGATAGTAGAATGAAAATGTTTCGCGTCTTTGAATTTCATCCAACTTCAAAAGCGGATTACCGTCATTATACAGAGGATGAATGTAATATCCGTAAAATTCACCACTTTTATGCATCCTACTTAACAAATGACGGGCATAACCTTTAATATATTCATCATAACTTTTATCACCGGTAGCTATTCTATACTGCATAAAAGCAATTAGCGCCAACCCTGTGCCTCCAAGTTTTGCTTTTTTATTATAAAAAGTATAATAACCTTTTTGTCCTTTTACATCTTGATCTTTGGTTATAGATACCGTAAAATCTAAAGACCTTTTAGCTGCATCAATATATTTTCTGTTTTTTGTTTGCGAATATGCTCGCACCAAAGTAATCGTACCACCACTGTGACGTAAATCGTTATAGTATAAATCATTTTCGGGACGATTAGGATGCTCATGATCTTTGTAATTATCTTCTTTGCAATCGTAGTAATACAAAAACCTTCCGTCTTCAAGCATATTGGCAATTAGCCAATCTGCAGATTTTATAAATTGACTTAAAAGAGTCCGATAATCGAAACCATTATATAAAATATTTCCACGATACAATGGTACACAACTGTTTTTGTATGTTACAAAAGCTCTGGTTTTAAAAAGAAAAAAATGCAATCTAGGTGAGCCATGTAAAATACGCATCCGCTCAGAAATTTTATTTGTCATTTTACCGATAGGTGATCTTTTCGCAAGAGTTTCCAAAGCTCCACGAAGTCCCATTTGACTTTGTACGACAGCATCTGTAGGCATATAGTAATACGAAGCCTTATCATCCTTTAACTCAAGCCCTGTAATACCGGGCTCAAATCTGTTTCTGTTAAAGTTACTGCTATTGAGTCTGTCTAAATCTGTTGAATGCCTTTCAATTACAAACTCAATCATTATCCTACACTTATTAAAATTTCCAACCTCAAACTTTGAAAAATTTTTATTTTCTCTGATTTTTTCTATATCACGATTTAGAGTTATGCCCATTGTCTTTCTTCTACTACCGTATCGAATAGGGGTTAACCCTTCTTGAAAAAGCGTTATGTATGTGAATGAAAGCTCAGGATCAAAATCATAAATCCCTTTTAAATTTAAGCCCTTTGTCTCCATAGGTTTCCCGGTTCGCAGAGCTTGCCTTATTCTTACCAATAATTCATTCATTGGTTTGAAATCTTGCTTATAGTATTCACGATCTATTTCATTTTGTTCTCTAAAATCCATTTTTACATTATAGCAGAATTTTTATTTTTGTAAGTACATAAAATGGTCTATTTTTTTTAAAGTAAATATTGTATAATAAAACCAAAGTATGGAGGGGTAATATGAATACTATATTTAAAAGACGTTCTATCAGAAAATTTAAAAACAAACCTATTGACAGGGAAATACTGGAAAGAATAGTTAAAGCCGGCATGCAAGCACCATCTGCTCACAACAGGCAGCCTTGGGAATTCTTGGTAATTACTGATGATGCGACAAAGTTAGCAGTAGGGAAAATGACACCTTACAGTGGTATGGCAGCACATGCAGGAGCTGTAATCATTACTTTGATGAATAAAAAAACAGGAGATTTTGAAAATAACTTGTTTATTCAACAAGACATGGCAGCTTGTACTGAAAATATTCTTTTGCAAATCGCAGAAGAAGGACTTGGGGGATGCTGGATTGGAACATATCCAAATGAAAACAACGTAAAAAATGTGAAAGAATATTTCAAATTACCTGAATACATTGAACCTTTTTCAATAGTAGTCCTTGGGTATTCTTTTGATGAAAATAAATTTGTCGACAAATACGATCCTGAAAAAGTTCACTGGTATAGCTAGTATATTTTAAAAATTCGTATAAATACAGCATTCTATTAACAATAAAATGTTTTATAATGCTTGTATGAGTGTACAAATTTTATCAGAATACTTAGAATATTTAGAAATAGAAAAGGGTCTTTCCACAAACACAGTGAATGCTTATAGGAGAGATTTGAGTGATTTTTTAGAGTTTTGCAACTGCGAACTTAACTTGGTTAGTCGTTCTCATCTTAACTCTTATATATTTAAATTACGAGAAAAAAAATATTCTCCTACAAGTGTTGCAAGAAAAATTGCTTCATTACGCGGTTTTTACAAATGGCTTTGTGCAAATGAAATTTGTACATCCAATCCAACACTTACTCTTGAACAACCTAAACTACCTCAAAAATTACCTAAAGTTATGACTATTGAAGAAATTGAAAGTATTCTCAATCAAAATTTAACAATAGAACAAAAAGTAATTGTTGAATTGTTATATGGTTGTGGACTTAGAGTCTCAGAGCTTGCAAATCTTGAAATAAGCAACATTGATATAAACGCAAAATATCTTCAATGCCTTGGAAAAGGCTCAAAAGAAAGAATTGTACCACTAGGGAAAAAAGCAATTAGTGCTTTAAAAAATTATCTTCCACAAAGAGATTATCTTATCATTAAATTTCACATTAATAGTAAACAATTACTAATTAATGAAAATGGTAGATTAGTCACAAGACAAGATATTTATAACTTTATTAGTGAACAAGGGAAAAAAATACATAAACATATTTCTCCTCACACACTGAGACATAGTTTTGCAACACACCTACTTGAAAATGGTGCTGATTTACGTATCGTTCAAGAACTTCTTGGACATAGCGATGTCTCAACAACACAACTTTATACACACATTAGCAAAAAAAGGTTAAAAGAAGTCTACTTTGCTATAAATTCGTAAAAGGTTAAAAATGTTAGAATTATTTATCACAGAAATAGAACCAAATTCTGATAAAATTTATATAACTGCTGCACTTGCTGCTACTATGCAAGGACTCGGTTATTATACCACTGTATACAAACCTATACAAACAGGTGCTGTCGAAAATTGTGGATATTTACAATCCCCTGATTTAGTTTTTGTTAAACTTGTAGATACTTACATTCAAACTTATTTCAGCTACCTGCTAAAAGGTAATTCTACTCCATTTGTCTCTGCCGCAGAAGAAAATATCATAATAGACAAAGAACTCATTCTTAAAGATTATGAAAGTATAATGAAAAGTTATGAATGCATTATAACTGACGGTACAGTCGGCATAAATACCCCTTTTGCACCGAATTTCTCTGAAAAAGACCTTATTAAAGAACTTCATCTACCTGTTATATTTATCATAAAACCAACATCTTCAGCAGTAACATCAACCCTTATGACAATCAATCATGCACAAATAGAAGGTCTCGACATCCGAGGTGTAATTATAAATGATTATGATGAATTAAATTGTCCTGCTGAAGTGAAAAATATGCCTAATCTTATTAAAACATATACTGATACATGTGTACTTGGAACTTTTAGACATATCGAAAACATTCAAAACGTCAATCCTAATGATTTAATTGCTAATGTACTTTCTGATATTGATATTGAAAAAACTTTTAATGTCAAAATTGCCAAACTTAATAGTTAATTTGTAACATAATGTTAAATTATATACTTTTTATATATTAAACTGACAATTTTTACAAGATAATTTTTTTAATATAAATATAGAGGCTTTTGTATGGACAAAAAAGAAACAAAATTGACAATAATTGAAAAAACGAAAACAGAAGAAATTGAAAAGTCATTCAATTCATCTGCTATTCGCCATACAAATCCGATTATGAAAAAGGCGTTGGAATTTCATCAGGAAAAAATTGGAAAGTTTAGTGTAAAGGATTTATTTAGAAAATAATCCTTTTTGACCATCTTCTTTACCACGTATTAATAGATATTTTCTACCGGTTTTGAGTATTTCAAAATCGTCTTCATTTTGAGCTATATCTTTATATTCATCTTTTCTGATAATGAAAAGTGTATTATGATTTTTTAATGCCTTATCTAAATACGGGTAATTATTTGTGGTTTCAAATGTTACATGACCTCCATAATAATACAGAAGAGAGTATTTTCGTCCATAACCGAATATTACAACATCATTACCATTATTTTTTGCATACTCAGCATATTCCATAATATCATTCTGCCCAAATTTATAATCTATATTGTACAATTCTTTCGTACCATATGCTGATAAAAAGGTCATAAATAAGACATATGAATAAAATACTCCATATCTGTAATCTTTGTTTACACAAACAATACTTGATGCCCCAAATATTATTACTAAAGAAATACATAACCATTTCGCATTCAAAATATCTTGATATAATTGAGGTGGTAAAAAGTACTGAGTAAACATTGCAGCTATACCTAAAAATACCATTATTCCACTCCAAACATATACCGAACGGTTAATTGCAATTTTATGCTTACCATTAGTTATGTATTCGCTCCAAACATGTCCTAAAATATTGGCCGTAAAAAAGTATATAGGTAAAATATAAGTTATTAACTTTGTTTTAGAAACTGAGAAAAATATAAATGTTACTATAAATCCAATCCAATTAAACAATAAATATTTTTGTTGCAAAGTGAGATTTTCATAACTGAATTTTTTAACAGACTTGAGTTTTGCTATAGCAACAGCAATAGCTGAAAATATCCAAGGAATTAGTCCCCACAAAAGAGTTAAAATATAAAAATAAAATGGTGCTTCACGATGAATTTCAGAAGAAGAGAAAAATCTGTTTATATGGTGTTTCACAATATATTCTTGAAAAAATAAAGGATCGTGAATTTTGAACATAACCAAATGCCAAGGAATCACTACCAGTAAGAATAAACCCATTCCAACAAGAAAGTATTGCGGTTTAAAATAAGCTTTCAATTTTTTTGTAGCTAATCCAATAAAAAACATTGTTCCAAATGGAAGTACAAATCCCGGTATTCCTTTTGCCATAACGGCTAATCCTGAAAAAATATAAAAAAGCCACCAATAATATTTTCTGTGACTCTCTCGACAAAAATATGTTATAAAACCGAACATCACCGCAAAGGCTACACAAGTTGACACTACAATATCAAGTATTGCAAATTTCGCCAAAATGGTAAATTCCATACTTGTTGCAAGTATCAATGATGATATAATCCCAAATCTTCTGGATATTATTTTTTTACCTGTAAAATAAAGCAAAAAGCAAGACATCATCCCATATAGCGCAACAGGAAAACGTGCAGTAAACTCGTTTACTTTACCAAAAAGAAAAAATGAAAGACATTCACCCCAAAAATATAATGGAGGCTTTTCAAAAAAATAATCACCGTTTAGGTACAAAGTCAAAAAATCCTTCGAATGAAACATGTCTCTGGACATTGCAACATATCTTGTTTCATCTACATCCATTAGTGCATAATTACCTATATTATGAAAAAAAATAAAATAGAATAAAATACACAAACCTACAACTGTAAACCAATCTGAGTGAGCTTTTACAAATTTCTTTACTTGAGTAAAATTCATTTTTTCCTTCCAAAATTTACATTCAACAGAAAAATCGTATCACGCTATTGTTAATTTTTTGTTAGTTACAATAAATTCGTGGTAAAATAAATGTTATGGAAAATAAATATAGTCACTTGGATAATATTCCTGAAAAAGCAAAAAATGAATTGATAAAATTACTCGAAGGTAACAAAAATTTTGTCGCAGGGAAACCTACTGCCAAAAATATGACATTGGAAACGCTCCAAAAATATGCGTTTCATCAAGAACCTTATGCTTTGGTATTGAGTTGCTCTGATTCAAGAGTAGTACCTGAAATAATTTTCGATTGCGGTATTGGAGAGCTTTTTGTTGTAAGAGTTGCAGGAATTACAGCGGGACCAAATATTATTGAAAGTATTGAATATGGAGTTAAAAAATTACAAATCCCTCTTTTAATATTACTTGGACACGATGATTGTGGCGTAATGAAGTATGCAAAAGCACATTATCCTGAATGTGATGGAAATTTTTCATCCATTTTAAAATGCGTCTATCCCGTACTTAAGCAAAAGGAAGATATTACTTGTCATAATTATTTTGCACAACAACATACAATTTGGGTAGAAAACGTCTTACTGGAAAAATCTTCTATAATTAAAAATGCAGTTGCCAAAAATGAGTTATACATTGCAAAATGTCATTTTGATCATTCAACAGGTTTGGTTAATTTAATATAACTGTTTTTATTTTACAAATCTTTTCTGGAAATTTTTTCATCATCCCAATTCATTTTGTCGTATTCTTCTTGTTTTTTTTGACGATTTTCTTCCATTAATCGACACTCTGTCTCTGTAATTCTTTTTTGCATAATATCTGCGATAATACGCAAACGTCTTTTTATGCAATTTTTTTTTTCAAATTCTATATCATATTCATGAAATTTTCCTTTTATATCAGGAAGCAAATTACTCCTTATTAAAGCAGTTACAGCTATAGCTCCTATACCGAGTATTGATATAATTTTTAACGTTTTTTTTAACATATTTCCCCCTCCTATTAATAACCATAAATTTACATACTTAATACATGACTCAATAAATGTTTTTTTTCATTACCTGAATTAATTACAACATCTTGTATTATAATCCGCCATACATTTTAGACAGCGGTTCTTTTTTGTCAGGAGGTAAATATAGCGCATTTTTATTAAAAGCATTCGGATCACTTAACATTCCTATTTTATTGCGATAAAAAAACTCTGCCTCAGGCATTGATATCAATTTAATATTCCCTACACATTGCGCCTCATCACTTCTTCTTTGCGCTATTTGTAATAGTCTTACTCCAATTTGACTATATTCATCAACACGCTTATTTGCAAATGGAGTGTCTTGCCTTGAATAATTGTATAAATCTGATACAAAAACATGGCTTGGATCTTCTTTATACATAAACGAATCATAATTAAAGAATTTTTTTATTCGTAAACCTATTTCACCTAATATCTGACTGTTATCATCTTTTAGTAAATATTTTTCATCACCACAATCAAAATCTTTAAAGACATTGATAAATACATCTTTATTAAGTTTTTTATTAAACAAAATAACATCGCCGATGTAACCTTTAGGCATCATTCCGATATTCATATGAGTTAGACGTTGAATACCGTTACCATTAAATGATGGTGTTGATATAACTTTTTTACTGAAAGTATTCGGCTGATTTAACAAAAAATTTGGAGTAATTGTATTAATATTCATAGTAGCAATAATAACAATAGACAAAATTATTTATTGCCTGTATAACAAACATTATGAAGAAATGTAAAGGATTTTATTTCTGTTTTTTCGTGCTACACTCTTATCGAGAGTAATAAAAGGAGATTAGATATGTTACATGAAAAAATGGAAAAAGCTTTTAATGATCAAATAAATAAAGAGTTATATTCTGAATACCTTTATTTATCAATGCAAGCCTATTTTGAAAGATTAAACCTTAAAGGATTTGTAAACTGGTTTACAGTACAAGTACAAGAAGAACATGCTCATGCATTGGGTATATTTAATTATGTACACGAACGTGGTGGAAAAGTAGAATTAGATGCTATCGACAAACCGGAAACAGATTGGGAATCACCTTTAGCTTGTTTTGAACAGGTACTTAAACATGAAGAATTTGTTACATCAAGAATTAATGCCTTAATGGATGTCGCTGATGAAGTTAAAGACCGAGCTGCATTATCATTTTTAGATTGGTATTTGAAAGAACAAGTTGAAGAAGAAGCTAACGTAGGTGGAGTGCTTGCAACATTAAAACTTATCGGTAATGACGCAAATGCTTTGTTACTATTAGATAAAGAACTTGCAACCAGAACATTCGTTGCTCCGGTCATCGGTTAATTTTATCTACTAGATTAAGAATTTCTAAGGGGTCGTTTGCAATGTAATCGACTCCTTTTGATTTTAAAAGTTCTTCATCTCGATATCCCCAAGTAACTCCAATACAAGGAATACTTGCATTTTTTGCAGTTTGTACATCCACATCACTATCGCCTACATAAATACAATTTTTTATATCTGATTTTAATTCTTTTATTGCTTGAAAAACACCATTAGGTGCCGGTTTTTTGGGAACATTATCTCGTTGACCTATTGCTACATCTATCAATTCATTAAAATACTTTTTACAAAGCTCCTTTACAGCAGAATCAAATTTATTTGATACAACAGCTATTTTAAACTTTTTTTGCCTTAACTCTTTAAGTAACTTTTCGATACTATTGTAGGGTTTAGTACAATTATACATATTTTGTGAATAGTTTTGTTTAAAAACTTCTAAAACTTTTTCTATTGTAGAAAAATCCGTATTCTCTGGAACAGCCCTTTCTATAAGCTTTTTAACACCATTTCCCACAAAAGTTCTGACCTCTTCCAATGTTCGCGGAGGAAAATTAAACTGACAAAGTGCAAAATTTGTACTGTTTTTTAAATCTTCCAATGTAAATAATAATGTTCCATCTAAATCAAAAATTACTGTATCTATCATAATATTGACAATATATCATAAAAAGGGCTGATGAAAACATCATCAGCCACTTTAAAATGTGTGAGTAAATGTATTTTATAAGTTCGCTTAACCTAAAGCGACAAGTTTATCTGCATAATCCAAGAATCCACTAGTTGATTCTTCAGAAAGTCCTCTTGCTAAATATTTGTCTAATTTGTCATTATCAACACCTTTGACACTGTATGGTCTAGCTGTTTCAATTCCGAACATTTCGTTTAAAGCTGCCATCTCTGGTGCTGTCTCAAAATATGTCTGCGCTCTACCAATAACAGCTTCTGGGGTTGTTTTAATTCCACCTGCTTTGATAAAACCTAAATCTTTCATTACAGCCATTTTAGGATCATCTGTTAATAATTTTTCACCAACCTCTTTGGTTTGAGGTTTTTTAACTTCTTCTGCTTTTTCCTGTTTTTTAGCTTGTGTATCTTCAGTTTTAGCGCCGTTATTTGACTGTACATATTGACTTGCTAATCTAAATCTTAAATCTTCGATACCCATTATCGGTTCTCCTTTATTTACTCACATTCTCTTAATCGTACTTTTTCTTAATTTCTTTAATGATTTTCCAAAAATTATCAGTATTCTTTACAATAATTTACATTTTTAATCCTTTTAATTCCTATATCAAAATTTGATTTCCATATTTATATAAAGTATTTTTGTATTTAAAAATTGCGTACATTGTATATATTTTGTATTGAATATTTAACAAATCTTTACACACTATTTATAAAATATTAGACCCTTGGCTAATTTTCAACAAGATAAATTCTTGATAGAATGCGGTTGAAGTATTGAAAGGAGTTGTGGAAGTCAGAAATGAACGATGACAATCTCAATAAAGAATTAACAAAAAGAGAAGATGAAGTTTTGGACTATATAATTGAGGGATTAAATAACAAAGAAATAGCAGAAAAATTAACCATAACCCACCACACATCAAAAGCACATGTGAGCTCCATTTTGCACAAATTTGGGGTCAAATCAAGAACTGCAGCAGCGAGAATAGGTTTAGAAATGCGTAATTCTACTCATCATCAAGACTCAAAACAGCCATAAATGCTTCCTGAGGAACTTCTACACGACCAACAGATTTCATACGTTTTTTACCTTTTTTCTGTTTCTCCAGAAGTTTACGTTTTCGAGAAATATCACCGCCATAACACTTATCCAAGACATTTTTGCGCAAAGCTTTAATGTTTGTACGAGCTATAACTCTTCCTCCCACTGCGGCTTGGATAGGAACTTCAAAAAGTTGTCTTGGAATAATATCTTTTAATTTTGCCGTTAATTTTTGACCAATATAAAAAGCACTATCCGCATGACAAATAACAGATAGAGCATCTACAACTTCATTGGCAAGTAAAATATCCAATTTTACAAGATTTGAACGCTTATAATCATGAAATTCATAATCCATACTTGCATAACCTTTAGAACGTGACTTTAGTTGATCATAAAAATCAGTAATCACTTCACTAAGAGGAATTTCATATTCTAAGCTTGCGCGAATTTTATCAAGATAAGACATATTTTTGAAAATACCACGTTTGGTCTGAGCCAAATCCATTAATGTTCCTACAAAATCATTTGGAGTAATTATTTGAACTTTTACGTATGGTTCTTCAATATAATCGCGAACTTGAGCGGGAGGAAGATTTGCAGGATTGTCAATTTCAACCATCTCTCCATTTGTTTTGTATACTTTGTAGACAACAGAAGGAGCTGTTGTAACAAGAGACAGGTTATATTCCCTTTCCAATCGCTCTTGAGCAATTTCCATATGCAGCATTCCCAAAAAACCGCAACGAAAACCGAAACCCAAAGCACTAGAAGTTTCCGGTTCAAACGTTATACTGCTATCGTTTAGTTTTAACTTTTCTAAAGCCTCTTTCAAGTTATGATAGTCATCATTGTCTACAGGATACATACCAGAAAACACCATTGGCAAAGCTTCTTTGTATCCTGGTAATGGTTCAGATGCACTATTTTCAATTGTGGTTATTGTATCACCTACAAAACGAGTTAATTCTTTTATTGATCCCGCAAAATAACCTACATCGCCGCATACAAGCTCGTTTACCTGAACTCTGTTTGGTGTAAGATAACCTAATTCAACAACTTCATATTCCTTACCAGACGCCATAAATTTAACTTTATCTCCGAGTTTCATTTTTCCATCAATTATTTTGAAAAAACAAAGAGTACCGAGATACTGGTCATAAGCACTATCAAAAACTAACGCACGTAATGGTTTTTCTGTTGTATCTATAGGAGGAGGTATAAAATCGACTACTGCATCAAGTACTTCCTCAATTCCTATTCCTGCTTTTGCACTTACAGGAATTGCCATGGATGCGTCAATGCCGAGTACTTCTTCAATCTCACTACGAACGCGCTCGACATCTGCTGAAGGTAAGTCTATCTTATTAATTACAGGTATAATTTCCAAATTTTGTTCTGCCGCCAAATAGACATTAGCCAGAGTCTGAGCTTCAACACCCTGTGTTGAATCAACAATTAACAATGCTCCTTCACAAGCAGCAAGAGATCTTGAAACTTCATAAGAAAAATCAACGTGTCCTGGAGTATCAATAAGGTTCAAGATGTAATCTTTGCCATCTTTTCCTTTATAGTTCATCCTTGCAGCATTCAACTTGATTGTAATACCTCTTTCTCTTTCTATATCCATAGAATCAAGAATTTGGTCTTGCATATCACGCTGAGCAACAGTACCGGTAAATTCTAGTAATCTATCTGCCAGTGTTGATTTACCATGATCAATATGAGCAATTATACAAAAGTTTCTTACGTTATCTCTATATTTCATAATTCTGATTATAACATAAAAATTATTGTCTATTGTGTATTTTTTCAAATATAATTAAATTGTATAATATTCTATGATATAATTATTTTGTCAAATGAACAAAAATTAATTTTTTGTCGTTATATAACCAGGAGAAAAGGAGAGATTATGAAAAAAATTTTATCTATAGTATCATTATTTGCAATATTATTCAGTGTGGGTATAAAAGCCATTGCTGATGGAGCACAAGATGCTTTAAACTTTTTTAATAACTATGTAAAAGCAGCAAACAGTTATAGTACTGAAGTTGGTACAATGTACTCACCAAGTGCCAAGATAATTAGACAAGTTGTGAAACCTGACGGAACACTTGTTAATGTTACAACAGATACTGCAACTTATTTAAAACAAATGAGACTTGGACAAGCCGGTGCAAAATTAAGAGGTTATAAAAACACATACACAAATATTAATGTCACATCTTTAGGAAATGATACTTATAAAGTCAGTTCCCTAAGACAACCATCTGGTGAAACTTACAAACTAAAAACTTATATGATTGTTAAAAAACAACCTAACGGAAAATGGTTAATAACAGAAGAAATGATGCAAACAAAAGTACAAACATTTCTTAAGTATGCAAAATAACAGGTAAAAATGGAAAAATTTAGATTTTTAACATCCGGCGAAAGTCATGGAAAAGGTTTAACCGCAATAATAGAAGGAATTCCTGCGGGTTTTGAGATAGATATTAATGAGATAAACAAAGATTTGCAAAGACGTCAATCGGGTTATGGACGTGGCGGAAGAATGCAAATCGAAAAAGATAATGTGGAAATTTTATCGGGTGTTCGTTTTGGAAAAACACTCGGTTCTCCTGTTACTTTATTTATAGAAAATAAAGATTTTAAAAATTGGGAAAAGATAATGAGTACCAAAATGGAGGATTTTACCGAAGAAAAATCTTTTTCAAAATATCGCCCGGGACATGCTGATTTTGCTGGTAGTGAAAAATACAATCAAAAAGATTTAAGAAACATACTTGAGCGCTCTAGTGCAAGAAAAACAGCTATAGAAGTCGCTGTTGGTGCTGTTGCAAAACAAATTTTAAACAAATTTTCAATTTCTTGTTATTCCGAAATTATTCAAATCGGTAATTGTGCTGATAAAAAAGATTTTCACTCTGAAATAGACAAAGCAAAAGAATTTGGAGATACATTAGGTGGAAAATTTGAAGTTGTTTTTTCAAATTTACCGATTGGTCTGGGCTCTTTTGTTCATTGGGACAGAAAATTAGACGGTCGTATTGCTCAAGCTATTATGAGCATTCCTGCTGTTAAAGTTGTCGAAATAGGAGAAAATCCTCTTGGATACAAAGGTAGTGAATATCATGATCAAATGTTTTTAGATAATGGTAAAATTGTTAGAAAAACTAATCATGCAGGCGGAATAGAAGGCGGCATGACAAACGGAGAAAACCTTGTTATAAAAGCCGTTATGAAACCTATTCCAACATTAAAAAAACCTTTAAATACCGTTGATTGTATAAAAATGCAAGAAACAGAAGCTCATTTTGAAAGATCTGACACTTGCGCTGTGGAAGCTTGTGCTGTTGTTGCAGAAGCACGTATTGCTTGTGTTTTAGCTAATGAAATACTTTTAAAATTTGGTGGCGATAATTTTGAAGAGATTATCAGAAACTATCAAAAATAAAGCTTTTTATTTTGATAGTTCACTTTGCCTTGATTATTTGTTATAATAAAATTGGGACGATTATGAAAAAAGAGTGGAGATATAACAACATAGCAAGTAACAAAAAGTCTTTAATTGACAGACTTTTATGCGCACGTGGAATAGAAAAAGATGAAGATATTCAAGAATTTTTAAATCCTTTAGAAATGAAACTAACTCATCCAAATGTATTCACAGATATGACAAAAGCTGTAGAAAGACTTTCAAAAGCCATTGATAACCAAGAAAAAATTGTTATTCATGGTGATTTTGATGCCGATGGTGTAACATCCACCTCTTTGTTATATAAGACTTTTAAATATCTTGGAGCTGATGTAAATTATTTTATTCCTGATAGAGAAAAAGAAGGTCACGGATTTGATACAAAAGCTTTGGTAAAAATAATGACATCAATAAAACCAAAAGTCATAATTTCCTGTGACTGTGGAATTAGTGATATTGATGCTGTAAATTTCTTAAATAGTTTTAAAATAGATGTAATTATCACAGATCACCACGAAGCACCGGAAGTTCTTCCTAATGCCTTTGCAATAATCAATCCGAAAGCACCAAATGCTTTAGATGAAACTCTTAGCACAAAACAAATAATTGGTCTTTCATCCCTTGCTGGTGTTGGCGTTGCTTTTAAAGTTGCTCAAGCTTTACTTGAAAAATATGGAAAAACAGAATTTGTCTTTGAAATTCTTCCTTTTGTCGCTGTTGGAACGGTTGCAGATGTTGTCCCTTTAGTCGGAGAAAACCGCTATTTTGTAACTAAAGGACTTGAATTAATTTCTAATGGAAAACATTGGGGACTAACAAAACTTTTGGAAAGTGCAGGATATAAACCTTCTAATGGGATAACCTCCGAACAAATAGCTTTTGGTATTGCGCCTAGAATTAATGCTTCAGGAAGGCTTGATTCTGTTGATGCTGCTTTAAAAGTTTTAATTTCTGATAATAAACAAGAAATTCAAATGGCCATAACTGAACTTGAAAATTTTAATAAAATTCGTCAAACGCTTTGTCAAGAAACTTTCATGGAAGCTGATGCCATGTTTCAAGCAGAAAATACAAGACAACCTGCTATTATTCTTTTTAAACCAGATTGGCACGTTGGAATTGTTGGGATTGTTGCATCTAAGCTTGTTGAAAAATATTACAAACCTACATTTTTGATGACATACTCTGAAGAAACAAAGCAAATTCGATGTTCTGCGCGTAGTATAGAAGGTGTTCACTTATATGATGTTATAAATGCAAATGCTGAGTTGTTTGATGGGTTTGGCGGACACAGTTTAGCAGCCGGTTTAGCTTTTTCTCCCGAAAAGACTTCTTTTGAACTTGTAAAAACTGCCTTAAATAAAACTATAAAAGAGTGTCTAAATGGTAAAGAACTAAAACCTTTTATTAATATAGATCTTGATTTGCGACCTGAAGATATTGATTTGGAACTTGTTGAAGAAATTTCAATGCTTGAACCTTTTGGTGCTTCAAATCCAAGCCCTATTTTTTCTTTGAAAAATTTAAAAATCAAAGAAAAAAGACTTATGGGTGAAAATAAAGATCACTTAAGACTTACCGGTGTTATAAACGGCACGTCCGAATTTAACTGTATTTGGTGGCAAAAGGGTGACATCTCTCTTGTAAATGGAGATACTTTTGATGTAGCTTTTCACCCTCAAAAGAATGAATTTAACGGTAATACTAGCATTCAACTCATCGTTGATGATATTCATTCTGAATTTTTAAAAGAAGAAAATGAAAATATTATTGATAAAATAAAAATTTATGATCACAGAAAAAAAACAGATATTTTGCCTCTTGTAAATGATTATGTGAAAAACTCAAAAGGAAATATCAAAATTTTTGCAGAAAGTAAATCTGTACTTGATAAACTAAGACCTTTTTCAAGCCTTTTTTCAAACACATTTTCTCGTAATAATCCCCAATGTTGTGACGGGTTAATGTTCTTTGACTATCCCGCTGACAAACAAACTTTTGATTATATATTAAAACAAACCTCTCCAAAAGCTATTCATTTTATGAACTATGATATAAAATATTTTGAAGAAAAAGACTTTTTAAAAACTGTTTACGGAATGTTAAAATTTGCAGCCCACAACAATGGCGGAAAAGTTGAATTACAAAGATTTGCAAGCTTTTTAGGTAAATCCTTTGCTGTTTTAGAATTACTTTTTGATATTTTTGAAGAAATTTCCTTAATTAAAATAAAAGAAAAAACTACTACATATTACATATTTGATTTTTTTGAAAATACTGATTTAACAAAGGTTTTACACAGTACAAAATATGCAAAATTACTCGATTTAATTGACGAATGTGAAGCTTTTCAAAAAAGTCTTTTAGAAGATGATTTGAATTCTTTAGATATCGGTGTATTTTTGTGATAATATAAATTTTATGAAAAGGAAACCAGTTGTAGCAATTGTAGGACGTCCAAATGTGGGCAAATCAACATTCGTGAACAGACTTGTCGGATCACGAAACTCTATTGTGGATGATTTACCGGGAGTTACAAGAGACAGAATTTATTTTGACGTGGAGTGGCAAAATAAACAATTCACCGTGATTGACACTGGTGGTATTATCCCTGGTGATGAAGATGAAATTATGCTTTCTATATTTGACCAAGCCAAAATCGCTTGTGAAGAAGCTGACAAAATAATTTTCCTTGTAGATGGTAAAGAAGGTTCCAACCCTGTTGATTTTGATATCGCTAATATTTTAAGGCAATCTGGAAAACCTGTTTTTCTTGCTGTAAACAAAATTGATAACCCTTCCTCTTTAATGATGATAAATGATTTTTATGGACTTGCTTTGGGTGAGCCAATAGGTATTTCTGCTCTTCACGGTAGTGGTGGCGTTGGCGATTTACTTGAAGTACTTACTGAAGATTTTGAAATTTTAAATGATTTAGAAGAAGAAAAAATCATTAAAATTGCAATTGTAGGACGACCTAACGCTGGAAAATCTTCCATTGTAAATGCTGTATTAAATGAAAATCGTGTTATTGTATCTGATGTGTCTGGTACAACTAGAGATAGCATTGACAGCAAAGTTACTTATAATAATAAAGATTTTATAATTATTGACACCGCCGGAATAAGAAAAAAAGCAAAAGTAGATTATGGTGTTGAAAAATTTGCGGTAGACCGTGCAATTCGCTCTATTCGGGATTGTGATGTTGCTCTTTTGGTAATTGATGCTACTGAAGGCATTTCTGATCAAGATAAAAAAATTGCATCAATAATTATTGAATCTGGTAAAGGATTAATCATTGCAATTAATAAATGGGATTTAATAGAGAATAAAAAATCAAATACAATAAATGAATTTAGCAAAAAAATTACCAAAGAAATTCCATTTTTGGAATTCGCACCTAAAATATTTATCAGTGCTCTTACTAAGCAAAGAATTAACTCTATTTTTGATAAAGCTGAAGAAATATACGCAGAATGCACAAAGCGTGTATCCACCGGTCTGTTAAACAAAGTAATAAAAGAAGCTTATATGCTCAATCCCCCTCAGTCTTCAAAAGGAAAAAGATTAAAACTTTTATATGTAACTCAAACCGGTATTCAACCGCCACATATTGTTTTATTTGCTAATAATGCTGACCTTATGAAAGATCATTATAAAAAATACATAGAAAATAAACTGAGAGAAGCTTTTGGATTTTTTGGCACTCCAATAAAACTCTCTATTAGAGAACGCAGTGAAAAAAACAAAAAATAGATTTTTTACAGCGGTAATAGAGTATTTAAATCAACGCCTAATGCTTTCGCTATTGATACTATTGTTGATAGTGTTGGATTTCCCTGTTCTCTTTCTATCATACTTATTGTATCTATTGAAACATCCGCTTTTTCCGCTAGCTTCAATTGAGATATTTTGACCTTTGCTCTTTGCATTCGTATGTTTTGTGCTAACTGTTTATAATATTTATTCATTTCCATATGAATAATTTTAAACTATTGACTTTAATAATAACACATGCTATATTAGGTATAATATGGAATATATTCCGTATTGTATATATTTAATTTCTTACTTTGTCGATTTTATTACAAATTTTTGTTTTAAAAATCAAAGACCGGCGAAAAACCGGTCTTTTTTCTTGTTTTTCTAATTTTTCTCTTTTTTATTCATCTTGCTGATACTTTATCATATGAGAAGTAACGGCATACATTGCTGCAGAAATTTCTGCAGTAGATGTAAATGGTCCATACATTTTGATAAACCTTGCAGCATCAAAAGTTGCCATGTACTGCTGAATTAGTGCCTTTGACTCTTCTGTTAATTTTGGATTTGCAATAATATTTGCAACATAGTTGCTTGCCTTATCCTCAACACTTTCTTCATCAAAGTCATCAGAAGAAATTTCAACGGAATCTTTTTCTTCTTTTTCTGTTACTTTTTGTTCTTTAGCTTCTTCTTCTTCTGTTTTTTTTGTTTCTTTTTCATCATCCGTTTCTACAATTTTTGATGAAGTGTAAGCTCCTGATACATTACTAATTTCCATTTGTCCATCCTTTCATTTTAAGTATTCACATGGTGGGACGGAATTTTTTCAAAAAACTTTAATTAATATTAAGTTATTTTACAAGTCCTTCTGTTTCGTTATACATAACCATATAGAAATCAGAACTTGTAAGATTTGGATTTTTTTTCATAAATTTTTTAATATCAAATTTTTCCAAATATTTATCTAATTTTTTTATGATTTTTTCATTTTCTTCATATTCTTGTTTTAAATTTGCAATGTATCCTCTGACCATAGAAGCAATCTCATCTTCTTCCAATATTGGCAAACCTCCTAGTCTTACCTCATCTTGTTCCTCTTGTTCTAAGTATTTTTTTTCTTTTTCCTTTTGGTTTTGTTGATTTTGTTGTTTATTTTTATCTGAAGAAGTAGAAGACTCTATTGGTCTATTAAAAGGATTATTTACAGAATTAAACATATAGGATGCCTCACAATTACATAAATTGTTTTATATTTTACGGCATTTTGTTAACAAATCTTTAAAAATATACTACATATAATTGATTATAATGACATGTAATAATCTTTAAACAATTTACAATCTTCTTCTATATTGGGACTTTCGCACACCAAAATCCCCCGTACATCAAATTCTTTCATTGCTTTTAGTAAATCTTTATAATTCATATCTGAATTTTCAATAATCAAATGCTTTTTTTCTCCCTTTGGACCGTAATCAATACCTGCAAGATGTCCATGGAAATTTTTTAGAGCAAAATCTCCTAATTCTTTTCCTACTTTTTCTAATATATAACAAAATTCATCATAAGTGTTGTATATTCCATTATATCTTGCATGTAAGTGAGAAAAATCTATGCAAGGCAAAACTTGTTCAAATTCTTTTGACAAAGCTATAACTTCATCCAGATCTCCCCACTGTGTTAATTTTCCAGTAGTTTCCGGCCTAATCCACACATTTATCTCTTTTTTTTCCAGATGCCTAATTATTTTTCTTGTTTGTTTAACAACAGTTTTAAAAACGTCAGCAGGACTATCTCCCTGATAAAAAGCTGCATGGTATGTTATACTGTAAGCACCCGTCTCAAAAGCAACAACTGCAGTTTCTATAATCCTTTTTACACTTGCCTTTTTTTTATCTTCTTCTTTTGAGTTCAAATTTATGTAAAAAGGACCGTGTGCTGTCAAATAAAGATTTTTTTCTTTTGATTTTTCTTTTACCAAAGATTTAATATCTTCATTCATCCTGACGCCATGTACAAACTCAAGTTCCATTCCATCAAGACCCAAATCTTTTATAATATCAAAAGCTTTTTTATAACCGCTTTTTCCAGTCTGTAACGGCATTCCTGCAGTTACAAAATTTAACCTTTCAAAATTATACAAATTTTGCAAAATACACTCCTACAAAAACTGATACCACACCCAAAAATAAACTTACTATAGCATATAATAGACCATTTATCCAATGACCAAGCTCTATCATCTCAAATATTTGGAAAGAAAAAGTACTAAATGTAGTTAATCCTCCACAAAAACCTACAGTTAAAGCAAGTTTTAAACTTTGACTAATTTCTGGCTTTTGCATTAAAAATGCAAACAAAAATCCCAATAAAATACTGCCAAGAACATTAACAATCAATGTTGGGAAAGGAAGGCAAATTCCTGCAATATATCGTAAAATAGAACCAATGCCCCCTCCTATAAAAACGGCTATAAGATTTATCATACTTTCACCTTCAGTAAATTTTCCAAAATTTCAGCACTGTCCGCAACTAACTTTATACAATGCTCTTTTCTTGATGCACCTTCCAAACCTTTAGTCAACACTCTGCAACAGGTCACATTATGACGTTTCTTGAATTCTTCTACAAATTCCCTGGCTTTTTCTCTTGCACATTCTGGATTATTTTTACTATTCCCTTTTCCAAAATTATACCCTAAAACCATTTGTGCACCTGCTATTGTACCACACAAACAACCAGATGACATACCAGCACAAAATGGAGTAGCACAAGCTCTTAGCGCACTATCACATAAACCACAGTCTATTGCTGCATTTACAATGCTTTCAGAACACGAGTATCCGTTTTTATAATAACCTACAGCTTTATCTTTCATTACTCTGTCCTATCAAGTTTATCTTATTTGTACCGGCATAATTAAACAAACAAAATCTTCTTCACTGTTTGGTTTTAATACAGTAGCAGAAAGACTTGTATTCAATCCAAATTTAACTTCATCTGCCTCTATATTTTTTAACGCCTCTAATACATACTTATAATTAAATGCGATAGCAAGATCTTCCGCTGTGTAGTCTATGTCAAGACTTTCTTCAGATTTACCTGAATCTGGAGTATCAGCTGTCAATTTCAAATTATTTTCGCTAAAATCTAATTTTACTATACTTGTCTTATCATTAACCATAATTGATACACGATCCAGCGCTGAAATCATTTGAGCTACATTTATTATTGCTGTTTTTGGACTCTCAGAAGGTATTAATTGATTATATTTAGGAAACTGACCTTCTAAAAGTCTTGAAACTGTTGTTGTTGTAGCTGACTTTATTATCAACTTTGTTTTTTCTGTATATATCTTAATTGTATCTTCCTCTATGAACGCACTCATTTTTATAAATTCATTCAATGTCTTAGAAGGTATTATTAATTGGCTGTTTCTATTTTCCTTATTATCAATTTTTTCTCTAACTCTTGCCAATCTGTTTCCATCAGTAGAAGCTATTTCTAATGTATTTCCATTTATATCACATACAATACCTGATAAAAGATTACTTGTTTCATAACTAGCTGCGGCAAAACCTGCTTGACGAACAGCTTTTACAAAGGGTTTTATAGCTATTTCAAAACCATCTTCTTCATTTACTTCTACATTCGCAAATTCAGGAGGAAATTCATTTGCCGAAATACCAATTATATCAAATTTGGAATTTTGACATGTTATATTTACGGTTGTTTCATCATTTTTCATTTCAAATGAGATTAACTTATCTCCAAGTTTGGAAACTATCTCATTGAGAGTTTTTGAAGGTAATGTAATTTTACCTTCTTCTTCCACTTGTGCGTTAACATAGGCAATTACAGTCAAATCAAGATCGGTAGCTACAAGTTTTATAGTTGCATTATCTATTGTTTCTATAAATATATTTAAAAGCACTGGTTGCAAAGCTTTCACACTTGTTGCCCGTTCAACGATTTTTATACCATTATATAAATCTTCTTTTTTTACTATAAATTTCATTACATACTCCTTTTACACTCATTCTTTAGCAAAATTATATTATAAAAAACAAATGATAACCAATAAACTAAACAAATTGTAACCTTTATTGGTATTAGATTTTCTACCGTTTTTTTAATTATTAAATATTATATATATTAATTATTTATATAATTAATAGTAGTAGTAAGCGGTCAATATTTGTAGAAAAGTTATTGAAAGCTTTGAAATGACAGTGGTTTCATTGTAGAAAAAAAAGTAGAAAAGTTGTAAATAAAAAGTAGAAAACAGGTGAAAAAATAAAATAAAAGTAGTTAATGTAGAAAACTCATGTTTTTTCTACAAAAAAACATGGGGTTTTCTACAAAGGAGGTCTAAAAATTTTTTATAAAAGAAAGTCAAAAAATTAATATATTTTAATGGTTGACAAAAAAGCAGTTTTATGTTATAAAAAGTGTGGGGTAAATGTATATTTATAAGTCTTGTCAAATGGCGAGACTTTCTTTTTCTGGAAAAGTTAAGTTTATTGTAAATTATTGTTAACAAAAAGATCTGTTTTGTTAAAGTTTGTCACCATGCTCTCCGATAAATATGTTACCGATACAATAGATTTTGGAGGTAATGATAATGGGTTCAAAAGCAGTAAAGACGGATCTCGACGCAAATTTGATGGCAAATTTAATTTGTGAGGAGGTTCTAAAAGAGTACAAGTATGGTGAAGAACTAGGTGATGTACTTATGACGTCGGCCAATAAAAATTTACGAGAAATTGATTCAATGCAAGAATTTTCGATAAATCTACTAAAACAAATTGAGCAAAATAAATTTACTGTTGTTGAACCTAAAAAAGCAAAAGTATTATCTATTGAAGATAAATTAGCAGATATTAATAAAGAAATAGCACTAGACATCTCAAAACCGCTACATGATATGTTTGATCAAATGTCAGAATATATATGTGATGCATTGGCAGGTTAAAAAAAGAGATTGTAAACACCGTTTTTAAAATATATTAAAAGCGGTGTTTTTGTTAGAGTAAAAGCAATTTTTAAATTTGTATACGGATTATTTATTATTTAATTTCATTGTAGTTTACAAGTTTTATAGACTGTAAAAAACAAAAAGAGAAGGTATGATAAATTTACCTTCTCTTAAAAAAGTTTTTTATTTTCTATTTTGATTTACTTTTATCAGCTAATTCGCTGTCTACTCGCAAAAATACAGGCTTAATATTTTCTTTTGATATCAAAACACCTGTTTTAATGTTTTCATACGTCAAATCGTCTAATTTTTTGCTTAAATCAAATGATAATTGCTTAGCCATACTTTCAGCAATATTAGGACAGAAAGGATAGATCAAAGCAGAAATTATGCACATAATTTCAAGTACAGTGGTTAGAACCTGCCCGCATTCAATCATTTTACCTTCTTTAGCTAGTGTCCATGGAGCATTATCGGTAACATATTTGTTGGTAATATCAACAAGATTGACAATTTCAAGTCCGGCCTCTGCAATTGCAAAGTTGTCAAAATTATTTTTTACGAGATCCACTTTATTTAAAGCTGTTTTTAAAAGACTAATTGAACCTCCAACTAACTCATTATTTTTAACAGCAAAAAATTCTTCTTTTATCTCACCGTCAAAGTATTTAACCAACATTGAAAGAGTACGATTTAAAAGATTTCCCATACTGTTTGCAAGATGAGCGTTAACTTTTTCTTTAAAATCTTCATCAGAGTAGTTACCATCTTTACCGCAAGGTGCAGCAGTTGCCATGTAATATCTAAAGGCATCAGGATATTCTAACTCAAAACTTTCTAGAACAGATGTTGGAGAAATTACATTTCCTATAGATTTTGACATTTTAGCCTGATCTATTGTAATCCAACCGTGGGCTAAAATATGTTTTGGTAATGGAAGATCCAAAGCCATTAAAATAGCAAGCCAATATATACTATGGAATTTTAAAATATCTTTACCAATTACCTGAACATCTGCCGGCCAATATTTTTTAAATTTATCCGAAGGCGTGTCAACATCGTATCCTAATGCAGTGATGTAATTTGATAGTGCATCAATCCAGACATATATTGACTGCTCATCATCGTCTAATACATCAATTCCCCATTGGACATTACTTTTTGCCCTTGATACTGATATATCTTGAATATCTTCAAGCTGATTAAGTACTTCATTTGCGCGAAACTGCGGAATAATGAAGTCAGGATTTTCTTTGATATGCTTGATTATTGCGTCTTTATATTTTGTGAGTTTAAAGAAATAGTTTTCTTCTTTTACGATTTCGGGTTTTTTCAAGTGATCAGGACACAGTCCATCTTCTGTTAAATCTTTCGGATTTAAAAAGCATTCACAGCCACTGCAGTACAAGCCTTCGTACGAATTTTTGTATATATCACCATTTTTAACCAATTTTTGAAAAATTCTTTGAACAATTTTTACATGATCTTCATCGGTTGTTCTTATAAATCGAGTGTAATCTATATCTAAAGCCTTCCAAGCATCTTTAAACTTTTGAGCGTTTTCATCACATAATTCCTTAGGTGTAATACCTGCAGAAGCAGCAGTTTTTTGAATTTTTATTCCATGCTCATCAGTTCCTGTCAAAAAATATACATCATCACATCTTTGCTTAAAGTGTCTGGCAATTACATCAGTAATAATTTTTTCATATGCGTGACCAATGTGAGGGGCTCCATTTACATAGTCTATCGCTGTTGTTAAATAAAACTTATCCATTCTATATCAATCCTTATTTTCCAAGCATAATTGTATCATAAAAAAGATTTAAGGCGCTTTTTTAAAGATGTAAAAGCCAAAATCATCCCCGATAGATTTATCCGGTAAATAATTTTTATAAATATAACCACAAAAATCTAGTGCATAATCCTTGCATATGAAGCCTTTATTGTAATCTTGCATATTAAGATTATTAAATACAATAAAGTAAGGTTTGTTTTTTTCAAAGTGTTCTATAATTTGTTTTTCACCAAAAGTTTCTACATACAAAGGTAAAAGTGAATTGTAAAAATCATCCCCAATAGATGTTTTCTCACAGAGAAAATTTATAATTAATCCTTCTGGAAAAATAACGAAACTTTCTGCTTTATTGTTTTTGAAATATTTAATGGTTTCATTTATAGGTTTTCCAAAATACTCAGATGTAAAAATTTCCCCTTTTTTTGTTTCAATGCAATAGTTAAGTGAAGAAAGTTGCTTTCCTCCTAAAATTCCAAACCAAAGTGAAATAACGAGTAGAAATATACTGAAAGTATTTTGATAATCTTTTTTTAACCCATGTGTAAAAAGAGTACAAAATGCGATTAAAACCATCACGCAATAATAGTTACCATAGTTTAACGGAGTTAATCCCCAAAAAGATTTCAAGCTTAGTGCTATTGTACTTAAAATAAGTACAATAGTAGCTTTAGTGCTTTTTATTGTTTTAAAACAAATTACAAAGAGTATAACAGTAATCCCTATTAAAAAAGAAAAAATAGCAGGATTAGCAAGAAAATATGTTAGAAAAATGCCAAGTAAAACAATAAAAAAGCAAAGTTCATTGTTCTTTTTGTAATACTTTAGTCCAAATGCTATTGTAAATAAACAAAGCGCGGACTTGATAAAATTTATTATCCAGTAAATTAGGATTGGAAATGAAAAGTAGACTCCAGAATGTTGGTAAAAATATTTTAAGGAATCTGTATTTATCATATCAGTTATAATTTTTGAATTAATAAGAAGATGACCAATTGTTAATCCTTGAAAAAATAAGAAACTGAAACAAAGTACAGGAATTAATACAAAGGAAAAAAGAGAAATAATAATCGTTTTAATGTTTTTGGTCCCTAAAGTAATCGCAAGAATTATTACGGTGAAAAGTATAAAGTCATATTTATTACAAACAGCACATCCACCCAAAAAAGAAGAAAGATAAAGATATAATACTTTTTTATCTTCCTTGCAAAATTTAATTAGAAAAAAAAGAGAATAAAGGCTAAAAACAGTTCCATACAACATTCCCCAGCTGTATGGAAATGTATAATTAAATAAATGAACAGTGCAAATCCCTGTTGCTATAGTAAATATTCCCATTGCAAAACTCAAAAATTTTGATAAGAAATTTTTTGCAATTAAAAAAACAGCAGTAACAATGAAAAAAGCACAGATATAGCCTGCAATATAAAATGTTTTTAGGTTTACTCCAAAAATTTTAAATAATCCGGCATTAAAAAGATAAGAAAAAGGCCCATATATGTTAAATAAATCTTTGTACAACACCTTACCCTCAAGAATTCTTTGAGGGTAATACACTTCACGTCCCACATCCAGCAGGATATTTGAATAGTGTCCTACAAAAAAATGCAGACCTATTAAACAAAGTGCCCATAAAATAAGTAAATATAAATTTTCTTTCAAAAAAGCTTTTATCATATTCATAAAATGTAACAAAAATTTATTTATCAGGCAATTATGTGACAAAAAGTTACTTTATATATTTAGGTAGGTAGTTTTATGACTTATGCAGTAAATTCGATAGTAAATAATCTTGTAAATGAAGGGGTTATAGGTTTTGATACAGGCATGCAAGTTACAGGACAAGTTCCGGTTTTCAATAATCCTATTTATCCAGATGTGCCGCCTTTAAAATCTCAACCTCAAAAAGATGAAATGGTAAAGGAAGATGATAGCTTGACTGTCATCAAAACTCCACTATGGAAAAAAGTTTTGTTTTCAGCACTAGCAATAGGCGGTATTGCTTATGGAGGGTATAAATTTCAATCGAAAATATTGCCATACATTTCGTCCGGATGGCAAAAGTGCAAAAATTTTGTATTAAATTTATTTAAGAAATCAAATCCGCCAACTCCGGCTCCGTAAATTCGAATATTTCGACCTTTGAATAATCCGTTGGTAAAATAAATGTGATTTTTTCTTTAGAAGCTTTTTTATCAAGTTTCATTGTATCAAGGATTTTGTCACTACTGAATGAAGGTATTTGTTTAAATTTGTATTTTTTGAAAATATCTTCAGCATAAAATTCGTAGTTTTTATCAATAAACCCTTTTTTAACAGATATATGAAACGCAAGTCGCATTCCTTCTATAATTGCTTCACCGTGAGTATATTTTTTATAATGTGTAAGCTTTTCTATTACATGTCCGTATGTATGACCGAAGTTTAATATTTTCCGAAGATTACCTTCTTTTTCATCTTTTTCTACAACTGAAATTTTTAAGCTTATGCATATTTTTATTAATTCATTCAAAATTTTTGTATTTTTTGAAAAAATTTTGTCAAAATGTTCATTTAAAAAATTAGTAAGATTAAATTCCTGACATTTGCAGCTTTTTTCAATAAAAGCATATTTAACAACTTCTCCAAGTCCTGTTTTAAATTGTCTTTCATCCAAAGTTGTTAGAAAATTTGTGTTTATAAAAACAGCTTTAGGTTGGTAAAAAGTACCAACAAGATTTTTACCAAAAGCATTGTCAATACCTGTTTTACCTCCAACGGAACTGTCTACACAAGCAAGCAAAGTTGTAGGTATTTGAATAAAATCAATACCGCGCATGTAAGTTGATGCAACAAAACCCACAAGATCTCCGACAACGCCTCCACCAATAGCTATCATCATATCTGACCTTGTTAAATTTAACTTAAATGCACGATCAAGAATTTTTTTATAGTTTTTAATGTTTTTTTCTCGTTCTCCATCTTTTAAAACGAACAAATTTTTTGAAGGAAAATTGAAGGCTTTTCCATACAGACGATAAACTTTTTCAGAAATTACCACAAGAAAATTTTTTTTATTTATAGATATTTTTATTTTTTCGCAAAAAGAGTCAATAGATTCATTATCAATGTATATAGGATAAGTTTTTTCTTTTGAATTTATATTTACATTAAGATTTATCATTTATAACCTCCAAAAGTTCTTTTACAATATTTTCAGGGGATTTTCCTGTAGTGTCAATTACTTTAGATGCCTTTTCATAGTTGATTTTTCTTTTTTTAAGAATTTCATCTATTTTTTCTACAGAAAAATTTTTTCTTAAAAGAGGTCTGTGAATTTCTTGTTTAATACGATTGTAAATTTCTTGCGGAGAAGCTTTTAAGTAAATTGTTAAACTGGTATCCTCTAGCAGTTTTCTTGTTTCAGGATTTTCAAAAGCTCCTCCGCCTAAGGAAATTATTTGTTTTTTCCCTTCGCAAATTTTTTTTATTTTTTCTGTCTCTAAAAGCCTAAAATGAGGTTCTCCATACTTTAAAAAAATTTCTGAAATTTTTTTACCGGTGGATTTTTCAATTTCTTCATCAACATCAATGAAAGAAAAATCAGGTAAAACTTTACTCAATTCTTTTCCTATAGTTGTTTTGCCGCACCCCATCATTCCTATGAAAGTTATATTTTTCTTTTCCATGTTAATCATTTTACTATAAAAAATTAGCTTTGTAAAAAAGCTCCTTATTGGGGAGCTCTTTGAATGTATCCGTAATCTTGTTTTGCAAAAGTATTTGTATAAGTCATTTTATTCAAAACTTCTATTGCTTTTTTTAACTGTACGTCGTTTTTATTTTTTACATCTTCTTCTGTTAATTCGACGACAATGTCAGGAGTAATACCTTTTTTATTTATGTCTGTTCCATTTGGAGTCAGATATTTTTGTATTGTGATGTGTAAACCTGATTGATAAGGCAAGTTATTAATTTCTTGTACCAGACCTTTTCCAAAAGATTGTTCACCTACAATTACAGCTCTACCGTTGTCCTTCATTGCTCCTGAAAAAATTTCACTGGCAGAAGCAGATCCTTTATTTATAAGAATTACAACAGGTTTTTTAGTATATACTGTCCTACTGGCTCTTTGAGTTTCTTTATATCCGTCACGATCTACTGTACTTACTATATCGCCACCCTCTAAAAACATATCAGATATGTATATAGCGTTGCTTAAAAGTCCTCCAGGATTAGAACGTAAGTCAATAATATAACCTTTTTTATTACTAGTGTTGTTTAAAATATCACCAAATTCTTTTGTTGCATTTCTGCTAATAAATGAAGTTAGTCTGATATAACAAATGTCATCAGGAATTTTCATTTCGACAGGTAATTTTTGAGAAATAGATTTTAATTCAATTTCATCACGAACAATTTTATAAATTTTAGGTTCCACATCTTTACGTTTTACAAGTAGAGTAACTGTGGTACCTTTTTCGCCTCGAATTTTATCGGCAGCTTTATCAACAGTAATTCCTTTTGTACTTTCACCATTAATTTCTAAAATCTCATCATCAGCTTTTAGACCGGCTTTTTCAGCAGGAGTATCTTCAATAGGCGCAATTACCATCAATTTACCGTCTTTTACACCTATTTGAATTCCTATACCTTTTAAAGATCCTTTTATTGAACTTGTTTCATCAGCAAATTCTTTAGGATCCAAAAATCTCGTATATGGATCATTTAAACTTGCAACCATTGTATTTATCGCAACATAAGCATCTTCATTTGTTAAAATCTGCTTATCATACTTATGTCTCCACTTGTTCCAATCTTGAGCATTATTTGTTTGATCAACATATTTTGCATTAATTAATCTCCAAACTTGATCATATAATTCAACCGGAGTATATGCAAACACATTATTTTTTACAACACACCCAAATAAAAGAATAAATGCTCCCAGTGATATAAAACTTTTTTTCATAAAATTTCTCATCTTCTTTTTTCCTCCAAAAACTCTTAATTCTCACAAGTTTTTAAACATTCATAGATTATAAGATGTCTTTTTGTTAAAAAAGTTTCCAAAATTTTGTGAAAATATAAAAAGTTTTCTTATTAAATTATATCACAATATATAAAATTTGTTAATTATCACAAAAATCAATTAGTACAATTTCAGGAATACAGCAAAATCTCAATGGTAAAATGCTTGTACCAAGACCTTTGGTTATAAAAATCTTTTTATTATTTTCACAAATAAGTCCTTTAGCATATTTTTTTCCGTATTTCGAAGGCACAATAATCGGAATGTTGAAAGGAAAAACGATTTGTCCACCATGGGTGTGTCCGGCCAAGGCAAGAGTTATTTCTTCTGTCACAAGAGGGAAAACATCCGGAGAATGTGTAAGTAAAATTCGTGGAGATTGTGACTTTTGGAATGCTTTTTTAATGTCTGGATCACCGGTTTGAATATCATCTAATCCGATTATACAGAGATTATCAACTTTTACATTGTCATTTATGAGAATTTTAATAAAATGTTTTTCAAGTGCTGATTTAATCTCATTTTTGCCTTGCCAGCCATCATGATTACCTATTATACCAATTTTAGGAGATTTTATTTTTGATAATTCAAAAGCAATATCTTCTATTGACATGGAATAACCTTTTTTATGACCATTTACATAATCCCCTCCGAATAAAACTATATCAGGATTTAAATTATTTATTTTTTTTACAATTTTACAAATACGATGTCTTTCATGCGGTTTTATGTGAAGATCTGAAATAAAGACAATCTTTTTGCCTTTTAATTGAGAATTTTTTAACTTAATTTTTTTTATTGTAAGAAGATTTGGTTCCAATAACCATGACCATAAAATTATTAATAACAAAATGATTAATAGAAATTTAATTGTCATAAAACTATTCTACCTTATACAAAAACAAAAGTCCGAAAATTATTCGGACTTTTGTTAATATTTATGTCTCAACGTATTCTCTGAGTCTTTTACTGCGGTTCGGATGACGTAATTTTCTCAAGGCTTTTGCTTCGATTTGTCTAATACGTTCACGAGTAACCCCAAATAATTGACCTACTTCTTCTAATGTTCTTTGACGACCGTCATCCATACCAAAACGTAATCTCAAAACATCACGTTCGCGAGGAGAAAGTGTGCATAATACTTCTGCTAAATCTTCCCTAAGTAATTCAGATGCAACTGTCTTAATTGGGGCATCTGCTTCTTTATCTTCAATAAAGTCACCTAATCTGGAATCTTCTTCTTTTCCTATAGGTGTTTCCAAAGATAACGGTTCTTGTGCTATCTTTATTATTTCACGAAGCTTCGGAATAGAAACATTCATTTCTATAGCTAACTCATCCTCAGTTGGTTTTCTTGAAAGCTCTTGAGCAAGGCGTCGAGTTACTTTTTTAAGTTTGTTGATAGTTTCTACCATATGAACTGGTATACGAATTGTTCTTGCTTGGTCTGCTATAGCCCTTGTGATGGCTTGTCTAATCCACCATGTTGCATATGTTGAGAACTTAAATCCTCTTTCATGGTCGAATTTTTCAGCAGCACGAATCAAACCTAAGTTTCCTTCTTGGATAAGATCTAAAAATAACATGCCACGTCCAACATATTTTTTAGCAATACTTACAACCAAACGTAAATTTGCCTGTACTAACTTTCTTTTTGCAATCGCACCAGGTGTACCACCTTCCAGGATTTTTCTTGCTAATTCAATTTCTTCATTAGCAGAAAGTAATTTTATTCTGCCAATTTCTCTTAAATAAAGTCTTACAGGATCATCGACAGCCACACCTTTGGGAATATCAAAGTCAGATTGCTCTTGATTATCTTGAGAATGAATCATGTAAATATCTTCAAGATTAACTTTGGTTTCCATTTTTGCTGTAACGATATCTTCAATATTATCAGTACTAATATCTACATTCATGTAATTGACACCATCACGTCCTGAAGCAATTCCTGCTTCTTCATCAAGATCGTGGAGGTCAAGGTTTTCTTCTTCCATAATACTTACGATAGAAGATCCTGGTTGTCTTTTTTTAGTCATTCATTTTCTCCAATTTCAATCTTTTATTTATTTTATCTCTTAGTTGCATTTGAATTTTTAGGGCTTCTGTTTCGTTATCATTCGCCTTTTTATATAAATGACGCATTTCTTCTTTTTCTTCATCCTTCTGACACTGTATTATTTTATTTATATTTTCTTGAATGACGTTTTTAAAATCTCTGTCATCCAGATGATTAAATGCTTCTGAAATGCTTATCAAATCTGTTATAAGGCTTTGTATTTCTTGATTTTCAAGAAAAACAGTATATAGTTTTTCTATCAATTCTCTAACATTATTTACGGAGTTGATTGATTTGTCAATTGTAGATTTTACAATTATTAACATTTCATCCGTAAATGGGGTATCACCAATCATTTCATTGATTTGTTGAAAAGAAAAGTGACTATCGGTAACTAAAAAAACACTCAACAAATTTTTTTGCGCTTTTTCTGAAACAGATACATTTTTCTTTACAATTTTATTTACTTGATTTTCAGATATAGTGTTATTCATTTTACGCGCTTTTTTAACTTCATTGTATAAAGCGTTTTCATTAATATTTAATGATTCTGCGACCATTTTTATATATTCTGATTGGATAATTTCGTTATTAATTTCTTGGAGAACAGGAATTAATTCTTTTACAAAACGTGTTTTATCGGTTGGAGTTTTAATTTCATTTTTATGTCTAAGTAGGCTGTTTATTTGAAAGTCAATTAAAAGAGGAGCATGCTCCATGTATTTTTTGTAACTTTCGGCACCAACCGAACGTATAAATTCGTCGGGATCTTTGCCTTCAGGGGGCGCGATTACCCTTATTTCACAAGAATATCTATCTTCTGATGTTGAAATATAACTTTCATCAAATTGTTTTATATTACCTAGACCTTGAAACGCTTCTTTTATTAGTTCTGCATTACGATTCGTTGCTTTTTGACCGGCAGAGTCTGTATCAAAAGATAAGTATATTTTTCTTGATTTACAATATCTTGACAATAACTTAATATGATCTGGTGTAAGTGAAGTACCACAAGTTGCTACAGCATTTTTAATGCCATGTGCTTGTGCTGATATTACATCGAAATAACCTTCCATTAAAATTACACTATCTTCTTGTTTAATAGTGTCTTTAGCATTATACAGTCCAAATAATAGTTTACTTTTGTTGTATATTAAAGAATCAGACGAATTCAGATATTTAGGAGATTGATCAGGGTCAATTGCGCGTGCGCCAAATGCAACATATTCTCCAAATTCATTAATTATTGGAATAATAATTCTATGTCTAAAACGATCAATGTATCCTTGAGCGACTTTTGACGGTATTATCAATCCTGCTTTTTTTAAAATTTCATCTGAAAATTTTGCACGCAGCAAGTCATAAAGATTTTTAGGAGCTTTTGAAGCAAGTCCAATACAGTATGTTTTGATAATATCTTTGGTGATACCCCTATTGCTTAAATATTCCATAACCTTTAAAGTGTCTGTGCTTTTATCTTGTAGAAGGTAGGTGTTGTAATATTCTGCTGCTTTTTGACAGGCATCAATCATTTGATCTTTTAATTCTTTGGATGCCTTATTTTTATGGGAAATTGGCATTTCAAGACCAAATCTGTCAGCTAATTCTGATGCAACATCCATAAAATCCCGATTTTCGGTTTTCATAATAAAAGCTAATGCATCTCCACCTTCACCGCAACCAAAACATTTATATATGCCTAATCGTGGGTTTACACAAAAAGAAGGTGTTTTTTCTTTATGAAACGGACATAATCCCCAATAACTGTTGCCATTTTTTTTCAGAATAACTTTTTCTGATACAACATCAATTATATTAAGTTTTTCTTTTATTTGTTGAACAAGTTCTTCTATTGTCTTTGCCATAATAATATTTTAACATGAAATAAAAAGGCTTACAATTAAGATTTTATTTATTTGTTGCAAGGATTTAGAAATACTGATATAATTCTTGTCATGGATGATATAATAGAAAAACTTAAAGAAATTGGATTAAACAGTTATGAAGCGAAAGTGTACATTGCACTTTTAAAAAAATATCCAGCAACAGGTTATGAAATAAGTAAGTTGGCTGATATTCCTCAAGCGCGAGCATATGATACCTTAAAAGCTTTAGAAAATGCGCAAATAGTTATTTCTTCAAAAAATAAACCCATTACTTATACACCAATAAAACCTAAAGAACTTACCAAACGTTTTAAAAGAAAAATTGATTCTACTATTGATTTTTTAGATAAAAAATTGCCAAATGTAAAAGAAGATTACCTAGAACCAATACTTACAGTCTCAGGTCATTACAGAATAAATGAAAAAATTATCGAACTCATCAAAAATGCAAAAGAAAAGATATATTTAGAAATATGGTCACAAGATTATAAGCCAATAGAATCATATTTAATGGAAGCATATAATAAGGGATTAGAAATAAAAATTGTGGGTTATGATAATTTTTCGACCCCTTTTGGTTTGGTCTTTAACCATACAAATACCGCTATTCTTGAATATAACAGAGGTAAAAGATTTCTTTTCTTAACTATAGATGATAAAGAGGGACTTTTTGGCAAGATTTCGTCTGGGCATAAAAATGAAGATATTCCGATGATTTGGACAAAAAATCCTGAAATTGTATTTTTAATAAAGTCATATATCGTAAATAATATGTTTTTGATAGATATTGAAGATAATTTCCCTGAACAATTACGTTATTTTTATGGTCATGGACTCAAAAAATTAAAAGATAAAATTTTGTAGGTTAATAAAATTTTACTTTTCAAATTTTTTTTGTGGGTTTATAATAATCTTTGGAGATTGAAACTTGGGAAAATAGGGGATGTATAAAATGCAGGGCTACACTTTTGAATTAATAACAGGTCCTATGAGTTGTGGAAAAACAGAAGAATTATTAAGGCGGATTAGACGTTGTATTATAGCTAAAAAAAAGGTAAAAGTTATATCTCCTGATATTGATACACGTGCAAAAGGTGACTATATTGAGTCAAGAAATGGGTTATGGCTTGATGCAATTAAGGTAAGGCATTCAATTCAAATAATGAGCATCGTAAGACCGGATGATGAAGTTGTGGCTATAGATGAGTTGCAATTTTTCGATAGTAATATTGTAAAAGTTATATCAAAACTAATGGAGGAAGGAAAACGGGTAATAGGAACAGGTTTAGAGCTGGACTTTAAATGTGAACCTTTTGGAAGTATGCCAGAACTTATGTGTATCGCAACTAAAGTTGATAAATTGCATGCAGTATGTATGAAATGTGGTTGTGATCATGCAACAAGAACTCAAAGACTTATTGATGGTAAACCGGCGGATAAGAATTCACCTTTAATAATGATAGGTGGAGATGAAACCTATGAAGCTCGTTGTGTTAAATGTTATGAATTACCTGATATTCAGCATGAAAAACAAAAACGGGGATTAAAACTTTTAAATTTTGAACATTAAATGTTAAATTAGATAATAAAAGTAGCCTACTAGGCTAATAGTAATAATTTTATTCTTTACTACAATTATGGTATGTACGAATTATCCAGTAGAATAGAGAATGACAGTTTAATATTTGTAGAAAGCGTAAAAAATCTTCAAAATGTTGATTTGTCGGAAAAGTCTCTTTGTATTATTAAAACTGATTTTTCGGATACAAATATTATAAAAAAGATTTGTAAAGAAAATCCAAATCTTGAAGTGTGGTTAGCTTCTGAGGATATATCCAGAAAAAACATTTTGACTGCAAATTCTTGCGGTGTTAAAAATGTTATTTCATATCCTGTAGATGCAAGATTGGTGCAGGATTTTTTTAAGGAAAAAAATAAAAATCAATATTCTAATCAAGATTTTTCAACCAATTTTTTAAAAGGTTTGAAGGTAATGATTGTTGATGATAATCAAATGAATATTGATTTGTTGGTTGAAACGCTTTCTCCACTTGGTTTAGAACTGTCTACGTTTATCAAACCTATTGAGGCAAGTAAGATTGTTAATTTAGAAAAATATGATCTTTTTTTGCTTGACATTATGATGCCTGAAATGTCGGGATTTGACTTAGCTAAAATCATAAAAAATACAAATATAAATGTAAATACGCCAATTATGTTTATTTCAGCGCTTTCAGATCCTGAAAATAAAATTCTTGGATATAATTTAGGATCTTGTGCGTATATCGAAAAGCCTTTTAATATCAATGTCGTCCGGTCTCAAATATTTAATACACTCAAAACGAAAATGTTGCAGGATGCAATAATGGATAAAAAGGAAACTTTTTTAGCGATGGTAACTCATGATTTAAAATCTCCTGTGAATGCAGAGATTTGTGCGTTAGAATTGCTACTTAACAATAAAGCTTCTTCACTGGATGGTTTTCAAAATGAGGTAATTGGAGATATTTTAGGTGCTGCAAAATATATGAAAAATCTTGTAGATAATATTTTACAAAAATACAAATGTGAAAATGGTAAACAAATTCTTCGTAAAACATTTTTTTCACTAGAAATGCTGACAATTCAATGTGTAGAAGAAATAAAATATCTTCTTTTAGATAAGCAACTTGAAATAAAAATCAATTCTAAATTAAAACATATAGAGTCTTACTTTGATTGTCTTGAAATAAAGCGAGTAATTCATAATTTGCTGATAAATGCAATTGAATACAGTGACAAAAAATCAATAATTACAATAAATTTATATGAAAAAGCGGAGGGGTTCTATTTTTCAATTTCAAACAAAGGTTTAGGTCTTCATTTAGAGAATCCAAATATTATTTTTGAAAAATGCGAAAGTTTTGCACAAAAAAGTAAAAGTGTAAGTACAGGTCTGGGTTTATATATTGCCAAAAAGATCATAGATGCACACAAAGGAAAAATTTTTGTAAGTAGTGATAAGGGAAATATCACTACATTTACATTTATAATTCCTAAAGATGAGCCGAAATAACTCTATCTATATTTGCTAAATCTTTAATGATTTCTATTTCTTTGAAATTTGCATTTTCCATAAGTTTTTTTATGTATGGAGATTGACCATAACCCATTTCAAACAACAAATAACCTCCTTTATTCAAGATATTTGGAGCTTGTTTAATGATTTTTTCATAAAATTCCAGACCTTTTTCATCCGATGTAAAAAGTGCGATTTCAGGATCAAAAGTTACTTCCTTTTGTATTTCTTCTTTTTCCCTAATAGGAATATAAGGCGGATTAGAGATAATAATGTCAAAACTTTCATTGGGTTTAACATTTGAAAAAATATCCGATTTCCTAAAAATAGCTTTATTGAAAAGATTTAACCTGGAAGCGTTATCGAGTGCGGTATTTAAGGCATCATTAGAAATATCAAGTCCGATAATTTGACATTCTGTAAGCTTTGCGACCATACAAGCGATAATTCCTGAACCTGTGCCTACATCAAGAGCCATTTTAAATTTATTCGAATTAATTATGTTGACAGCTTTTCTAACCAAAAATTCAGTTTCATCTCTTGGTATAAGAACATTTGGATTAACGATAAATTTTTCACCCATAAAATCAGCATAACCGATTATATGCTGAATGGGCTGACGTGTTTTTGCTCTAAGTTCAGCTTTTTCTTTAACAATATTGAGCATATCATCGGTTAATTTTTTCCCCATAAGAATATCATTACGTGAATATTTACAAAAATGTTCAATAAGTAATTTTACTTCGACATTTGCTTCACTTGGTTCGATGCCACTATCAATCAATATTTTTAAAATTTCTTGTATGCTCATTATTTTTCTCTTTTTTCTATTCAAATTAAATCCTGTTGTATAATCCCAATTTGTGAGTGTTCTTGTATAATTTTATCAATTTCGTTACGTGCTTCAAGCTTTGAAGATAATTCTTTTTTTTCGAGGTTATATTTTTTACACAGTTTTTCGTAGTAATATAATTGTTTTTTGGTTGGTGCATCTTTACTCATTTTTACTTCTTGGAGAAATTTTCGCTTTTGTTTTTCAAATTCTTTTTGGGCTTGAATTATCGGTTCTTGTTTTTTTTTATAATTGTAGTATTTTATGCATTCTTGTATAAAAAGCTTACTATCTTTTATAAAAGAGTTGTCTTCAATGTAGTCAGCTATGAACTCAAATCTTGAATTGTCAATTTCTAAATAATATTTTTCATCCTCAATAAATTTTTCATAAATTTCATCACATGACAATTCAGGGCTTTTTTTTACAAGTGCACGTAAAAATCTGCATAGTGAAGCTTTTTGATTTTTAGTTAAGTATAAATAAATTTGTTTTTTTATCTCGTACATCGATCAAATTATAACATAGTTTAAAATATTTGTTAACAAATTTTGCAAAAGTGTGAAATTATACTATAATAATTTTCAGTGTTGTATGAAAGGGAGTAAAATTATGAAAAGAATTATTTTAACAGCATTTTTGAGTTTATTATGCGTTAGTAGTGCTGTATTTGCAGGGTCAGACGCCTCACGTAAAGATATTATACTAAATAAAAAGGGTCTTACAGTATTGACTCAAGGTGAAGCTTTTTCATATCCATTACCGGAAGGTGCAATAATTGAATGTTATGCCAAAAAAGTTGATGGAAGCGTAGATGATTTTTCAGAATACAATGATTATTTCATCATGGAAAATGGTCATATATATTCAAACACAATGCATAAAGTATACAAACCAAATAAAGCTGATAAGTTTAAAAAGGTTGATCGTGCAAGATTGTTAAGTGATCACAAAACGCTTAGTTTATATGATCCTTTGTGGGAGTGGTCTATAAGACATCATATACGCAATATTAAAATAAATACTAAAACGGGTGAGTATTTTATGGATGGGACTCAAGACAATTGGATGTGGTACAGAAACATGGCAGCAACAGGTTATTGCAGAGTACTTTACCCGAAAGATATGGAAAAATAACTTTATCTAATTTTTTAAAATTTCAAGGATTTTTTCATTGTATCTATTATCAATGGCACTAAATGGTAAGACTTCGCCTCCGAATTCTTTTTTTACATAGTTAATGACGTTTAAAGCTTTGGATTTTGGGACATAATCCATTTTGGTGATTACAGTCATAATAGGCAAATTATAAGCTTCTACCCATTCGCGCATTTGATAATCATTTTTTTGAATGTCATGTCTTCCGTCAATAAGCTGTATTAAGGATTTTATTTGTTTTCTTTCTAGTAAGTATTCTTCCAAATATTTTTGCCAGCGATTTTGTGCCTCTTTTGAAACTTTTGCATATCCATATCCTGGGAGGTCTGCTATCATAAACTTATCAGAAAAGTTAAAAAAGTTGATTAAACGGGTTTTTCCTGGGGTATTAGAGGTCTTTGCAAGTTTTTTGTTGTTAGCAAGTCCGTTGATAAATGAAGATTTGCCGACATTTGAACGCCCGATTAATGGAAATTCAGGCAATGTATAATCAGGACACTGTGAAAGTTTTTCAGCACTTATCAAAAATTTTGCATTCATAGATTTTAGATTTGCCATAATTTTGCCTACTTTCCTGATAGCGCTTTTTCTTGTTGCTCTTTTAAACGTTTTTTATAAAGTACAGTCTGAAAAAGGTTATACATTTTTTCGTTATTTACAACGGTAATTTGTGCTTTTTTATTAACCATTTCAACGGTAACAGAGGGTTTTTGGCTGAAAATATTTGATTGAATATTTACTAATTGGAACAAACCCTCGGTCAAAATGCTCAAGGGTTCCTTCCAAAAATCTTCAAAAGATTTGCGAATATCAAATTTTTTCATAATTGCTATTTATTATTTTTGTGTATTTTGTTTAAGTGCTTTACGTTTATATTTTTCGATTTTTCTTGTAACGGCATCTTTATCAGATGCATTAGGATTGAATGCTAAATATTGAGTGTAATATTTTACAGCACCTCTGTAATTCAATTCCTTTTCATATGATTGAGCTTTTAATTTTGCAATGTCAGCATTGTTATGATAGAAGTCAATAGCTCTGTTACAATATTCTATAGTTGAGGCGTAGTTTTCTTCTTTAAATTGATGTTTTGCAACTTCGAAAAATTCATTTGATTTAATTTCACACAAGTCGATATATCCGATACCGTTTTTAGCGATGATATTATCAGGGTCCTTCATCAATGCTTTTTTCAAAGCAGTTCTTGCCGTTTTGAATTGTTTGTGATGAACGAGAATTTCACCCAGATATAAGCAATCATCAACATCCTGAGCAAAATTAATTGCGTTTTCGAATGTATACACAGCATCAGCTTCACGACCAAGTGCGAGATAAGCCTCACCCTTGATAACAGAATCCATCATGTTGTTTCCTGCGGCCTTGATAATGTAATCAAGGCTTTCCTTAGGCATATCTTCCATGTGGACAAGCTGTGAAATTTTTAATTTTGCAAGGTGTAATTCTAAATCATCCGGACATTTTTCTATAGCTTTATTGATGTAATCATAAGCGATATACAATTCTTTATTGGTCGTTATTTCTGAGCTGTCAGCATGATCTTTTGACATTTCATAATAAGTATTAGCTAAACCGATTATTGCATCATCGTTATATTTTTCATCTCCGAGTAATTTTGAATAGTAATCAAGAGCCTGTTCATATTTTCTTTCTGTTAAAGAAAGGTTAGCGATTTTCAATTTACCTTCTTGGTAGTTTGGATTAATTGCGATTAAGGTCTTTAACTTTTCAATCGCCAACTCATTATCGACTCTTTTTTCATACACATTAGCAAGATTCAGGTAAGATGCTGAATGCTCAGGTTTAACGAGAACAGCTTTATTGAATGCATTCAATGCAGCAGGCTGGTTACCTTGTTTCAGATATAACTCACCTTGTAGATTTAGTGCAGGAGCAGAATTTGGATTGATATGTACTGAGTGATTAATCCAAGTAAGAGCTTTAGAGTAGTTGCCGCGTCTTGCTTCAACTTGTCCCATATGATACATAGAAGTTGGGTTAGTTGTATTGTATTTCATTGATTTCAAGAAATATTGCTCAGCGCCATCGAGGTTATTGTTCATCATCTCAAGCACACCAAGATTGTCATAAGCTGTTGCATATTGAGGATTAATGTCAACGGCGATGTTGAATAAATCTTTGGCGTCGGCTTTATTTCCAAGTTTTAAAGTTGCAACACCCATAGCGTTATATGCTGCATAGTAAGAATTATCGAGGTTTACGGCTGTTACAAACTCTTTAATTGCAGAATTATTCAAATCTCTAATAGCTTTGATATAGTCTACATCAGAAGTCGTTTGTCTATTCATATAGACAATACCTTGAGCATAGTGCAACTTCGCATTATTAGGATTTGCTTTTATCAATTTGTCAATTTCTTTTTGAGCCGGTTCGAGCTTGTGCTGTTTTGCCCAAGACACTGCCCTCAAAGCTAGTGCATCAACGTCATTTTGATTACGTTCAAGGATATACTCAAGTTTTTGCTCAGCTTCTTTGTAATGGTTATATTCAATTAATTTTTCTATATCAGCATATTTTCTACTTGCAGCTTGTTTTTGAATTTGAGCTTTGTTAGCTTGACTTTTTGCAACACCCGCTTGTAATTCAGCTGCATAAGTTTGTGAAGAAACTAAAAGGATTCCAGCTACGATTACTGATGATAATAAAAGTTTTTTATAATTCATTTTTTCTCCTGCTATTAAATTATTCACCTCTTGCTAATTGTATTGTATAATACATTTTGTAAAAAAGCAACAAGGTAAAAAATGAGTTTAAATATTAATTCAAAGCAAGATCTTGAAGATTTCAAAGCATATATTTTGGTAGAGCGTAATTTTTCTGAGCATACAGCAAAAGCTTATTGTTCGGATATTTTGAGTTTTATAATCTGGTTGAAAGATGAAGATTGTGCAAATGTAAACTTTTCCAAAGTCAAGGAATATTTATATTTCATACAAAAATTTAACTATAAAAAAACGACAGTAGCTCGAAAAATTGCTTCATTGCGGACATTTTATAAATATTTATATCGTGAAAAAAAAGTAGAAACAAATCCTGCGATGAATTTAACGACTCCGAAGCGAGCGAAATCACTACCGAAGTTTTTGACGCCTGAGGAGGTTGAAAAAATATTAAATAATATTAAGATAGAAACTCCGGCAGGCTATCGTAATCGTGCGATATTAGAATTACTATGGGCGACAGGCATGCGTGTCTCAGAGCTTTCAGGACTAAATTTTGGTGATTTAAACTTACGTAATAATGAGATAAGAGTATTTGGAAAAGGTTCAAAAGAGCGTATAATTTTAGTAACAGATAGAGCAAAGTCATACCTCGAGCGCTATATCCAAACCGCAAGACCACTTGTTGCAAAGGGTTATAATCCCCCATCTTGCGATGAAAACTCACCGGTGTTCATAAACAACACGGGCTACCGCCTCCAGACAAGGACCATAAGAAATGTTATAAATGAAACGGTAGAAAAGATAAATTTGCCAAAACATGTAACCCCTCACGTGTTTAGACACAGCTTTGCAACGCATTTAATAGAAAACGGAGCTGACTTAAGAGTCGTTCAAGAGTTGCTCGGGCATGCAAGTATTTCAAATACGCAAATCTATACCCATGTTTCAACTCAGCACCTTAAAGAAGTCTACAATGAAACTCATCCGCGTGCATAAGTTATTTTTGTTGCAAAAAAAACAATTGTAACGAAAATTAAAGCCTTGCAGTGTTGAGAAACTTGGCTTTTTCTCCTGTGGATGAATGAAATTTTCATTCCCCCCTTGCAGAGCAGCGAAAAATACGTTATAATCGAAATATGAGTATTACGTTTAGAAATACAATCAGGTTGGAAGAATATGCAGGCATGGGGTTAATACCTGAAAAGCCTTGTTACACAGGTTTTCACGGGGGGGGGGGCAATTTCTAAAGGCTCAGCAAAAGCGTTTCACGCGGATGATAAAAAAGACACAAGTTAGTGAACTTGTGTTGATGTGTATAAAGAGCAATAAATCAACTTAAAAGGTAGAATTATTTAATAAAAGGAATTAATAGCTAGAATAATAAAAATAAAGGAGTCCAAAATGACAAAAGCAGAAAAAAAGAACTACTTAACAAAAAGTACATTTACATTAGCAGAAGGTGGTCGAAGACCACTTTTGAACCTGTGTCAACATAAAAGTGCTTTTACTTTAGCTGAAGTGCTAATCACGTTGAGCATAATTGGAATAGTTGCAGCACTAACAATTCCAAGCATGATAGAAAACCATAATAACAAAGCTTGGAAAACTGCCAAAGACCTGTGGGATAAGAAACTTGTCGAAGCAACACGTCAAATGAATATCGACGGCGTAATGACAGGAGTAGCAAGCAGTACAGAAGATTACATGAATTATTTTAAGAAATATGTAAAAGTAATCAAAACCTGCGAAAACGATAAACTAGAAAACTGTTACGCACCGAAGTTTGTGCAAACGGGTGATAAAGAAACAGAAGTAGAAGTAAGCAGCTTAACAACCGCAAACAGTTTAGGTCAAAAAGAATGGAATACAAATACAATGGGATTTGTAATAGCAGACGGTACAACAGTAGTAATGGCATACAATCCGAATTGTAGTAGCGTCGACCCATTTAGCCAAGAAGGTCAAAGCGGTCAGGTAGGTTGCATGAGCATGTTGATAGATGTAAACGGAAAGAAAGGTCCAAATAGAGTGGGCGATGATATACAATTAAAGAATGCAACAATTTCTGATTGCGATATGAAATTCCAAGACAAATGTATAGCAGCAAGCGATATCTATCCAACAACAGCAATAAATACGTGCATAGGAAACGGCAATGAAGAATACGATGACAGTGGCAACCACAGTTATTGTGCAACAAACCATTGGGCAGGAGCAAAGAAAGCATGTGGCGATGATATGAGATTACCAACGATGCAAGAATTGGCAGACGTAGCGACATACATATACAAACAAGACAACCCGATAGAAGCGCAAGAAGCCAGAGACAACATAACCTCGGATGCATCTCGAGTAGCGGAACTCAATTGGTCCACTAACGGTTGGTTCTGGTCGAGTGAGCCCTACGATAGCAACGATGCATATCGACGCTATTTCGACTCTTTATATAGTCTTTGGGATGGAAACAATGTGAACTCTTCAAACACTCGTGCTAGATGTTTTAGTAAATAGCGACGATGTGCTTATGCAGTGTGCATAATGCAAATAATGTTTTGAAATCACAACATGCAGGTGCCTAATCGGCACCTGTTTTGTATTACCTAGAATTAGAGCCTATCGGCTCAGCTGTTACTGTAGGTCGGATTTACTAATCCGACGATAAAAAAACGATAATAAACTGGATAAGTCTGATAATGTTTTTTTAGAGCCTTCCGGCTCAGCTGTTAATGTGGGTCGGGATTTACCAATCCGACGATAAAAAAATGATAATAAATGAATAAAATCGGATAACGATAGCAATTAGAGCCTATCGGCTCAGCTGTTTATGTAGGTCGGGATTTACTAATCCGACAATAAAAAAACGATAATAAACTCAATAAGTCTGATAGAGGTATTTTTTAGAGCCTATCGGCTCAGCTGTTACTGTAGGTCGGATTTACCAATCCGACAATAAAAAAACTATATAATGTTTTTTCTCATAGTGAAAATCAAATCTGAAGA
>CALUVH010000012.1 GCA_944324175.1 Candidatus Gastranaerophilales bacterium | reverse complement strand
GTGGTCGAAGACCACATTTGAACCTGTGTCAACGTAAAAGTGCCTTTACTTTAGCAGAAGTGCTAATCACGCTGAGCATAATCGGCATAGTTGCAGCACTGACAATCCCAAGCATGATAGAAAACCACAACAACAAAGCATGGCAAACAGCAAAAGACTTGTGGGACAAAAAACTTGTTGAAGCGACGCGTCAAATGAATATAGATGGCGTGATGACAGGAGTAGCCGACAGTACGGAAGATTACATGAATTATTTTAAGAAGTATGTAAAAGTAATCAAAATCTGTGACAATTCGAAATTATCTGATTGTTATGCGGCTAAAATAATAAAAACAGAAAATAAAGAAGTAAAAGTAAATGACATAGTTACGTCTGAGGAGTTAGGTAAAAAAGATTGGAACACCAATACAATAGGATTTGTAATAGCAGACGGTACAACAGTAATAATGGCATACAACCCAAATTGTAGCAGTGTAGATCCATTTAGTAATGCGGGACAAAATGGTCAGTTAGGTTGTATGAGCATGTTGATAGATGTAAACGGTAAAAAAGGTCCAAATAAAACAGGTGATGATATCGATCTAATAAACGCTGTAATTTCAACATGTGACCTAAAAATAGGTGATAAATGCATAGCTGCCGGTAATTTTTACCCAGAACCTATAAATACTTGTGTAGGTAGTGAAAATGAGGTTTGGGATAATCGACCATATAATACTACTTCATGTGCATCGAACTATTGGGCAGGTGCAAAGAAAGCGTGTTCTGAGAATGGTATGCGTTTACCTTCTGAGCAGGAAATGGCGGATATAGCGACATACATTTACAATGTGGAAGACAAACCGATTGAAGTTGTGCGAAATATGAGTACTGGTGATGGTAAATACAGACGCAGTTTAACTTCTGATGAAGAGCGAGTAGCTGAGCTTAATTGGTCAGTTAATTCCACTGAATATTGGGTTAATGAGCCTGAAACTATTGGAAATCCTCCCAATATTTTCCGTGCTTATTCATTTACCTTCTATAGAACATGGATAGCGTGGGGTACTCCTGGATTAAGTTATTCTGGATGCTTGGCCAGATGTGTTAAGTGATGTAAGTCGAATTTATAATTTAAAGGTAAATTAATTATATTGAATTGTCAAAAATAAAAAAACATTCACAAACAGCAGGTGCCTAATCCAAGGCACCTGTTTTATTTTCCCCTTCTCTCCATTTCCAAATCCCCCCTTTTTTGTAGCCTGTTAAAAGCCGCCATTTACAAAAATCGTTGCAGGTTCTCGCCCCCTTTAAAAGGCGATATTACGTATAATCGTTCCAAGGTCAGAAAGTGGACTTCGTCCACCATCCTGAACTTGTTTCAGAATCTCGAAAAGCTCCCAATCCGACAGAACCAAAAGAGATGCTGAAATAAATTCAGCATGACTCTTTACTCCTATTTGCAGCCTGTGAAAAGTAAAATCAGACGATAAAAGATGATAAAACCTTGAATAATGGAATAATAGAGCCTATCGGCTCAGCTGTTACTGAAGGTCGGATTTACCAATCCGACGATAAATTTTTATAGTTATGAAAAATTATTCAACGGTTTCATAGGTGTATTCAGGATGTTCGCTGAGCGCTTTTTCTATCTCCTCAAAGGTCAGTAACCCTTGGGTTGCACCGAATTTTGAGACGACTCCTGCTGAGTTTACTGAGGCGTACATAAGTGATTTTCCGATATCGCGGTTAGTTCTTTTTAGTGCTGCGCAAAAAGTGGATGCAAACGCGTCACCTGCTCCGAGCGTAGATACAACTGGTGCATCAAACAGCGGACAAATATAGTATTGTTTACCGTCGTATGCGTACGCACCGTTACCGCCATCTGTAATTACGATTACCTGATAATCGCTGACTTTTAACTTTTTAAACATCTCTTTTACATCAGGGTGAATTTTTTCACAAGAATATTTCTGATCGCGAGTGTCAGGTCGTTCTTGAATTTGGGTTGCAAGAGATGCTTCTTCTTTGTTCATTACAACGATTTGTGCTGTTGATAAAATGCTTTTCAGGTAGTTATAGCCTCTTTTTATACTTGAAGTACCTGCGTTAAAGCATACGAATACTCCATTTTCCTTTGCAAATTGTACAAGATCGTCGAGTACTTTGTTGCTTTCACCGTTTAGTGGTGCGATGTATAGGAGTTTAGCATTCTTAATCGCATTGAAGTTAATATCTGATTTTTTTATATGTGCGTTAGCGCCTCTGTGCGCCAATACTGTTCTATCGCCTTGGAAACTTACAAGGATTATTGAAAAACCGGTCGTTTCTTCTGGATTTTGAATTATATTTGACAAGTCTACATTTTTATCTTTGAAGGATTCAAGTATACCATCTGAATATATGTCATTCCCGATTTTGAATATAGCGGATGTTTTAAGCCCGAGATTAGCAAAATTCATTGCAGTGTTTACTCCCCCTCCGCCTACGTTTGAAGCAAAGTCTGTGATTTCAATTTTCGCTCCGTAAGGATAGCTCATAAAACTGGATTTTTTATTCTTGGTACAAACGGATACAATATTTGCGTCATCGCTTTCAACAAATACATCCATCGTTGCACTGCCTATCGTTATTACATCACACATACGCGTTTCTCCCTTGTCTATACCTCAATATTATCACAAAAATGTAAATGATTGTTAATAAACTAGCAAAATTTAGAATTTATATGTCTTTTACCTCAAACATATTACAGAATAAAAAGAAAGATATTCAATGAAAATAGATAGAATTACCCTGTTTTTTAATAATAAATTGAATTTTGGTAGTCATCCCAATAAAGAAGATAAGAAAAGCAAAAATATTAAAAGTGATAGCTTAGAGCAGGCTTATCAGGATTATAAAGTCGGAAATGCTCGACTTTTCAGGACTCCTGAGGATTTTTACTCGCAGCCTTTTAACAAAAATGGTATGCCTCTCTCAATGAAAAATTATTTGTATTCTGATTTTGAAACAAATCAGCATATTCCTCCTATGCAGCTTATGCAAGTTGTTTTTGATAAGTTGAATTATGCAAAATCATTAGATGATGTAAAACGCAGTCAGTACCCTGATGAACCTTTATTTAAAAATCTTTCATCAACTCCGCGCGTTAACACTGCTGTTGTTGCTGATATTCAATATGTTAAAAAAGATAATCCAAAGTTACCTATATTCAAGGATGGACAAGATGATTTAGGACTATATCTTTTAAAGAAAATTTACCTCGAAGGCAAGATGCTCAAAGAAATTGATGCCGATTTTCAAAAAGATATAAATGATGAATACCAAGGCATAGCTCCAATTAAAGATGAAACGATTTATGCTTTTGGAATACGCAGACCTCAGGCAGGGTTTTGGAAATCTTTAGTACATAACCGTGACAATTTTCCTTACGTGTATATCCCTCGTAAGCATGTCGATATCACTAGTGAGCGTGAAAAAACTGCCCCTCGTTCAGTTGTTTCAACGGTAAAAGACAATTCCTTACCTGCTAAGCAGAGAAGAAAGCTTTCTGATGAGCAAAAAAGAGCTATGTCTGAATATATGCTTGATTTTTGGAAAGATATTACCCCAGAAGAACGCGAAAGAAGAAAGAAAAAAATAAAAGCTGGTCAGGAAAATTCATTCTTATTCCAGTATACAAGCCCGATTATGACGCTCGCAGCTGCTCAGGTAAATTTATCTGACAGACTTTCTGAGTACCTTTCTAATGCAAGATTACCTGAAAATCTTAATCAGATATTGAAAGATGCTAAAGATGTTGATACGCAAATAAATTTTGACAATCCGAATAATACTCAAAAAGCTATTATGAAGGCGTTTTGGAAAGAAAATCCAGACATAAAAGGTGAGTTCGGGGCTGCTATAAGATCTATTCTTGATGAATTTCAACAGGCCTATGGCGTGGATGGCGAAAATGACGAGTTTAGAATTCTCGTTCAAATCGCAGACGATATCAAGAGCGAGAACGCCCAAAGACTCGCTAATCGTAGACAAAGAAAAGCTGATGTTGAGTATGCATTTAAAAATTATCCCAACAATATTGATGTAGAAACTGAGTCTACGGCGCAAGTTAGGCAAGTTGCTGATAAATTGAAACAGTTTGAAAGAGAAAATGAATTGCTTGATCAGGCTCTAAAGGAAAATGATGCACAATCCTATGTGGTTGAAACTGAGGAAGGTAAATATAATATTGTCGCAAATTTTAAGCAAGAATTCAAAAAATCCATAGCTAATTCATTAAGGCATTATCCAAAATCTTATGTCGATGCTTATTCAAGATTTTTAGATAAGACTGCTTTAATATCTGATGAATTCATTGTATCATCACTTTTAGAATCAAATAATCAAATTGAGCTTGCAGACAAAGTTATGGCTCGTGAAGATAGAGACAAGGTCTCAGATTTGTTAAATCGAGAATTTGTATTAAGAAACGAAAATCTAGAGCGCGCTGCAACTCAAGTTGTTACTGATTTCCTTGCAGCTTGTAGACCCGAAGGTCAACGCGCTAAGGTATACTTTGCTGCCCCGTTGGATTTATTGAATGCTTTAAACAACGATACTATGGAGTCTGGTGAATATTATACACCACAAAATGTAAAACTTATGAACGACTCTTATGAACTTTACAAAAAACCGCTTACATCCAGCGAAATTAATAAAATCACTAATACCTTAATTTCTTATATTAGAAATTTAAATCCTGATACTCTGGTTATGAAAAATGGGGAAAAAGCTGTTTTACTTGAAGCAATGTCTATCAATATAAAAAATAATGATAAATATAAAGAGATATTGCTTAAGGTGATGCGAAACGACGGTTTTATACAAAATAGTGGTGGCAGTTTGAGGATGCTTTTGTCAAATTCAAAAACTCAAGAAGAGCGCAATGCTAAAGCCGAAAAAGTTATATATAGTCTGTTAGATTTTGACCCTCGCGTAACTTATTACCTCGCTACAAGTAATTTAGATACATTTGAGAATTTTATAAAATTTAAAAGTCCTGAATTATATTATAAACTAAAACAGTAATTTGATTTTGAAAATGTATTATATAAACATTGATATTAAGAGGGCGACGGGTTTTTACCCGTCGCCCTCTTAATATCCTTAATTAATTATTGGCATTGAGCCTTTTCTTCTTCACTTACACCTTTAATGGTTAGGTTAACTCGTCCTTTGTCATCAATTTTAATAACTTTGACGATTACTTCATCCCCGATATTCAAGTGCGGTTCGATGGTGTCAATACGTTCTTTGCATACTTGAGATATATGTACCATACCGTCTTTACCTGGTGCTAATTCAACAAATGCTCCGATAGGAATAATTCTGACTACTTTTCCTTTTAATACCATTCCTTCTTGAGCGTGGAATGTCAGCTCTTTAATCATTCTTTTTGCTATTTCAGCACCTTCTTGGTCGTTAGATGTGATGGTTACAACGCCGTTATCTTGAATGTCAATTTCAGCGCCAGATGCGTCAATGATAGAACGAATTTGTTTTCCTCCAGGTCCGATAACTGTTCCGATATCTTCTGTAGGAATTGTCATTGTAGTGATACTAGGTGCAAATGGAGACATAGGTCCAGGTTCTGTGATTGCTTCTCTCATTTTTGATAAGATATGTAATCTACCTTCTTTTGCTTGAGCTAAAGCACGACGAAGTGTTTCGTTTGCGATACCTTTAGCTTTCATATCCATTTGCAGCGCCGTAATTCCTGTATCGTTACCTGTAACTTTGAAATCCATATCGCCAAGAAAATCTTCTATACCTTGAATGTCTGTCAATACAACAGGTTCTTTACCTTCTTCAGTAATCATACCCATTGCAACTCCACCTATCATACATTTTACAGGAACACCAGCGTTCATCAATGCCATAGAAGATCCGCAAGTTGAAGCCATTGAGGTAGATCCGTTTGATTCCAACACATCAGATGTAACACGGATTGTGTAGCCGAATTCTTCTTGTGATGGAAGTGCAGGCACGTTAGCTCTTTCAGCTAAATTACCGTGTCCGACCTCTCTTCTTCCCGGTCCTCTCAATGGTTTTACTTCACCAACTGAAAATCCTGGGAATATGTACTTGTGCATATATGTCTTTTCTGTTTCTGGGTCTACGCCGTCAAGTTCTTGTTTCATCGCAGGACCTGCCAATGTCGCAACTGATAATACTTGGGTTTGTCCTCTAGTGAATACAGCTGAACCGTGAGCTCTTGGTATTACACCTACTTCACACCAGATAGGACGAACATCATGAGGCTTTCTTCCGTCAGCTCTCACTCCTTCATCCAAAATCATAGTACGCATAATTTTCTTTTCTGCATTTTTGAATTCTTCTGCTACGAAGTCAATTCCTGTTTCTTCGATAATCTTTTTGATGTAATCGTCGTCAGGAAGTGCATCGATTTTTTCTTTCACTAGTGCTTTAGCTTCTTCCAGTTTGTTTTGTCTGTATTCTCTATCAAAGTTGTGATAAGCATCAAAAATCATGTCGTGAGCTGTTTCATCAATGATTTTTTTGATTTCAGTAGTATCGTAAGGATTTACAAATTCTTCTTTTACGACACCACAAGCTTTTGCAAATTCAACTTGAGCTTCACATTGTTTTTTAATTTCAACTTGAGCAAATTCAACGGCATTCATAATGTCGTCTTCAGTGACGAATTTACAGCCTGCTTCTACCATAATTACGCTGTCGTGTGTTCCTGCGACTACAATATCTAAGTCTGACTTATCAGCTTGTTGGTGAGTTGGGTTAGCTATCATGTTACCGTTTTCATCACGTGATACTCTTACTGCACCTATTGGACCTTCAAATGGTGCGCCTGATAGCATTAACGCGCAGGAAGCTCCAAGCATTGCAAGTGTATCAGGTTGATTTTGTTGATCGTAGCTGAATAGTTGTGCTACAATTTGAATATCATTTCTATATCCTTTTGGAAATAATGGTCTGATAGGTCTGTCTATTAAACGAGAAACAAGTATAGCTTTGTCACTTGCTTTACCTTCTGAACGGTTGTAACCGCCTGGAATACGACCTATGGAAGACATTCTTTCTTCATAATCAATTAGTAGTGGAAAAAAGTCGATACCAACTCTAGGTTCTTTTGATACACAGCAATGTACGAATAACATTGTATCCCCACATCTTACTGTGACAGAGCCGTTTGTTGATTGAGCGTACTTTCCTGTCTCGACGGTAACTTCTTTGCCGCCGATTTCAATTTGGAATTTTTTTGTTTCCGGTATTGTCATAATTTTCCTTTCTTGCAGGAGACTTGCACCTGCATTTGTGCTTTTGCACCTTTTAGTTATACACTTCGATTTTCATAACAATTATACCTTAAAAATAAAAAAAGACCACATTGTGGTCTTTTTACAAATCTTCAGTGTTAACTTTTAATAGTAATCTTAACTAAAAGCGAGTAGAAACTGACTTGATATTATGGAATAATGCACATAGCATAATATCCACCTATAGATCTGCTAGCTGTGTTATTAGGGTTAAAGTCATTTAATCCAAACCTCACGAGGTCAGCCATATTGCCTCCAAAACCAATAGAGCTGGCTTCTCTATTTAGCCAAATTTTAAGTTCTTGCCCGTTTGTAAGAGGTGTAAGTCCTAGTTTAGAAGCTTTTTCTATATCTAAAACCAGATTTTCAGAAGGAACATTTGATACTATATTATCTGTGTTGTATAGATATTTTGCTATTTCAATCATTTGTTGTTTGCTAGGTAGATTAGCTTTCCCGCCACAGGCTTTTACAGCTCCTCCCCAGTAGTCACGTCCCATCGTGTCACACATTGTCATCCCTAAATCATCTTTAATAGTTTCACATTCTTCATCAGATATAGCTTCCGGAATAAATAATGAACCAAAACATATACCGTTAATGTTTGCAGCGCAACTGCGTCCCAAACTGTTTACATTAATGCTTCTTAAATCTTTGCCTGATTCGTTCGGCTTTTTACTGCCGGAAGTATCATATAGTATCGCTATGCAGTCTAAACCATTGAATTGATTGTTATAAGGATCTTGCGTGCAGTTTGGATTATATGCAATTATACCAGTAGTTCCGTTGGCTAATTGGATGCCAACAGTTTCAGTATCCCAGTCATTTTGTCCAAAGTTTGATGCGTTTTTAATAGTTGTTATATCTATCTCTTCGTTTTCAGCTCCCCAAAGAACCTTATTTTCAAAACATGATGTTATGTTATCGCTTTTGCAAATTTTATTTATTTTTAAATATTTTGTCAATTCATTAACGAAGTCTTCGGTGGTAGTGTAGCCAGATAAAGTTTCTTGTGAGTTCATTGATTTTATCGCTTCAGTTAATTTTCTTTCAAATACAGTTGCTGCCGTACTCCAAGCTCTATTTTGGTAGTTGGTAACTAATGCTGGTATAACAAGAATTGCTACTATGCCAATTATCGTAATCGTGATTAGTATTTCAGCTAAAGTGAAAGCTGTTTTTTCCTTATTTTGCTTTTTATATTTGGTCATTTTAGGAAAAATTAAAGTAAAGAATTTTTTCATTATTGCTCTCCTTTGATGTGTGTTATTCATACTATCTATATATTATGTTTGTATCGTCTAGACTTATTTAGCAAATGTTATTCTATTATAAAATATCCAATATTGCAAACCTGAAAAGAATGTTACACTTATTAAATTATAAGCGAATAAAAAAGGACTTAAAAAGGCCCTCGTCGGGCCTTTCTATCTAATATAGACAAAGAAAAATTGGTTTTATTCTAAAAATGCATATCAAAACTTGGAGGCATACCATTCATTTTTTCGTCTTCCATACGCATTGCTGAACCTATTGTGAAGCTTTCTGCAAATAGCTTATTGATTTGGAAGTTGATATCACCGTTAAATACATTCTCATTTTCCTCTAAGAATTTGAATAATGGATCCGCCGGTGATTTAGCCAGATTACCTAAAGTTTCTCCTGCTAACTTCAAAGTCCTTTCAGGTACCTTAACATTCATACCAAAAGGTTTATATGGACGATTAAATGATGCACCTGCTTCTGTCATATCCGTTACTTCCTTATTGACTAATTACATTTTTTGTATCGGATATTTGAGATAAAAAATTTAGTGATTTTGAGTATATTTTTACAAATTTTAATATTTTGAGGTGTCAATACTACGCCCACTCTCTTTAGTAAAAGTCTTGAGCATTTTGAAAAATACGTCTTTTGGAATTCTGTTTTTTATTACTTCTTGGTAAATTTCATCAAAATATTGTTGTTGGTTTCTTTGTGAAAATTGTTCAATGAATAAATTCATAGGCTCGCTTGAACGGTTGTTATTGTCCCTTCCGCAGCTAAGAGCGTAGTTAGCAAGTGAATTTGAACCATTTTGAGATTTTGGGTGCATATGCTCAATAGTTACAATAGAAGGTCTTAGGATATCATATCCGATTGCATCGGATGCTGAGTTTTCATGCTTTGTAATAAAAGCATTCACGCTTGTCTGGGAAGTTGGTAGGCGTCTTGCTGTATTCATTATGCTTTCATAAAGAGTTTCATTAGGCATACCTTCAAGTACTTCGTTAAGGTCGTATCGTAGGGCTTTGTTACTGAATTTTATTTTGACGGGCTTTTTATCAATTGTATCTATGGCGGTTTGGCATAATTTCATTATATCTTTACGATTTAATATTTCAGCATATAAGTTTATTTGTTTAATTAGTAATTTTTGTAGGTACGGTTTTGTGAGCTCGGATTTTTTAAAGTCTCGGGTTTCAGTAAGGGCTAATATTCGTGTCGCAAATTTATCAGTTAATGGCTCGTCCGATTTTTTAAAAATAGGATGAGTCAGGGGTTCAGTTAATTTAAGTATTCTATTTGCAAGATTTTCATCTTTTATTGTTTCAGATATTCTGGAAAGTTTATATGCAAATTCTTTTCCGCTGAACTCTTCGGGAATGTATTCTTTTTCTTCTAATCTATTTTTGTACACTTGCATCAGCTTTTTATATTTGGTCTTATATCCGTATGGAAGTCTGTCACCGAAGGCGGCAAGTTCTTTTAAAATAGGTTTTTGTTCTTTGAGAAGTTCTGCATTTGCTTCTGGGTATAATCGTTTTATTGCTTCAGATAGTCTAATGTTAGGCGCATCGAATGCCATAATTGTGATTTTTTTTAAAGTTTCTTTTTCTGTCGGATGCAAGTACTGAAGGTAGTTTAACATTTCTTGTGCGAAGTTTTGTATTGGACCTGAAAATACTCCGTTATTTTTAAGTTTAGCTGCAACTTTATTACTAAGCATAGGTCTACCGCAGTATATGCAATGTATGGTTCGATTGTTTAGTATATTTTTAAATTCACCTCCACCTAGGATTCCTGAGAAACTTATATCCGATTGTTTTTGAAAAACGTCAGTATCTAATTGTCGGAGGTGTCTTACTGGTAGTCTGTATGAAGAATAATCTCTCTGATTATTCTTTTCTATTTGGTTATTTGCTTTTAAAAAGTTTGTAGTAATCCCTAGTATTTTCATATTCATATAACTCCTATAATAAAAAAAATTGCCGAAATATTAAGAAATATTATCGGCAGGTAATTTTTTAACCCATTGGAGGCGGTTGTATATACAGTGGTAAAAGTTCCCCCCAATTTCCTGATGCTTTTTTAATCTTTTTTTCAGCCAGTTCTGCGAGTATTTCCCCGATTGGATAGTTTCCTTGTTGATATGACTTTCCTCCGAATATCGGATTGAGTTTATCATCGGTTATTATTTCATAGTCTTTGTTTTTTAGCATTTCCTGAACTTTTTCCAGCGGAATAGCGCCTTTCACCTCGTCATCAGCCCAAACATATGCCATATTTTTTCTAGCATCAAGTGCCACAAAAGGATTTTTTCTCGCTAAATGGGATAAAATTTCCAAAGAAGAAATACCTATTACTTTACAGTTTAATTGTTGCGCCATTACTCTTGCAACTGTTGTGCAAGCACGTATTCCCGTAAAACTTCCCGGACCGATATTTATAGCAATAAGGTCTATATTTTCAGGTTTGATGTTGTTTTTTGATAATATATTTTGCAGTGTAGATATTAAAAATGCGGAGTGGTATTTATTATCCTTGTTTTCAACCACTTCTGAAGATAGCACGTGGGCTCCCTTTTTTAGTACTACATACATTTTATCTAAAGATGTGTCAAATGCTAAAATGGTTGTCATTATAATTGCTCCTTTGAATGCTTTTCAATGTTTTTTACAATTTCCATTGATTTTTCACCTATCCCTTCAAATTCATAAATTCTTGAATCATCATCAGAGTATGTTACATTAACTTTTAGGTGATCAAAAGGTATTTCATCTTGTGAGAATTCTGCCCATTCAACAAAAGTTAGTTGTCTACCTTCTGAATATTCTCTTAGTTCATCCAAAATTGTACCTACACCTTCATTTTCAAGTCTGTACAAGTCAAAGTGATATACAGGAAGTTTTCCACTATGGTATTCATTCAAAATAACAAAGCTAGGACTTGTTACTTTTTCTTGTACATCTAGAGCTTCAGCCACAAGTTTTACGAAGGCTGTCTTACCTGCTCCGATTTCGCCGTATAAACTTGCGAAGGCTCCATCTTGAATAAATTTTGTAAAAATTTTTGATAATTTTTTTGTATCTTGCAATGATTTGCAAATTACTTTATAACCCATATACTACCACCTTATTCCTACCGTTTCCCTTGGCTCGATATAAAGCTTCATCTGCTTTTTGCAGTAAATCAACTTCATTATCATCTTTTGATAATTGGTGTACGCCAAGGCTTATTGTAACATTAATATTTTTATGAGGGCTGTCCGGAACTACTTTTGATATATCTATTGTCTTTTTAGCTATAGATGCACGGAGTCTTTCGGCTACCATTTTTGCATCGTTAATATTTGTGTATGGTAATAGTATGGTAAACTCCTCTCCTCCATATCGTCCTGCTATATCATAGTCACGAAGTTGGGATTTAATTACCATGGAGACAGTTTTTAATACTATATCACCGATTGCATGACCGTAGGTGTCGTTAACTTGTTTGAAAAAGTCTATATCTGTCATTATAGCGCAAAGCGGTTTGTTTTTACGTTTAGCTCCTGATACTTCTTGTTTTATACGTTCTTCTAATTGACGCCTATTGTAAAAACCTGTCAAGGCATCCAATGTGGCGTGTTTTAGTATCTCTGCATAAACATTTGCTCTATCTATTGTTGTGGCAGCTTGGTTTGTTAGTTGTTCTATATATTCAACTTCTTTTTCATTTAACTTACCGTCAGTACTTTTGGCAACGATGCAACCGATTAATTTGCCTTCTGTTACCAGTGGAAACAATCCGATTTTTTTATCAGCGGTCATAATGCAGTCTGAATTTGGAGTAAGGACGTTTAAAAGCCCTTGTATTTTTTCATCCCTACAAGAATTAGGCCATACTAAAGTATAGTCAGAAGTTTCCTCATTCCGTAAAAAAATATATATTAAATGATTCGATATGAATTTATCAATCATTTCGCCAATTATGGGAACGATATAATTTAACTCATACTGCGTTTCTATAATTTTGGCTATGTTTTTCATTGAATCATGAAAATCAACATTCTTTTGCATTTTCTCTGAAAGTATGATATTTTGTACTTTTAGAGAAATAAAATATGAAGCTGTATTTAGGAATTCAATTAGGTTGTCTGTCTCAATGTAGCTTACGTCAAACTTAATGAGTCCGATAGGTCTGTCACCTTTATAAAGTCCGTAGTATAGTATATTTTTATCTTCGGTATAAGTTGTATTTTTTAATAGTTCATAATGTCTGTATAGATCTTGAATTGTTTGTTTAGTGCAAATTTCTTCAATGTAGAGCCAGTTTTTTTCAAAGTCTCTTAGATTGTTTGTCGTTTCATCAAAAACGTAGATATCAATACTACCGGTTCCAAAATTTTCAGCAAAAAACACACTCAAAAGCTCTATGATATTTTTTGCTGAAAAAGTATTACTTAAATCTTTTGATAATTTTTTAAGTTGTTCTAACATTATGCCTCTAGTTTTTGTAAGATATCGTCAGAAATGTCGAAATTAGCAAAGACATTTTGAACGTCGTCATGTTCTTCCAGTTTATCCAAAAGCTTCATTATTTGTGAAGCTGTGTTTTCGTCTGTAATTTCTATTGTGTTTTGAGGTATTCTTGTAAGTTCTGCAGTTGTACTTTTGAATCCTTCTTTTTCGAGTCCTTCCACTACCTTTTGGAAGTTTTCAACTGAGGTGAGAACCTTATATTCTTCTTCCTCTTCGATTATATCTTCTGCATCAAGATTGATGGCTGAATCAAAAAGCTTTTCATAGTCTACTGATTTGTCGAACGAAATACTACCTTTTTGATCAAACATCCAGCCCACACATCCTGTAGCTCCAAGACTCCCGTTGTATTTTGTAAAGTAACTTCTTATATCTCCAGCCGTGCGGTTACGGTTATCAGTCATTGCTTCTACCACAACTGCAACTCCACCTGCCGCATAGCCTTCATAAATTAATTCTTCGTAGTTCTCAGCAGCGCCCGCTCCTGCACCTTTTTCGATTGCTCTTTTTATATTATCATTCGGTAAGCCTGCGGCTTTAGCTTTTTCGATTGCTGTTCTTAGTCTGAAATTCCCGGCTGGGTCAGGTCCACCAAGTCTTGCTGCTACTATTAACTCTCTTGAATATTTTTGGAATACAACTGCGCGTTGTGAGTCTACTTTTGCTTTTTTGTGTTTTATTGTTGACCACTTTGAGTGTCCTGACATAGTTTTTCTCCTTGTTTCTTATTTGTTTACATCCTTAATTTGAGTATAGCATAAAAACTTTACCAAATTAATTACTTTAGATAATTTTGTGCGATGTCTAAAAAATATATTTTTTTTTTGATAATTCATGCATATGTACTAGATTGAGCATGCCAAATTATATAAAAGGTTGATGTGTGATTTTTAAATCTTTGTAATAATATATTCATCGTTTGAAATATTTGTTTGTAAGGTTATTATAATGAATTTGCATGAAGAATGTTTATTGAGATATTTACAAAACCCTGATGAGCTTGCTTATTCTACTCAAGTGTTGAAGTTAAATAATTTTATTTTAGAACGACAGTTCGTATTGAAAAATTTTGTTGCCAAATCTTTTAATATCAATTATACTGGTCATGTTGAATAGTTTTATATTCACGTCAGTATTTGAGGATTGGCTATGTTTAAAAAGATTTGTTATATTTTAGGTTTAGTATTTTTTGCGTTATTAGTTTTTTTAAGTGTAAAAAATGCTAATTTGAGTACCTTAATTGATACTATAGAAAATAAAACATTTGATTTGCGGCAAAATATTATGGTTAATTCTAATGCCAAAAAGCCTTCTCAGGATATAGTAATTGTTGTAGTTGATGATGCAAGTTATGAGTATATATTAGATAATTTTGGAGAATGGCCTTTGCCAAGAAATATTTATGCTGAAATCGTTGATTATATTGAGGCTCAGTCGCCTAGAATTATTGCATTTGATATGATGTTTGTAAAATCACTAAAAAGTGCAAATGGTGCGGATGTAGCATTTTCAAATGTTTTTCAAAAATATAGTAATGTATATACTGCTATGAATCTTGATAATCAGTCTAAAGATTTGCGGACCCCTCCAGTTCTTCCTGACCGATTAAGTGTTGAGGTTAAAAACTATTCGAAAGAATTGAATTTCAATGAGGTTACCTATTCAAATTGTAGGGCAATAATTGACGGTATATTAAATTATACTTCGAACATTGGATTTATAAATGTTTCTCGTTCTGATGACGGTATTTTAAGAACGATGCCTGTTTTTGTAAAGTATCAAGATAGATTGTACCCTCAGTTGGCGGTTAAAGTAGGACTTGATTATTTAAAGCAGGTTGAGGGTAAATCAGTTGATAATTTTGAAATTGATTCAAATTCCGTGTTAAGTTTCGCAGGACGTGATATATTGCTTCAGAACGACGGAACTGCTATTTTAAATTGGTACGGACCGGCAGGCAGTTATACTCAAATACCGATATATAAACTAATTAAGGCTATTAATAACGAGCCAGTGGATTTTGATTATGATTTTCATAACAAGGTCGTGTATTTTGGTACCACAGCGGCAAGTCTTTTTGATATAAAATCTGTTCCTGTTGATAAAGTATATCCTGGAGTAGAAATTCAAGCTACTTACTTAAATAATATAATTGATAATAATTTTATCAGTAAAGTTGAACGATTTAGCACTATTGTAATAAGTTTGATTTTGGCGGTAATTATAGGTATTATAGTTATACGTCTGAATTCTGCAATATATGCTTCTTTGATTTCTATTTCAATTTATTTGATTTATGTATTAGCTTCTTATTATGCTATGCGATATGGAAATGTTTGGTTCGAGCTGATTTATCCGTTAATATTTTCTTTATTGGCTTTCATCAGTATGTTTATTGTTAAATATCTTATAAAATCAAGAGATTTTGAGCATCAGTATAGACTCGCAACTACTGATGGGCTCACTGGGTTGTATAACCATAGGTACTTTCAAGAGCAGATGAAAATGCAGGTTGAGCAAGCTAAGCGTTATAATTCACCTTTTTCTCTTATTATAATTGACATCGATCATTTTAAGCGATTTAATGATACATTTGGTCATCAGTCGGGGGATGCCGTGCTTAGACAGGTTGCAATGACTCTGAAAAAGAATGTTAGAGCTACTGATATTGTTTGTAGGTACGGTGGAGAAGAGATGAGCATAATATTACCAAATATAGGTAAAGATGAGGCTTTTTCTACAGCTCAGAAAATATGTAAAAGAGTCGCTGAAAATTCTTATAAATTGAGTGGAGATAGAGAAAGTAATGTTACGATAAGCCTTGGAGTTGCAACTTATCCTTTTGATGGTGTGGACGCATCTTCTATGATAGAGAGTGCCGACAAAAAAATGTATAATGCTAAAAATAATGGACGTAATCAGGTTGGATAGTTAATTTAATTTAATTTAATTTAATTTCAAAAAACCACTATAGCAGATTATCTGTTATAGCGGTTTTTTGAAATTAGTATGAATTTGTTTTATAGCTTTGTTATTTCAGATATAGCGGGGTCTAAAAGTCTGCGGCCTATATTTTCAAAATTTATAGAACAAAGAACTTTATTGCCATATTTGATCATTTTTTCAACAACTCCATTCCCATATTTAGGGTGTGATACCTGATCTCCTGGATTAAAAATTTCACCGGTTGAATCTTGAGGAATGTCGTTTGCCGGATATACAGGCACAACCGTTTGAGAATCTTCATCTTCAGTTATTGCTGGTTGAAAGTCTTCATTTGTTGTTTCTTCTTCTTGCATTTGTTCATTCATATTTGGTATTTGCGATATTTCATCACTTTCTGATTGATCGGACGCTTCCGATGCTGCCTCAAGTTGTTCATCTTCAACTATCACAGGTTCAATGTTTAAGGTAGTTTCTTCCCCTTCTGCTGCAGGAATCGGATTATTTAGATTGTCTATTAAGTTTAAGTCGTCTTCTGTTATCTCTTCTTCATCCTCTAGAGGAGGAATGTCTTCATTGATATCTTTTTTGTTGTATAAGATGTCGTCGACATCCTTAATTATTTGTTCTTCATCAACTTTTTTTTCTTGGGCAGAAAAATCAGAAAGTGTGTTATTTATGTCTTCTGTAGGTTCAGCAAAAGTTTCGGTATTCATAGCCGAAATGGTAATATCAGTTGAGTTTCCTTCTGTTTCGACTTCTTCTTGTTGTGTTGATAAGCTGTCTTGTAGGTTCTCGCTTTCAGAAATATTCAGTTCTTCAGAGGTCTGAGAGCTCGGAGTTTCTACAATATCTTCTTTTGAGTCAGGTACAATATCACTATTATTATCTTTTTCTTCTTCTAAAATCTCATATTGGTCTTGTTGCAGGTCTTCGATAGATTGTGAAGAAGGTATTTCTGTCGGTTGAGGTTCTGTGATGAAATTTTCTAAAGGATTTTCTACAACTTCAGTCTCGTATTCAGTCTCTGTAGTTGCCAGGTCTAAATAATTGTCATTAGCGTTTTGAAAATCTTCTTCATTTGTATAGTCTTTTTGTGATTGAACATGGGACCCTTGAATATATACTTTTGGTTGTAAATCTTCTTGTGAAAACTCTTCTAATTCAATGATAAAAGGTATTTCCTGTGTCGCATCTCCAAAGGCGATGAATTCTTCGGGATTGAGTTTAGCAAGATATATGTTGTATGCCGCAAAATCGTGTTGAGTAGTGAGAGGGGCAAAAAACAACATGTTCTCGGCATATTGTTTAAGCTCTTGAAGATACTTAAATTCATATCCACAAATAATTGATGTTCTTACGTTACCACTATCTATGAAACGTTTGATAAGCCTTTTACTAGCAATATAATTGTTTAATTTTATAATTGAATAAACAGTTTCTTGTGTTTGAGCCATAGTATCGTAAATATAGGAAATTACTTGTTTTTGTAATTCACCTTCCACTTTTGAGATGTTGAGAACCGTGATATTACTATGTTTAATCTCTTCAACCAAGTCTGTAATCTCTACAGAGTTGAGAGCAAACACGTTTTCTTCTTTATACTTAAGTAACTTGTTTTTTAATAATACTAATTCGGGTATTTTTGTTTCTTTGTATTGCGCATCAACTACTTCTAAGAAAGTGTTAAAAGGTATAAAACCGAGAGGTAATGTTTTGGAGTATTCTTGAACTTCATAAAATATATCTTGTATTACAGCTTTGCTTGTTGCATCAACGTCACCAAGATCATTATCAAAAATATATTCAAGTGTGGTGTAGTTCAGTGGTAGTTTGAAGTCATAACCAAATTCAAACTTGTTTTCATAATCAAATTCACCATCAACATCTATAACCACTGTTTTTTGTTGTATGGCGTCAAATTGAGGCAATATGTTATTTACAAATGTATTAATGTTTTCTTGTTTATTGCAACAAACAACCATATTGTGCTCAAAGGCTGTTTTATCAACAAACAGAGGTATTCCCTGTTGAGCAAGAGCGCCCAGTTTAATGGGAGTTTCTACCGGCATTACATCCAATAATTCGTTAGATGGTAGTTTTGAAATACTGGCTTTTATTGAAGGGATTGTGCCGTTGTAATTTTTTAGTACTCCTTCAGAATCAAAAGTAAATAATAGTCTTACTATGGCAGTGTTAATAGGAGTATCGGCTTTTAAACTGACGACTTGCGCAACGTAAGGACAGTTTGTGTCTTCAATGATGACAAAACCTGATAATGCTAAATTATCGTCCATATCATATGATATTTTTACTAAATTATTCTTAATCTCCAGTATTTTCATCAAGCAACCCTCTCTCTTGTTGTGTATGATAGCATAAATATTTATTTTTTCAAAATATTTGTCTTATACTTTTACAATATCTTGAAGTTTATTATAAATTTCTATTGTCAGTGGACAAATTTTTAAATCTCTTTCAACAAGACTTTTTACGGTTGCTTTATAGCATTCCAAAATAGCTTTATTTAGCCCGTTCTCTTCATTAAGGTATTGGTGAAGCTTCTCACAATAGCATTTTTCTCTAGTGTTGGGTTCAATTTTATCAGCTAAGAATACTATTTTTTCAAAGTCTGTCATATTAATTTTGCCTAGTGTATGCCATCTGATTGATGAGAGTATTTCAGAATCATTGATACCAAATTCTGTCTTAGCTATATGTGCACTTACAGGAGCGTGAAGTGTTTTATAGTTTAATAATTCACATTCTTCCACTTGAAGATTATTTTTTATGATTTCCAATAATTTGTCATTAGAAAAACATTTTGCGCAGTCGTGTAAAAGACCTGCATAGTATGCTTTTTCTTGGTTAAGTCCAAATTTTTGCGCCAATTCCTTTGCACATTCTGCAGTGCCGAGAGTGTGTGAATATCTTTCTTGTGAAAGATTTTTTTTAAGCCATTTTTTAATTTCTTGTTCATTAATCTTTGTATAGTGCATACTTGTTTATGTAATCCTCTACTTCTTTGCTTACTAAATTTTTAATTGATAAACCTTTTTTGATTCTTTCCCGTAAATCTGTCGATGAAATATCTTCAAATGGCATTTGAGTAAATTGAAAGGTATATCCTTTCTCTTTGAGATGTTGAAATCTGTTTGGATTAAAATTATTTTCTCTTACAAATACAATAAAATCAACCAGCTTTTTAAATTCATCACTTTTATACCAGTTTTCAATCTTTTCAAATGCGTCAGTCCCGATTATGAAATTTATTTTTCCGCTCACATCATAATGTTTGTATAATTCAAGAGCGGTCAGGTAAGAATAAGATTTCCCTTTGATGTGGAATTCAATATTAGACACTTCAAAATCTTTGAATTTTTTAACTGCAAGTTCAACCATTTTTAGTCTGTGGATTGACATATTTGAATCATAGTCCTTATGTGGAGGATTTGCTGCAGGTATGAAAATGATTTTTTCGAAGTTGAATTTCTCCAACACAAATCTTGCCATATCAAGATGGGCTTTATGTATTGGATTGAATGTTCCTTGAAAAACACATAATTTCATATTTATATTATATCACACAATAAAAAACGAACCGATATTGAAATATTTTTATACCGATTCGTTTTTTTTATATTGAATTAAAGAAAGGAATTTAAAATTATATTTTGCTTAATTTGTCAAGTGCTGCGTTGGCTGCGTCTTGAACGTTTTTGTCTTGGTCTTTTTGAGCTATTGTGAATAATGTTTTTAAGTCTTCTTTGTAAGCCGGTTGTTGAATGTAACTGAGGGCTTCAATAGCTGAGGCTCTAACCATTGGGTTTGGGTTGTCTTTCAACTGGTCAACAATTGTTACAGCACCCGGTAATTCTGTCAATGGAACGGTTGTATTTGAAAGTTTTTGAACTTCATCACCGTATAGTTTTTGCATTATAGACTCAGTGAACATTGCATAGCTTTTATTTCTTTCAGCTTGCTCCATTGGAGTCATTGTATTAGCAAGTTTATTTTCTTCGTCTGTTAATTTTTCACCTGACATCAATTTTTGTCTTGCAGCGATTTGTTCTGCTGATGGACCTTCAAGCTTACTAGAGTCTGCTGTGATTATGTTGTTTAACGCATTAACAATTTTTTCATCTAACAATTCTGTAGCTTTTTGTGGTTCATCTTTAACCATGTTTGCTATTTCTTCCATAGCATTAGCTTGCACTTCATAATCAGGGCTTGTTAATTTCGCGATAAAACCATTTAAGTCTACTTGAGGGGTTACAGGTGCAGGAGGAACTACCTCTACAGGAGCAGTTGTAGCTGCTGGAGCTGTAGGTTGAACAGGTGTTACTGCAGGTGCTTCATTTGTTGCAACAGGAGCTGGTGCTGCTGTCGGTGCAACATTAATGTTTTGTTGTTGCACAACTTGTGGCTGAGGAACTGCAGTTGCAGCTTCAGCTTGAACTGGTTGCGCAGGAGCTTGTGCTACAGGAGCCGGTTCTACTGGCACTTCCTTTATCGGTTGTGCCTCAGGCAACTTTGGGGATTGTTGTACCGGAGTTTGTTGCACTTGAGGAGGCATATAATATGGTTGTTGCTGTGCTTGTGGGTAGTCATAAACTTGACCTTGTGGGTAATTGTAGTATGGCATTGTTGGTTGTGCATACTGAGGTTGTTGTTGAGGAGCTACTGGTGCGCCAGCTTGAGGATTGATAATATCAATTTTTACTGCGTTGTAGCTAGGTTGTGCAACTGGTTGTTGAATTGGTTGCGCGTAAGTTGGAACTTGCATCATATAATTCTTTCCTTTCCTATAAAATAATTAAATTCCTATTACTTCTACATTGGGTTTAAGACTCCTCAAGAAATAAAATTGCTAATCTAAAAATTTTTTTTAATAAATCTTAACAAAAATGTCTAAAATGCTATTTATACCTTAAGTTCAAAACTGTGTTAAATAAGTTTAACACACATCCCTAAGTTTATTCTACTACAAACATTTTGTTTGTGATACAATAATATTGGAAACTTTTACGCGGGGTTTTATACTGTATATTATCAATTAGGATAGGGAAAATATGTACACTATTAACAGATCAGAAAAAAAGTCTATACGTTCGGCATTTGGAAAAACTTTAGTGGAGTTAGGTGCAGAAAATAGTAATATTGTTGTTATGGATGCGGATCTGGCATGCTCGACACAGACTCAGATGTTTGCAAAGGCTTTTCCAGACAGATTTTTTGATTGCGGTATTGCTGAGCAAGATATGATAGCGACAGCAGCTGGTCTTGCAGCTGCAGGAAAAATCCCATTTGTTTCAAGTTTTGCAATGTTTGCTACGGGTAGAACTTATGATCAGATAAGGAATTCTGTATGTTATCCTGAATTCAACGTAAAAATTATAGGGACGCATGGTGGTGTGACAGTAGGTGAAGACGGAGCAAGTCATCAAGCACTGGAGGATATTTCCTTAATGAGAAGTATTCCCAATATGACGGTGATTGTGCCTGCAGATTGCCAAGAATGCGCAGAGGTAATCAGGTTTGCTGCAAAAAACTATGGACCTATGTATATTAGGATTCCAAGGACAAATGTATGTGATGTATTCCCTCAGGATTATGAATTTGATTTTTGTACGGTAGATGTATTAAAAGAAGGTACAGATGTTACGGTTATTACCAATGGGGAAACTTTGGCAGAAGTCCTTGAGGCTTCTGATGTATTGAATTCCCAAGGTTACTCGGTTCAGGTGTTGAATGTTCCGGTTGTAAAACCTTTAGATGGAGCGACAATAATAGATTGCGTTAAAAAGACAAAGTTTGTTGTGACTGTTGAAAACCACTCTATTATTGGTGGGCTAGGTAGTGCCGTTTGTGAATTGCTCGCAGAGTATTACCCTGTTCCTGTTCATAGATTAGGGGTAAATGATACTTTTGGACAAAGTGGAAAATCAGATTTTCTCATGGATTATTATGGGCTGACATCTGAAAAGTTGGTGTTGAGTATAAAACGCCAGATTGATAAGTACAGATTGGTTTATAAAGGGTAAGTATAAATATGATTCAATTTAGAAGTGTTACAAAAAAGTATAAAAATGGAAATTATGCACTAAAAAATATCAACTTGGATATTTTGTCAGGTGAGTTCGTTTTTATAGTTGGTGCTTCAGGAGCTGGAAAATCGACATTAATGAAGCTTTTATACAGCGAAGAAAGGCCTTCAAGTGGAACTGTTACAATTGGAGGTATTAATGTTGCTAACTTGTCAAGTGACAAGGTTCCGAATTTGAGACGTTGCATGGGCATTGTTTTTCAGGATTATAAGCTTTTACAAAACCAGAGTGTATATGACAATGTTGCATATGTAATCAGAACTTTAGGTATAAGCTCAAAGGAAATAAATGCTCGCGTTTGCGGTGCCTTAAAGATTGTTGGTCTATATGATAAGATGAATGTGACGCCTGCTGAATTATCTGGTGGAGAACAGCAGCGTGTAGGTATTGCTCGAGCTATTGTAAATGGTCCTCCATTGCTTATAGCTGATGAGCCTACTGGAAATTTAGATCCTAAAAATTCCATGGAGATTATGCAAATTCTTGACCAAATTAACCAAAGAGGAATTACGGTGATTGTTTCAACGCATGATAATGCTATGGTTGATTATTTTAGAAAACGTGTTATAACACTGGACAATGGTGAAGTAGTTAGAGATATACAGGCAGGTACATATGAGTAATCCGACAAAATCACAGATTAAGAAAAAAGTAAAAAAACATATTCCAAAAGATTGGCTTTGTGAATTACGAATTTTATACCGCCTTTCAATGGAGACTTTTCATGGTATAAGACGTACAGGAATAGTTAATCTTGTTATAATTACAACTATGGCGGCGATATTGACGATTTTTGCTTCGTTTTTTAGAACGGCTATTTCGGTGTCTACTTTTGCCCATGAATTAGGTAATGTGCTGGAGATTTCAGTGTATTTGAAAGAGGGTGCAGATGCAAATGTAGTAAAAAATAGGGTTAAAAGTTTTGAACATGTTGAGGGTGTGGATATAATTCCTAAGTTAACTTCTTGGACAAATTTAAAACGTGAGATGGATTTACCTGATATGGAAAATCCTTTGCCCGATACACTGCATGTAAAAGTAGACAAGCCTGAGAATATTGAATTGGTATTTAAAGATGTAAAACAGTTAAATTCCGTCGAGGATGTTAGTTATGCGCAAGATTTAGCAAAAAAAATAGAGGCATTAAATAATATTGTTAACACTATTACAGTTTTTGTGATAATAATTATGGGTATTTTGACGGTTACTATAATCAATAATACAATCCAATTGGTTATCCAATCTCGAAAAGACGAAATTGAAATAATGCGTTTGATGGGAGTAAGTAATTGGTATATAAGGTTCCCATTAATTATGCAGGGTGCATTTTACGGTTTGATGGGTGCTTTGATAGCAGTGTTACCTTTAAATTTTGTAAATCAAGGTTTAATGAATATGCACAAATTTTTTATGGTGCCAGGACCTGTGCTCGCTCAAAATATAGTTATAATAACTATGTTTGCGATGGGTGTTTTGTTCGGTGCAGGTGGTAGTTTCTTATGTATTAAAAAACATTTACAAGTATAGCTTATGAATAAAGAAAATAACATAATTTTAATATCTAAAGATGAGGCTTTTGCTAAAAATACTGTTGAGAAAATAAAATTATTGAGAAAAAGTGACAATGTGGACTTTTGTGGGTATTCTGACGCATTGAAAAGAGTTATGGATTCATCGGTTGCAGTGTCTATAGTTAAGGCTGCGGAGTCGGATGAGTCGATGGCACTTATTCGTCAACTGAAAGATTTCTCACCGGTCATTCTTTTAGCTGATGATGCTGATTTAATATTGGATGCTTATGATGCCGGCATTTCTGATTTTTGTAGAGAGAATGTACAAGATTTTGAGCTGGTTATCCGAATAGTAAATATTCTAAAGAAGGAGATAACTTCCTTAAATTACGATAGAGCAAATCGCTTGTTAATTCAAAAACAGTTTTTGGACAAAGATACCGGTTTTTATGAGTATAAGTGTGCTCAAAATATTATAAACAATGAATTAACATTGAGAGCTTTGGATAGTGGTACATTCGTTGTATTATCGGTTGGAGAAAATAGTAAATCTTTGGTATCAAGTGATAAAATAGCGAAGATATTGAAACAATACTTAAGAAAAGATGATATTGTGACATTTGGTCAGGAATCAAAGTTTTATTTGCTTTTGCCTTATACTGATTTTGCAGGAGCTGTATCAGTTATTGAAAAGATAAAGTCAGCTTGTCCTGAAGGATTGGAAATAAAAGCAGGTTTGAGCAGTATTGAAGGTAAAACTTTTGAGCAGTTAGAAAAAGAAGGGTTAAAAGCGCTTTTGGATGCAACATATTCTGATAGTACTTACATGATTGGGGAATATCAACCGGAAAGTCTTGACGATTGGCTTGAGGATAGTGAGGAACAAACAAAAAATTACAAATTATTCCGTAACCTTTATGAAAAAAAATTAGAGAAAGTTATTATTCCTGTGTTTTATAGAATACAAAAGGCTTATGAAAATAAGCTCACTGATAGTAATATCTTTCAGTTTGCAGAAAAAAATCAAAGTGTTTTTCACCTAAAAAGTCGAAATAAAGACAGTAAATTAAAAATTTTGTATTCAGGTTTAGCTAAGGTTACTATCGAGATATCTCATCAAGGACTAGACAGTCCTGAAAATAAAGAGATTAATCTTTCTCTTTCCAAGATAAATCAAAGAGATCTTACCAAAATTGTCGAAGATTTTGTAAAAGAGTATATTGAGGTAAAGTAAGATAAAAGAGGTTATAATATGGTAAATAAGTTGTCACAAACTAATAGTCTTGTATTGGTTATAGATGTGCAGGATAAGTTAGTAAATATGCTTGAAAAGGACACGATTGTATCAAAGACGGCGAAGCTTGTTGAGGCGGCAAAGATTTTACAAATTCCTGTAGTTGTGACAGAGCAATATCCAAAGGGGCTTGGTAATACAGTGGCTCCTGTAATAGATTCTATGCCTGCAGATTGTTCGGTATTCGAAAAAGTCTCATTTTCAGCGCTAGAGTCTGAGGAAATCGCGGATAAAATAAAATCGTATGGTAAAAAACAAATTGTTATTTGTGGTATAGAAACTCATATTTGTGTGCATCAGACCACTGCGGCGTTGATTGAGGCTGGGTATGATGTTTATGTTATAAAAGACGCTTGTGCTAGTCGAAATAAATATGAATTTAAGCAAGGTATTGAGGCAATGAGTCAAAATGGAGCTAAGATTTCTTGTTTAGAAATAGCTTTGTTTGAGTGGCTAGGTAGTGCAAAACATCCAAATTTCAAGGAAGTACAGACTTTAATAAAATAGTTTTCAATAAATAAACGAGCACCGATATGATAGTCATATCGGTGTCGTGGTTTTATGCTGTACGAATGAAAATTATTTTTTGAGATTTCTTAAAGCTTCCAGCTCAGTTTGAAAAGGTGATAAGTTAGTAAGTTTATCAACTATTGCAGGAAGTGATGCCGTAACATAGTCAATCTCACTTTCTGTTGTGAATTTGCTCAATGAAAAACGAATGCTACCGTGTATTGCTGTGAACGGAACACCCATTGCTCTAAGTACATGACTTGGCTCAAGAGAGCCTGATGTGCAGGCACTTCCTGAGCTTGCACAAATACCTAAATCACTTAAATGCAGTAAAATCAACTCTCCTTCAATATATTCAAAACCGATATTTGTAGTGTTAGGTACACGATTAGCTACGCCGGTGTTTAGTCTTGCGTTGAATACATTTTTTAGTATATTAGCTTCAAGTTTATCTCTAAGACGTTTTACTTCTGTCATTTCATATTTTAAATTATCAATGGCAAGTTCAGCCGCCTTTCCCATACCTACAATGAAAGGTACATTCTCAGTCCCAGCCCTAAGTCCTCTTTCTTGGTGACCGCCGATTATTAACGGTGTAATTACTGTTTTAGAATTAATGTATAATGCACCGACACCTTTCGGAGCATGAAATTTATGTCCAGAAATGCCCATAAGGTCGACGCCTAATTGTTGTACATCAATTGGGATTTTTCCTGCTGCTTGTACTCCGTCTACGAAAAATTTTGTGTTTGGATTTTTTGTTTTTATTATTTCTGAAATTTTTTCAATAGGGTAAATAACGCCGGTTTCATTATTTGCATACATAACGGAGACTAAAGCGGTATCAGAATTAATGGATGATGCAAGTTGTTCCAGATCTAATTCTCCGTTTGAATTTACGCCAATATAATCTACACTATATCCTTGTTTTTCTAAAGCTTGGTACAAGTTTAATACAGCAGGATGTTCTACTTTTGTCGTTATTATATGGCGTTTATTTTTGTTCATATTTAAAACGCCTCTAATTGCTTGGTTTGCACTTTCAGAACCGCAGGAGGTAAATATAATTTCTTTTTCATTTGCTGCATTGAAAAGATCTCGAATTTTTACTCTAGCTTCTTTTAGTGCTCTTCCAGCTGGTTTCGCAAACTCATACATGCTTGAAGGGTTTGCATATTCTGTTTTGAAAAACGGAAGCATTTCTTCAATTACCTTTTCATCTACACAAGTTGTTGCGTTATTATCTAGATATATTAATTTTTCCATTGTCATACCTCTTTTGGATATTGTTTGTTTTTGTCTTAAATTATACTTCAATAACTTCGATTGCCGGATCTACGGCTTCTTTTAATGTCGTTTCGACAAATGATTTTAGCGTGAGATGAGAGTTTTTACATCCTGAACATTTTCCTCTAAGTTTTACCATAACTCGGTTACCATCAATGTCCACTAAAGTTATATCTCCGCCATCTTTTCTGAGTTCTGCGGAAATTTGATTTTCAATGATACTGTTTATTTTTAGGATTTTTTGAGTAGGTGTTAATTCATTTTTCTTTTCTTCTCTTTCTTTGTGATAGTAAGTATCTATTATATCTTGAATTAAGACCTTACACTTCCCGCAAGCACCGCCAGCTTTTGTATAGTTGGTAACTTCTTCGACGGTTTTTAGTCCGTTTAATTTAATAGCTTCCCAAATTTGGTTCTCTGTGACATTGAAGCAGGTGCACACGATTTTTTCGCGGACTTCGGTTTCTCTAAGTTCGTCAAGATCGACCATGTCCTCTGGGGCATAGTTTTTCAAAGCATCTTCCAAGGCTTCATATCCCATGACTGAACAGTGCATTTTTTCGGGAGGAAGACCTCCAAGTTGATCTGCTATATCTTTATTTGTTATTTTTTTTACCTCTTCGATAGATTTGCCAATGATCATTTCGGTTAGAATGCTAGAGCTGGCAACAGCTGAACCACATCCAAATGTTTGAAATTTAGCATCTGTAACAATTCCGTTCTCTATTTTAAGATAGATTTTCAGTTGGTCTCCGCATGCAAGAGAACCTGCTATGCCAACTGCATCAGGATTGTCAAGTTTGCCAACGTTTCTAGGATTTCTGTAGTGATCCATTACTTTTTCTGTGTATTCCCACATAATTTTTCCCTTTTATTGAATTTCTTTACCTAATTACATTTTACCTCAAAAAATATTTAGTTCATTTTTTATTAATTTATTTTTAATCTTTTTCAAGTATAATTCATTTGTGTAATAGGTGGTGAAATTTTAATGCAAGATTTAGAAAAGGATATAAAAGCTTTAGAGGATGTACGGCGTAAGTGTGAAACATGTGAAAAATGCGGATTATGTAAAACCAGAACTAATATTGTTTTTGCAGGTGGCGTTCCAAATTACAAATTGATGTTGATTGGTGAAGCTCCTGGGTATTATGAAGATCAAAAAGGTGAGCCTTTTGTAGGGAGGGCTGGTCAGCTTTTGGATAAAATTTTTGCCTCTGTCGGATTGGATAGAAAAAAGCATGTGTATATTTGCAATACATTAAAATGTCGTCCACCGGAAAATCGGGATCCGCTTCCTGAAGAAAAAGTGGCATGTAGAGAATTCCTTGATGCTCAATTAGATATTTTGAAGCCAAGAATTATTTTGTTATGTGGTAGGGTTGCTGTCAATTCCATGATTGACACTAAGCTCGGAATTACAAAACTTCGAGGTAAATGGTTTGAGGGTCCTAATTTTTCAAAAATGATGCCGATTTTTCACCCTTCATATCTTTTAAGAAATGATTCTAGAGAAAAGGGTAGTCCAAAGTGGCTTATGTGGCAGGATATACAAGAAATAAAAAAAGTTTATGACCAACTTGACTGAAATGTAAAAAAAATCTTAAAAATTTTCTGTTCACACGTTTAATGTATTTATTTTTATATGGATGTGTGATATCATAATTATGTAGAGAGATTGTCAGGAGTAATTTAGTGAGTACAAATCAGAGTTTGAAACCGTTATCAGTTAAAGTTAATGAGCAAGGTAATCTTGAAATTGGTGGATGCGATCTTGTTGATTTGGCGAACAATTATAATACTCCTTTGTATGTATTGGATGAGTTAACCATTCGCTCTATTTGTAAAGATTATAAAGATGCTTTTGAAAATTATCCTAAAGTAAATATGATGTATGCATCTAAAGCATTATGTTGTATGGCTCTGGCTAAGCTTTTGGCAGGTGAAGGATTTGGATTTGATGTTGTATCTGCGGGTGAAATTTATACTGTATACAAAGCCGGTGTAGATATGTCAAAAGTCTTGTTTAACGGTAATAATAAGTCTTTTGAAGAAATAAATCTTGCAATAGAACTTGGGGTTGGCAGGTTCTCTGTGGATAACTTTTTTGAGCTGACTATACTTAATGAAATTGCTGCAGCTCACCATAAGCAAGTAGATATTTTGCTAAGAATTACTCCGGGAATTGAGTGTCATACACATGAATATATTCAGACAGGACATTTGGATTCTAAGTTTGGTTTTGATTTGACTCAGGTTGATGAGGCTGTTGAGTTAATTGTTGAACAGTATAAAAATTTGAAATTACGCGGGTTGCATGCTCACATCGGCTCACAAATATTTGAAACAAACATTTATGCTGATGAGATTGAAATTTTAATTAAAGAAATTTCAAGACTTGATGAAAAATATGGAATAAAATTGGATGAGATAAATGTCGGTGGAGGTCTTGGAGTTAAGTATGTAGAGTCAGATTTGCCTCCGTCAACTTTTGATATCGCAGAAAAGATTATTAATGCTTTAAATCAGAGTATTCAAAAGTACAAAATTGATCCGCCAATTTTATATATAGAGCCGGGGCGTAGTATTATTTCTACGGCGGGAGTGACTTTATATACTTTAGGTAGTTCTAAGCAGGTACCCAGAGGTAAGAAGTATTTTGCAGTAGATGGAGGGATGGCTGATAATGCAAGGCCTTCAATGTATGGTGCTGAATATTGTGCTCAAGTTGCAAACAAGCCCAATAATGACTTGGCTCATACTGTCACCATTGCTGGTCGTTTTTGTGAAAGCGGTGATATCCTGATAAAGAGTATCAATCTCCCTGAGTTGGAGGAAGGAGATATTCTTTGTGTTTATAATACAGGTGCTTATAATTATTCAATGGCATCTAATTATAACAGAGTTCAAAAACCTGCAATGGTTTTAGTTGCTGATTCTGAGTCTGAATTAATAATAAAAAGAGAATCATTAGATGATATTGTTGCACATGATTTAATTCCTGATAGGTTAATGAAAAATGATAAATGAAATATTAACTTTTATACAAAAGCAAATAGGCTTACTTGACTGGTCATTTAATTTTACAAATGTTGCAGAAATCCTTGTTATTGCTGGAATTTTATATGCTTTTTATAAAAAATTTATTAAAAACACTCAGTCAGAAAAGTTTGTTAAAGGTTTATTTATTTTGATTTTTCTATGGGTGTTTGGTGAAGTCCTCGTTAGACTTGATTTACGTATTTTAGGTATGTTTTTAAAGTCTGTTGTCACCTTGATTTCACTTAGTTTGATTGTTATTTTTCAACCTGAGTTGAGACGTTTTTTAGGTTTTTTAGGTCAGGTGGATTTTATAAGTAGAGCTTTTAGTCCAGCTTCTCATGTCTCCAAAAACCCTAAAATTGATGTAATGAAGGAACTTTTGGAGGCTGTGAAATTCTTATCCAAATCACATACTGGGGCATTAATTGTTTTTCAAAGTGATTTAAGTAATACTTATAGTGATGTCGGTACAAAGTTGAACGCGGATTTGTCCACTGAATTGATTTTGACAATTTTTCATCCGAACACTCCGCTTCATGATGGTGCGGTAGTTATAAATGGTTCAAAAATTATTTCTGCAGGCGTTCTTTTACCTTTGACGGAGAATCCAAAATTAAGTTGGAAATATGGTACTCGCCATCGTGCGGCTATTGGAATGAGTGAAATTAGCACAGCAGCCTGCCTTGTTGTTTCCGAGGAAACAGGAGATGTTTCACTTGCTATTGACGGAACTTTGAAAAAATATGAAGATCTTGTGACTTTAAAAAATGATTTAGAAAATATTCTTGGTATAAAAAATGATAATTTAGATGAAAAAAAGACTATTTTTAAAATAAATAATTTTATTACAATTAAAAAGACTGTTCATAATGAACAAACGAAAGGAAAGTCAAATGGGTAAAAATTCTTTTGGAAGTACTTTTTTTAGAATACTGAAAAAGTTTATCTTTTTGACGATAGGTCCTTTTATTGCTGCTTGTGCACTAGAGTGCTTTTTGGTCCCTAACAATATTATTGATGGTGGAATTATCGGTGTTGGTATTATTCTTGCTCATTTGACTAAGTATAATTTGGGATTGTTAATTTTTGTTTTAAATTTACCGTTTATATTATTAGCATTCAATAAAATTGGAAAAAAATTCGTTTTGCAGACATTTTATGCTATTGCAGTGTTGGCTGTAGCTGTTAATTTTTTTCATCATTTTGAAGTCGTTACAACAGATTTGTTATTGGCGACTGTTTTCGGTGGTATAATTCTCGGTTTAGGTGTGGGGTTTGTATTGAAAAATGATGGCTCTACTGATGGGACTGAGATTATGTCTTTAGTTTTGTCTAAAAAATTTAGTTTCTCTGTTGGTGAATTGATTATGGGATTTAACATAATCATATATTCGGCGGCAGGTTTTGTGTTTGGGCTCGAAAAAGCTATGTACGCGGTCATTACTTATTTTATTGCTTCTAGAATAATTGATTTAGTGCTGGAAGGATTTAATACTTCTAAATCTGTCAGAATTATAAGTGATTGTTCACATGATATCGGTCAGGCTCTACTTGAAAGATTGAATGTCGGGGTTACTTATCTGGATGGACAGGGAGCATTCTCAGGTAAGGAAAAGACTTTAATTTATTGTGTTGTAGCTCGACTTGAGCTTGGAAAGTTAAAGGAAATTGTCAAGGAAATTGACCCTTGTGCTTTTTTAACGGTTGTTGATGTCCATGAAACTTATGGAGGAAGAGTTCGAAAAGGATAGACAATTTAATAAAAATGTATTATAGTAGTAGTGAAGTAATTTAAGGATTAAAACATGGCAAAGAATATTGATACTGTACCTATAGAAGTTTGTATATTAACTGTTGATCACGACATAAAAGGTGTTGTACATGTTTCAAAATATACAAATACAAATAGAGAATTAACGGATTTATTGAATGATAAAGAAAGGCGATTTTTAGCTGTTACAAATGCAGAGATTTATCCGCGTAATACTAATCAACCGCCTAGAAAGTATAATTTCTTGGAAATTCATATGGATTATGTTCTGATGGTGCATCCTTCTTCACAGGCTTTATTTAAAGACAGCGGTAAAACTCAAGAGGATGTTGCAAGATTTAGAGAGTTGCGCATGAAGTTAAATCAGACAAAACCTTTTTAGAAGTTGTAAAAAAAGCTCCAAATTATTGGAGCTTTTTAAATATCTGTATTTTATTTTTTAAATTTATCAAGTAAGTTAGTATTTTTACTTTCAGTATGATCAGATGGGGTCGTTTTTGTTTCAATTTTATCGTTTATGGTTGCTTTTTTGGTGTCATAAGTGTTTTTTGTTTCTTTGCTGACTTCAACCGGTTTGTCATTCCTACTCATCCAAGCCTTGGTTTTGTCTGCGAGCGGTGTTGCGATGAATGGAACTAGCATACGTTTACCTACTACCGTTGCTGCAAACAGGGAGGTAACATTCTCAAAGGCTGCTTTAACATCTTTTTTTGCTTTAGCAAGTACTGGGTGAAAATCAGCACCTTTCATATCTTTTAACAAGTCTGTGTTTTTGAGTTTTGCTTGATAACCTTTAGATGATGCCCTGTCAAAATACTTACCAAACAATTTGTTAAACATTTTTTCTTGAACAACTTTATTTGATATTGTAAAGAACATAGCTAGTTGCATTAAAATCATCAGTCCGCCATTTGCAAGATCCAATGCTGCAACGAATTTACGTTTATCTTCTGGTATATCCTTGTTATTCAAACTTTGGGTTACATACATATAGCAACCAACTCCGTCTTTTAACACTATTGATGTAACGCCAAGTCCAGTGATAAATGAGGTTTTATCTTTAATATAGTTGTCATTTACAGAATCCATTGGACGATATTTTCCAATTTTAACATTGGCCAGTGCTTTGTATGGCTTTTCGCACCACTGATTGATTCTTTGGATATATGGTTTTGTAGCATTAGTTATAGATGAAATTTTTACCATTATTTCACCTCAACTTTCTTTTTAGTGTCTGAGTTTTGAGTTTTTGAAGAGTTATCAGCTGTAGGATTTGTTTTATTTGTATTATTAGCCTGTTCAATCAAGTTGCTTGTGTCTTTCTTATGTTTGCCGTTTGAAAGGTTAGGAAATACTGCAGCCATAAATCTTGGATATACCCAGTTTAATAATGGACAAGACACAAACAATGTTGCAAGTGAAACGAATATGCCACCTACCTGTTTGTATCCATCAATGCAGCTTTTTGTTTGTTTTTTTAATTGGTCTGCTACTTTTAGTGCAAAGTCTATTGATTTTTCTTGTAATCGTTTATTAACGACTTTTTCTTTTGTGAACATTTGTTCAATTTCATAGACTGTTTTATTATTTTCAATGGCTTCTTTTACCTTATTAAAGAATTTGAGAGTTTTATCAATATCAGTTACTCTGCCTTCAATACTTCTGTTTACACGCTCTATCACTTGATCTTTATTGGTCATTGCGCTGTAATCGTGCACATAGCCTTTCGCGCGCTGAACTTTATCTCTCATACTGTTTATGGTTCTATTGTCATTTGATTTATCGCCAAGTTTAAATATTTCTTCTGTAAACTTAATTAACTCTTTATCTTCTCTTTGTGATTTCATTTCTGAAATTTTGGATGCTAATTCTTTTTTTACTTTTTCTATATCACCGGAGTCAAAAATTCTATCAAGAGTCTCCAAATGTGCATTAGCTTTGTCTGCGTGAGTTCTATAGTATTCGCTTCTTCTTATTCTGAAGTTGCGTTTTGTGTTATCATTTTTATCTTTTTCTGCGCTTTCATCTTTAATCATTTGTTCTATTGTTGAAAGCAGTGTTTCATGAAATCTTTTCGGATCCATAGGAACTTTGTTTGGTTTGCCATCTTCAATGAACATTACTGTATTTTTAGTTCTCAGATCTTTTAATAATTCTTCTAACTGCTCAGCTTTCATTTTTTGTGCGGCTTCTGCGATTTGAGCTTTTGTATAATCAGGATGTTGTTTTTTTGCCAGTTTTTTAAGGTACTTGTCATCCATATATGGAGTCATGTTATAATCTTGTCCGAGTTTGCCCTGATTTGCCATGCTTTTAACTTTGTTATTAAAAGGCATTGTCGCGCCGACTTGGGTAAGTATTGCCAAGAATGCGGAAACCGGTTGTCTCCATGCTGAATATGTTCTTGTATCTTCATCAGTTTTGGACAGTGGGTTATACTTGATGAATATTGGGGCAATTAGACCTGTTCCGATAGAGTTAATAATGATATTTTGTACCTCGCCGGTCCATTCTTTTACTTTAAGCATTAATTTGACTTTTTGAGGCATGTATTTCATCAGCTCTTTGTAAATATCTTCAGAGTTGTACTTGCCTGAAAAGTTTGGGTTATATCGTGCGGATACAATATTATTACCGGCTGTATGAAGCTTTTGTTGCTCCTGCATAATCGGTATGTTGTAATTTACTTTTTCTACTTTCATGACCTACTTCCAAAAAATATAACCTTCTATATTTATAGACAACTGTGAATATTAAAAATTGCTAGTTGTTGCTTATTTGTTAAGTTTTGTGAACTTTACGGCAGCCCACTCTCCATTTTGCATAATTTCGCTACTTTCATAGTATTTTGAAAGTGTATTAAATGTCTGGTTTTTCAAATAAGAGAATACCAAAAATAATATTGGAGTTTGTGAATAATACTCATCATTTGATGTTATTTTTTGAATGGATTTCGTATTTAAAAAACTGACACTTTTTAGCACTATTAGCAGTACACTTTTGTTTTCTTTAGGTTTTATTTTATTAATCAGTTGAGTTTCAAAATATGAATTAGAGTTACTAGCAAGTTGCTTTCGGATTATATTTTCATTTTTATACACATCCTTATAGCTTATATTGGAAGCTATATATTGCGGGAAATTGCCTTTATTTATCGAAATGACAGTCACATCGGAAAAATCATAATATTTTTTAAATCGTTTAGTATCGTAGTATTGCAATATTATTACATCTCCCTTTTTAAGATTGGCATTTTGTATTATGTCTGCAACAAGTTTATGACCTTCTTTTCTATAAATTTTATTTGCAGCGAGTGGGCTGACAAGTAAGAAAAATAAATTCAACAGGCAGAATATTCCTATGAATACATTTTTTATTACTTTGTTATTGATAGATTCAGCTCCTATGCAGGCAAGATATATCAATATCGGATAAATTTCGATTGAGTACTTGGTAATGAATACCAGCTTACCAAACAAAGATGCAACAAGCATAATTATAATTGTGCCAAGCGCAATGTAAAAAATTTCGCGATTGGATTTTTCTTTTAGGGCATTGATAAGAAATCCTACAGCAATTATTGCAGGAGTTAGTGCGAATATGATAAATCCAGATTTAAAGTTATAAAAGAAGTTAGGAGGGGCTCCAGTAAAGTTTGTTATGACAGGTGAAAAATAGTCTGTGATTAAAAATCCTATAGCAGAGAATGAAAAGCTTCCCCACCACTGAGAAAAAGATTGTTTAAATAAAATATTGACTATAAGTGGAGTCAGTAAGAGCAATAAAACAGCTATTATTATCCAAAGTTTGACTATTACCTGTTTATGAGAGTGGTATAGTTTGTAGCTTAAGTACACAAGCAGGAAAAATAAGAAAACAAACCCGATAGTGTGTGTAAAAAGTACTAGAAATGCTGATAGAGCAAATAAACAAAGGTTTTTAATATCAGGTTTTTTGACCAATCTAATTGTAAAAAGTAAAGTCAGTGCTGAAAATAAAAATAGAATTGAGTACAACCTTACTTCTTGGGAGTAATAGATTAGAAAAGAACTAAAAGCTGTGAATATAGCGCAGTAAAATGCTACACGAGTGTTTCTTTCTTTTCCGACAAAGTACATGGCTATGATGGAGAAAATTCCTGCAAGTACAGAACTTAATCTGAGCACAATATCTTCTGAGTTGAACAATAGCATTGTCATTTTGAGATATAAATAGTAAAAGGGCATGTGACATTGTGATTTTACAGCATGCCAAAAACCATCAGTAAATGGTGTTGCTGCAATCATATAACTTACATACTCATCATTCCAAAGTCCCTCGGACTTGTCTATTGCTACTAACCTTAAAAGTAGCCCTAATAATACTGTTAAAATTATCCCTATCTTTTTCATAATTAACAATTTGAAAAAACTACATTTTAATTATATAATAAAAAAAGAAATTTGGTGATATATTATGAAATTGGTAATTCAAATACCTTGTTATAATGAAGAAAAATCTTTACCGGTAGCATTGAAAAGTCTGCCTAGAGAAATTGTCGGTATTGACGAAATAGATATAGTGGTAATTGATGATGGGTCAACGGATAATACTGTTGAAGTAGCTAAGAGTTTGGGTGTTAAGCATTTTGTTCATTTGTCCCCTAATAGAGGTTTGGCAAAGGCTTTTGTAGCAGGTCTGGAAAAGTCTTTACAAATAGGTGCGGATATTATAGTAAATACGGATGCTGATAATCAGTATGATGCTTCAAATATAAAAGATTTGGTACAACCGATAATAGAAGAGAGAGCTGATATTGTAATAGGCACTCGTCCGGTTGAAAAAATCAGACATTTTTCGCCTGTAAAAAAAGTTTTGCAAAAATTAGGCTCTGCAGTGATGCGTTTTATCTCATCTACGTCTGTAGAAGATGCTCCAAGCGGTTTCCGAGCATTCTCAAGAAATGCAGCGTTGCAACTTAATGTTTTTGATAACTACACTTATACACTGGAAACAATAATTCAGTCGCGTGCCAAAGGGTTGCAAATTTTAAGCGTACCAGTGAATGTTAATCCCGAATTGAGGGAGTCCCGCCTTATCAAGAACATGTTTGAATATATAAGGCGTTCTATTTTTACAATGCTTAGAATGTTTATTGTATATAGACCATTTAGATTTTTTATAATTTTGTCTGGATTAAGTTTACTATTTGGAAGTATTATTGGTGTACGTTTTTTATGGTTCTATATCACCGGAAGTGGTAATGGACATGTACAGTCTTTGATATTAGCTTCAATATTGATTATTACAGGTGTTCAGGTTGGACTTATTGCGGTTTTGGCAGAGTTAATTTCAATAAATCGTAAATTGCTTGAAGATATACAAAAGCGCCTAAAGACAATCGACTTGAAATCTGTTCGGGATGTTATAAAATAATTCTAAAAAGAAGGATTAATGCTATGAAATTAATAAATATAAAGGCTAAGGTAGTAGATTTTTTAAGGTTATCAAGATTTAAAAGAGTTGTAGCTTTCGTATTGTTTACCATGTTGATGACAGCTATAATTGCATCTCAGAATTTCTTTTTTCAAGATATTATAGAAAATGGAATTAGTAAGCGTGATATAGTTGCACAAAAAACTTTGCAAGTAGAGGATGTAAAACGCACAGAACAACAACGAAAAGATATTATGCAAAAGGTGGATCCAATTTTGGTTCCCGCGGAGGATGGATTTATTGAAAATAACTTGCAGACTTTGCGTTCTTCTATTATGCAAATCCGTAAAAAAGATGTCGCAGATAGTGTCAAAAAAGAAGAATTGGCGGTTTTGTTCGATATTTCAGACACTTATCGGCGTGACTTTGTAATTAATTTTTTATTAAGAGTCGATGATAAAAATTTAGGTGAAATTTTTGATAAAGCTAACTTAACCCTTACCAATATTCTACATAAAGGTATAACGGAAAAAGATTATGAAAATGGTAATATTGACAGAATTATTGCAAATAATATAGTTTCAAACGTTTCAAAACGTCAGGTCTCAGTGATAAGAGCCTTGCTGGAACAGATAATTGTCCCAAATCTTGTTGAAGATGAGGTCGCGACTGAGACTGCTCGTAGAAATGCTCAGAGTTCCGTAAAACCAATAATAATTACAATTCAAAAAGGTGATAAAATAGTTTTTGAAGGTGAACCTGTTACTCGTTTAAAACGTGATGCTCTAAGAAAAGCCGGATATAATGTATATGAATTAAATTGGCAAGGCTTGGCAGCTATGTATATTCTTGTATTCTTGGCTACGTCTGTATTTTTGTTGTATATGAAAAATTTTGAAAAACAGTTTTTGGAAGAAAGCTACTTAAGTATTTCAGGAGTGTTGGCGATTATTATTGCTTTAATATCAACACTTTTACCTGTTGGATTTTCGCCTTATATTTTACCTATACCTGCGTTTATATTCATTTTGGCAATTTTTACCAATTCGCGTGTTGCCTTTGTGGCTTCAACTTTACTTCTTTCCGTCCTAGCTGTGGGACATCAATACAATTTACAGTTTTTGGCTACATTTGTTATTTTGAGTTTGGTCGCTACCATTGCAATTTCCAAAATTAGATTTTCTAAAAGAATAGATTTAATTAAAACCGGTTTTGAAATATCTCTAGCCGGTGTGATAATTTTATTCAGTATTTATCTGTTGGAGAAATGTTTGATAGATGTAAGCAGCAGGTTGATATTGACAAATATTAGTTTAATGTTGGTAAATGGTGTTTTGAGTGCGATAATTACCTTAGGTACATTACCGTTATTTGAAAGTGCATCGAAAATAATCACTCCATATGGACTTGCAGAACTTTCTGATCATAACCAACCATTATTAAAACGTTTGCAGTTTGAGGCTCCTGGAACTTATCATCATAGTCTTATGGTGTCAAATTTGTGTGAAGCCGCAGCTGAGGCGATAGGAGCAAATCCTATACTCGCTCGCGTTGGAGCTTTTTATCATGATATAGGTAAGTTAAAACGCCCGTTGTTTTTTGTTGAAAACCAATCTTATTTCGGAATTGAAAACCCTCATACTAAGTTAAACCCTAGACTAAGTAAAATGGTTATTACAGCGCATCCTAAAGATGGTGTCGAAATAGCCAAAGAATATGGTTTACCTCCGATTATATATAATTTCATTTTGCAGCACCATGGAGAAGGGCTTGCCAGTTATTTTTACAATCAAGCAGTAAAGGAAGAAGGAGTTGAAAACGTAAAAGAAGAACAATTCCGCTATACAGGTCCTAAACCGAACATGAAGGAAACTGCAATTTTGATGATTGCTGATGCTGTAGAATCTGCGGTTAGATCTTTGAAAAATCCTACACCGGAGGAGATTGAAGCGATTATTGATAAAATTATAATTGAAAGATTGAATGATACTCAGTTGGCTGATAGCCCGCTTACGTTACGTGATATAAAGACAATTGCCGCGACGTTTTCTAGAATTTTGCGTGGTATGCAGCATAATCGAATTAAATATCAAGAAAATATTGTTGAAGAATTAAATCGCGGTAAAATAAATATGGGAAAAGTTCTGGATCAGGATTTGGAAAATAAAATAAAAGAACTGGAGGGATCCCCTAACAAGGAAGAAAAAAGCAATAAGGATGAAAATAAGTAATTGTATGGAATTAAATATTTTTAGTGAAAATATCTACAATGATTGGCAAGTTGATGAAAAGAAATTTATAGATCTTGCTAAAAATATTTTGAAATTTTATCTGGCAAAAAACTCTGTAAAGGAAGCTTCCTGTCTAAATAATTTTGATTACAATACTGTTTCTTTTGACTTTCTATACTGTGATAGTAAAAAGACTCATGAGATTAATCGTGAGTATCGAAATAAAGATTATCCTGCAGATATAATTACGTTTGCTATTTTTGCAGATTCTGATGATAAGTTTATTTTTGACGGAGAAATAAATCTTGGCGAAGTGATTATTGCCCTTGATAAAGTCGTTGAAGAAGCTGAAAAAAAGTCTGTTTCCCCAGAGTATGAATTGGCTTTTCTGATAAGTCATGGAATTTTGCATTTACTTGGATTTGACCATCAAACGATGGAGGATTATAATTTTGTTATGGCTTTGCAAAAAGAAGCTTTGGATGCGGTTTTAAAATAAAGGTATAAAATGAGTAGGTTTAAGCAACAGGGATTAAGAAATACATTTAAAAATGCACGTAAAGGGCTTCGCTTGGCAATTCGCTCAGAGTTAAATATAAGGATCCATTTTTTTGTTGGAATTTTAGTATTGATATTTGGTGCTTATTTTGAATTCAGTGCAGAAAAATTATGTATATTATTATTGACTATAGGAATGGTTATTACAGCGGAAATGCTTAATTCAGCTATTGAATTTTCCTTAGATGCAGTTTTTCATAACCGTTATTCCAGGCTGGTAGGCATGGCAAAAGATATCTCTGCAGGTGCGGTTATGTTTATTACAGCGATAGCCGTGACTATTGGATTATTGCTGTTTGTTCCTGAATTTATTTAGCTTTTTTTACATAATAAAAAACTCCGAATTTCGGAGTTTGTAAAATATTATGTATGCATCAATAATTTATCACTAATTGTTACTTAATACAAGTCTGAAAGTGGCAAGATTTTTGATAGAAAGCATTGTATGTTTGTTATGCTGTTCTTTAGATATATTAAATATACGGATGATACGTTGAATTTCTTCCAAATCTTTACGTGAATTGATTTTATATACGTTATTGATCGGGTCTGAAACTACTGACATCAATGTATTTAATTCCTGTTCTTTCATAATCTTAAATCCTCTTTCCTGTATATTTATATAAAGGATTTTTTGATATGAGAATTGCTTTTTTGAATCTTTCATATTTTACATTTCTTAATAATTGTGGGTAAACTATTTATTTAAAGCTTTTTTTGCTTGCTTCCATAGAGTGTCGTATTCTTCGAACGAGTAGTTTTCTAGTGGTTTATTTGCAAGCTCTTCCATTTTTCTAAAACGAGATATAAATTTTTTATTCGCTTTTAAAAGAGCTTGTTCGGCGTCAATTTTATTCCATCGTGCGAGGTTAACGATTGCAAATAGCAAATCTCCGAATTCTTCCTCCATAAGCTCTTCATTTTGAGCTTGTTTAGCTTCTTTGAATTCCCCAAATTCAGAAAATATGCAATCATATAAAGAGTCCTCATGAGGCCATTCAAACCCCATTTTTACCGCTTTTTTGCTTATTTTTTGGGCACTCATCAAAGCAGATTGAGCTCTGGAAATCCCATCCATAACAGATTTTCTATGAGTTTTTTCTTCTTTTTTAAGTTTATCCCAGTTATCTATTATTTCTTGAGTTGAGTTAACTTTTACATTTCCGAAGACATGCGGATGTCTGTGAATTAGTTTATCGGAAAGTGTTTTAGCGACATCTTCTATTGTAAATGAGTTTTCATCGGTAGCAATTTGAGCATGCAAAACTACCTGTAGCAGTACATCACCAAGCTCTTCTTTCAAGTGTTCCATATTGTCATCGTCAATTGCATCAACGGCTTCATAAGCTTCTTCAAGCATGTTTGGTCGCAAAGACTTATGTGTCTGCATTCTATCCCATTGACACCCTTCCGGAGATCTTAGTTTTTTTACTATCTCAATTAATTTTTCTAAGTTTTTATATCCCATAGCTTTATTCTACCATAAAAAAATTTGCAACTAAAGTATGGTATTTTGTGTAAATAATCCTCCAAAAGGTTGAGCAAATTATAAAATGAAATGATATTCTAGATATGTAAAAAGTTAGAAGAGAGGATTAAATATGGCAAATTTATCAATTTCAAACATCCGTGAACGAATCTTCAACACATCAAAGCATGAAGCTAGTGTTGCAAGACCGGCTAACAGTGTATCAAACCCTTTTGCTGCATCAACATTTAAAGGTAATGTTTTGACTGCAGATGTGTTTGAACCTACAAAGGCTAAGGAGCCTTCATTTACAGGTGCAACAAAATTAAAAGCAAGTGCTTTAGTGGGTTCATTGTCTAATTTAGGATCAAGAATTCAGGCAGGTATTGAATCAATTGCAGCTTTTGGTAGAAGGATGAAAGAAGGGGTAGCTAACACTTGGCAAAAAATGAAAGAAACAGAAATTTCATTTGCACCTCTGAAAAATGCTTTTACTGGAGCTTTGACAAATGTTAAAGAAAATATCGCTAATAATTGGAATTCAATGTTTGAAAAGGGTATTAGTGCAAAACAAATAGAAAAAATGCCTATAGCAGAAATCAGACCAATGCTTTCAAATGCAGTTGCTATGGCTGAAGATGCTTCGAAATTGGTAGCTTAGGGAGGTAAAAGATGGCAGTATTAATGAATAAAAATAACAAACATTTAAAAAACGTAAGCAACATTATTGAGGGATTAGGCAATCATAAAGATCCTGAATCTATACAGTTGTTAGAAGAAATTGGAACAAATTCTTCACTAGATGTTATTAGAGAGATGACTTCAAAAGCATTGGTTAAGAAGAATATGCATGATTCATTGTCTGTTGTTATTACTAACAAGGGCAAAGGTATAAACGATTTGTCTACAATGGTAGCAATGAGTACAATAAATGAATTATTAGGACTTCAAGATAAGGCTGAAGCTATTAAGATTTTGACTGACACAGTTGAAATGCACTCAGATGAGGAAGTTCGAGATAATGCTCGTTCAGTAAAAGCTTTGATGGCTTTAAGTTAGTTGATAATTTGCTTATTATATATATAAATAAAAACCGCCTTTTATAAGGCGGTTTTTTTAGTTGTAAATTTTGGTAGTCCTAGTTAAAAGTGAAACCATCAGCTTTCATTCTGTCTATAACTTCTTGTAATTGTTCGTCACTGCAAACATATGAAAGTCTGAAAAATCCTTCACCATATTTTCCAAATGCATTACCTGGAACGACTACGACACCTGATTTTTTTAGCAAATCTTCACAGAATTCAAAAGCAGAGTTATACCTTGGTGGAACAGGCAGCCACAAGTAAAAAGTCGTATGAGGCACTTTGGTTTCGTCAATATCCCATCCAAGCTCTTTAAAACCTTTTACCATGATAGCTTGTTTTCGTTTGTAACCTTCGTTTCCTTCCTGAATATATTTATCGCCTTCTTTTGAGTTCAAGATTTCGGCACAAGCCTTTTGTAATGCCTTGAAAATGCCGTTATCTATAGTTGATTTTGCTTTACCAAAGCGTTGTATTATTTCGCTATTACCGCATACCCATCCAAGTCTCCAACCAGTAAGCGCGTAAGGTTTTGAGAAACTGTAAAATTCAACGGCTATATCTTTTGCTCCTTCCAGTTCAAATACGCTAAATGGTTTTTCCGATTCTTCAAAATACAAATCACAGTATGCTGCATCAGAGATAAGTATAATTTCATGTTTTTTACAAAATTCAATTACTGACTTCACATATTCTTTTGTAGTTGTTGCACCGAGTGGGTTGTTAGGAAAGTTTAATATCATAGCTTTGACATTTTCGGGTTTGTATCCGTCATTGACAAGATTAGTAAATATTTCTTCCATGTCAGGTTTGTAATCATTTTCAATAGTCAAAGGAATAGGATAAGCTTTTCCGCCGGAGCACTTTATGAATTCAGAGTAAGATGCGTACCCCGGATCAGGTACCATAATAACATCTTTTTCTAATTCTTCTTTTTTCGAGGTAATTAATGTCCTTATGAGATTTGCTATACCTTCTTTTGAGCCGATCAAAGAAAAAATTTCAGTATCAGGATTGATATCAACTCCGAAACGATTTTTCATCCTTAGTGAAATTGCATCTCGATAATATTTCTCACCTTTAGGAATAGAGTACATATGTATTCCATCTTCATCAAGAATTTCTTTGAGTCGTTGTATTATCATTTTCGGAGGATTCGCAGTAGGTGCCCCCATTGCTAGAGAAATAGGTGTACGATTTTTAGCTTTTAACTCTGGAGTAAGTTTTGCAGTTTCTTCCTTTAATTTGAACATAATATAAGTGTCCAAAGACATAACATCATCATTAAACAAATTTCTCATAATCTATATCCTTCCATATTCTATAATTTTATGCCATCATTCTCATTGGTCCTTCAAGTGAAGCTGTTACAAATTGTTTAGTATATTCATTATCTTGTTTTAGCATATCTTGAGGAGTACCTTCAAAAACTATTTTGCCATCATATAGCATGATAACTCTATCAGCAGTTCTTGTTATTGTAGACATTTGGTGGGTAACTACAATTGAAGCAGCTTGAGTCTCTTCTTTGAGTCTTACAATATAATCTTCAATAAGAGTTGATGAAATCGGATCCAGACCGGATGTCGGTTCATCATATAAAATTGTATTAGGCTCAGTCACAATGGCTCGGGCAAAACTTACTCTTTTTTGCATACCTCCTGAAAGTTCAGAAGGAAATTGTTTTTCTATGCCTTTTAATCCGACTAATGCGAGTTTTTCTGTTACAATTTTGCTTATTTCCTGTTCGGTATATTTATTTCTTAAATCACGACGTTCATGTAATGCAAAAGAGATATTATCAGCAATATTTAGTGAGTCAAATAGGGCTGAATACTGGAATACCATAGCTATATCCCCATCTGATGTGATTATTTCACCGCTATCTTGTTTTATTAATCCGCAAATGAGTTTTAAGATGGTACTTTTCCCTGAACCGCTAAATCCGACAATCGCCAAAGTTTCACCATCTTGTACTTTAAAAGACACGTCATTGATGACGGTCTTGTCTGCGAATGTTTTTATTAAATTTTTAACTTCAATGCTCATTATTTCACCTATTATACACAGTTAAAAGAAAAATGCTAGCGCAAAAATCATATCTAATATTACTATTGCGACAAATGACCATACTACAGCTTTAGTTGTAGCTAGCCCAACTCCTTTAGCTCCTCCAGAGGCGTAGTATCCACAAGAACAGCTAATAAGTGCAATTACTCCACCGAATACGAATGCTTTCAATAGACTTACCCAAAGATCTTTCATGTAAATTCCGAGCCACATTGAATCAAAAAAAGCTCTAAAACTTAGATCTGCGGAAAATTTCGCTGTAACAGCTCCTGCTAAAACTCCAACAGTTGAAGCGATTATTGTTACAAAAGGCATCATTATAAATCCTGATAATACTCTTGGTACGAACAGATATCTAATGGGGTTAACCTGTAGAACTTTTATTGCATCAATTTGCTCGGTTACTCTCATAGTTGCAAGTTCAGAAGCCATGGAGGAGCCTATCATTGAAATTAGAGCAAATCCTGACATAATTACTCCTACTTCTCTAACTATTAAAATAGTCATAAGCATTCCGACAAAATTTCCACCGCCCTGTTTTACCATTTCGAGTGCAACTTGGGAGGCAACAATTATTGAAGTCATGCCAACAATCGAAAGTGTAATTGGTAAAGAAGTTATCCCAAATCTGTTACATTGTTCGACTAGATCTGTTGAGTTAATTTGTCTTTTTAATATGCATTTGAAAAAATCTATACCATTTTGAGTGATTTTCCCAAGTGTATCCAGAAAATCATTGCAAGCACCAATTATTCCCGTAAAAATCTTATATGTAGCTGACTGTTTGTAATACTTTTGCAAATTACTCATAAACTGATTTTACCACAGATGTAAAATTAAGTCTAATTTTTATTTATTCAACTGTTACAGATTTTGCCAAATTACGAGGTTGGTCAACGTCCTTACCTAAAAATTCCGCTATATAGTACGCCAATAATTGCAAAGGTATAATTGCAATTATTGGAGAAAGGTATTCATGAACTTCAGGAACCTTAATTATGTAATCAAATAAATCATTTAATTTTTTATCATTGGAATTAGTCAAAGCAATTAATCTTGCATTTCTGGCTTTAGCTTCTTCGCTGTTGGATAAAAGTTTTTCATACACACTGCCATGCATCAAAATAGATAATACAGGCATTGTCTCATCCAGCATTGCAATAGGTCCGTGTTTTAGTTCTCCTGCTGGATATCCGGTTGCGTTTATGTAACTGATTTCTTTGAGTTTTAGAGCACCTTCAAGTGCAGTAGGATAGTTTATTCCTCTTGCAATGTATATAAAATCTTTTGTGTTTGCATATTCTTTTGCACACCTTTGAATTTCCTCTTTATGAGAAAGAATTTGTTCTATTTTTTGAGGAATAATCATCATTTCATTTTTTAAATTTTTCAGTATAGTACTGTCAAGACTTCCTTTTATTTCTGCCATATAAATAGCTAAGAGGTAGAAAGACATGACTTGTGCCACATATGATTTTGTAGCCGCAACAGAGACCTCAATACCTGCGCTTACTGGAATTAAGCTGTCAGCTTCTCTTGCCATGGCGCTGTCCGGTCGGTTTGTAATAATAAGGATGTGAGAACCTTTTGCTTTTGATTGTTTAATAGCTGTAAGTGTATCGGCAGTTTCTCCAGATTGGGATACCCCGATTACGAGTGTGTGTTCATCAGTCACAGTGCGTCTGTAAATGTACTCACTAGAAGGCTCAACGTCGACAGAAATCCCGCAAAAAGTCTCGATAATATATTTCCCAATCATCGCAGCATGAAGTGAAGTTCCGCATGCTATAATTTGAATACGGTTTAAATTCTTCAAAGTGTCTCGTGTTAGCTTTACCTCGTTCAAAACAACCGGGTCACTTGTTGTATGAAGCTTACCTACAAGTATGTTTCTTATTACATCAGGTTGTTCGTGAATTTCTTTGAGCATAAAATGCTTATACCCCATTTTACTCAACGCAACAGGTTCCCAAGGTAAAATTTCTACCTTGTATTCAATATTTTGACCATGTGAGTTGATTATGTCGATAGATTTAGGAGTAAGGGTTGCTATTTGATTGTCAACGAGATATACAGCTCGTTTAGTGTGTTTTATAATTGCAGGTACATCAGATGCAACAAAGTGCTCTCCTTCTCCAAGTCCTATAATTAATGGCGCATTTCGTTTGGTAACAACAAGGGTATCTTTATAATCTTTGTGCATAACGCATAGTGCGTAAGCGCCTTCAAGTCTTAATGTCGCAAGTCTTACGGCTTCTGTTAAATTTTTAATTTTACCGTATATAGACGCGATGAGATGGGCAACAACCTCTGTGTCTGTCTGAGAGCGGAAAACGCAACCTTCTTTTTCCAGTTCAGCTTTTAATTCTTTGAAATTTTCAATAATTCCATTGTGAACAAGTGCTAATCTACCGCAATTACATGTGTGAGGGTGTGCATTAATCAATGTTGGAGCACCGTGAGTAGCCCAGCGAATGTGTCCTATACCCATTTGTGCATTTTGAATTTCATCATTGTGTGATTTTAGAGTGTCTTTGAGATTTTGTAATTTACCTTCGGCTTTGTAGATTTTAATTTCACCATTATCAGAAATTGCAATACCGGATGAATCATATCCGCGATATTCAAGCTGTTGAAGCCCGTCTAAAAGAATATCAACGACCGGTTGAGTTCCAACATATCCCACAATTCCACACATATTTATATTTCTCCCTTAAAATCATATTATCTTGTATTGATATTATAGCATTGAAATAATGAAATTAAAAGTTCCTTATAAAAGTTTTACATTTACGAAAAAGGAGAGATTTTAATATCTCTCCTTAGTTTTTATTCTTTATTGAATGTTATTTCATCATCGTTGACATCAATCACTACTTCATCACCGTGCCTGAATTTTTGGGAAAGAATTAGTTTTGATAGTGGATTTTCTACCATTTGACGTATAACACGCTTGAGCGGTCGAGCTCCATATACAGGGTTGAAGCCTCTTGTAGCTAGAAATTCTTTAGCTTCTTCTGTGATTTTGAAGTTGATTTCTTGATCAGCAAGAAGCTTTCTCAAATAATCCATTTGAATATCTACAATAGCTGATAATTGTTGTAGATTTAGAGCTTTGAAAAATATAGTTTCATCAATTCTGTTTAAGAATTCAGGTTTAAATCTGCTGCGTAGGACTTCCATAACTTTGTTTTTAGTTTCTTCAAAGTCATTTTGCGACATCATAGAATTAAGAGTGTTTTCAAGAATGATGTCACTTCCAATGTTGCTTGTCATGATTATCAACGTGTTTTTGAAGTCTATGGTTCTGCCTTTTGAGTCTGTCAGTCTACCGTCATCGAATATTTGAAGCATTATGTTGAATACATCAGGATGAGCTTTTTCAATTTCATCAAAAAGCACTACAGAATAAGGTTTTCTTCTTACAGCTTCAGTGAGTTGACCGCCTTCTTCATAGCCAACATATCCTGGAGGAGCACCTACAAGTCTTGCTACGTTATGTTTTTCCATATATTCGGACATATCAATACGTATCAGAGCATCTTCGTCATTGAACATAAATTCAGCGAGTGCCTTTGCAAGTTCAGTCTTACCGACTCCTGTAGGCCCGAGGAACAGGAATGTGCCGATAGGTCGTTTAGGATCTTTCAGACCTGAACGAGCCCGTCTTATTGCATCAGATACGGTCACTACCGCTTCATCTTGACCTATAAGACGTTTGTGCAAGATATCTTCCATGTTAATCAACTTTTGCATTTCACTTTCTACAAGTTTGTTTACAGGAATACCGGTCCATTTACTTACAACATTTGCTATATCTTCTGCGTCTATTTCTTCTTTTAAAAGCTGATTTGATACTTTTTCTTTGTTTTGGATAGCTTTTAGTTGCTTTTCCAGTTCAAGTAATTTACCGTATTTTAATTCAGCTGCTGTTTGTAGGTCAGTGTTTCTTTCAGCTTCTTCAATTTTCCGTTTAACGTCTTCGATTTGTTCTTTCAGACCTGCTTCGCCAGTAATTGAAGCTTTTTCACTTTCCCATTGAGCTTTTAGTTTTGATGTTTTGTTTTCAAGCTCATTTATTTGTTTAGAGATATCTTCGACTTTTTGTTTTGCCTCATCGCTATCTTCTTTTTTTAGGGCTTCGCGTTCTATTTCGAGTTGTATTTTTTGCCTTAGCATTGAGTCAATTTCTTCAGGCATGGAGTCTATTTGAATACGAAGTGAAGATGCAGCTTCGTCAATAAGGTCGATAGCTTTGTCAGGAAGGAATCTGTCTGTGATGTACCTGTCAGACAACTTTGCTGCCTCGATTAATGCATCATCAAGAATTCTTACCCCATGGTGAACTTCGTATTTGTCCTTTAGACCTCTTAAAATACTTATTGTATCTTCAACGCTAGGCTCATCGACGAGTACAGGTTGAAAACGTCTTTCAAGTGCGGGGTCTTTTTCAATGTATTTTCTATATTCGTTAATTGTCGTAGCGCCTATAGTTCTTAATACACCTCTTGCAAGCATTGGCTTTAAAAGGTTCCCTGCATCCATTGAGCCTTCGGTTGCTCCAGCTCCGACTACTGTATGCAATTCATCAATGAACATAACTATTTCACCATTTGAATCTTCGACTTCTTTTAGTACTGCTTTTAGTCGTTCTTCAAATTCTCCGCGGAATTTTGCACCTGCGACCAATGCACCGAGATCAAGTGAAATTAGTTTTACATCTTTAAGACTCATTGGAACATCGCCTCTAACGATACGTTGTGCAAGACCTTCCACTATAGCTGTTTTTCCGACTCCCGGCTCACCTATCAAAACAGGATTGTTTTTAGTCCTTCTGTTAAGTACTTGAATTATTCTTCTTACTTCCTCATCTCTGCCGATTACGGGGTCAAGTTTGCCTTTTCTCGCAAGTGCAGTTAGGTCGGTTGAATACTTTTCAAGTGCTTTCATGTTTTCTTCTGCATTTTTATTATCCACTTTTTTATTTCCCCTTATTTTTTTCATTACATTTAACACTGTTGAGCTGTCAACTCTATAATCTTTTAACAGATTTTTAATGTTGCTGTTTTCAAGCTTTGTCATCGCAAGTAAAATTAGCTCAATTCCGACAAACTCATCCTTCATTTCACTGGATAGTTCTTCTGCTATTTCAAGTATTTTTACTGTTTGATTAGATAAAAACAATTGACTAGTGTTAGGTGGTGTCGAAATTGTTGGAAAAGAATTGATTGCGCCCACAACTTTATCAATAAAACTTTGATTTAAAAGTTTTAGTTCTGTTAGATAATCCTTTATTATGCCATTATCTTTTATCATCGCAAGCATAATATGTTCAGGCTGTAATTCTGTATTTTTATGAGAATTCATAATAGCACTTGCAGATGATAATATCTCCTGAGAATAATTTGTAAATTTGTTAAAATCAACCATAGTACAACTCCATTTGCTATCTTGTTAATACCATTTTAAGGCTATTTTTACAAAAGTCAGGAAAATTAACGAATATTTAATAATTTAGTGACTTTTTAATAATAGTTAATATATTATGTGAAGAAATTTGATTTTAAAAATACTTTGATTTACCATGTGCCGTAATGATGTGGCCGGGTTGGAATTGAAAAACTTACCGGCTGGTAGAAATAAATTAAGGAGAAATTTAAAAATGACACCAAGAAATTTTTTATTCACTTCTGAATCAGTAACAGAAGGACACCCCGACAAAGTTTGCGATCAGATTTCTGATGCAATTTTGGATGAATTTTTGACAAAATACCCTCAAGCAAGGGTTGCTGCAGAGACAACTGTAACTACGGGTATGGCACTTGTATGTGGCGAAATTACTGCTGATTGCTATGTTGATATTCCATCTGTTGTTAGAAATACAATTAAGAATATCGGATATGTTGGTAGAGAGGGCGGTGGATTTGATTATAAGACATGCGCCGTATTAACAAGTATTGATGAACAATCTTGTGATATTGCAGGTGGCGTAAATAAGGCTTATGAAACTCGTCATGATAATGCCGATACATCAGTTTCTGAAACTGAAAATATTGGTGCAGGCGATCAAGGTATAATGTTTGGTTACGCTTGTAATGAGACTCCTGAGTTAATGCCTTTGCCTATTAGTTTGGCTCATAAACTATCTTATCGTTTGGCTCAGGTTAGAAAACAAAATATTTTGAACTATTTAAGACCTGATGGAAAATCTCAAGTTACTGTTGAGTACGTTGATGGAAAACCTTCAAGAATTGATACCGTGTTGATATCTACTCAGCATGATCCTGAAATTAATGGAGTATCTGATAACTCAAAAGTTCAGGAAATTATCAGAAATGATATAAAAAAATATGTAATAGATGCCGTATTTGAGAATGAGTCTATAAAATTAGATGATTCTACAAAAATTTTAGTAAATCCATCAGGACGTTTTGTTGTTGGAGGTCCTCAAGGTGATGCTGGACTTACCGGTAGAAAAATTATTGTTGATACCTATGGCGGTTATTCTCGTCATGGTGGTGGTGCTTTCTCAGGAAAAGATCCTACGAAAGTTGACAGATCTGCTGCTTATGCTGCAAGGTATGTTGCTAAAAATATTGTGGCTGCAGGTTTAGCTGATAAATGTGAAATTGAGTTAGCTTATGCGATTGGTGTTGCTGAACCTGTTTCTATCATGGTTGACACGTTCGGTACAGGTAAAATTTCAGATGACGAAATTTCTGAATTGGTAGCTAAGAACTTTGATTTGAGACCGGCTGCAATTATAAATCAGTTTGATTTGAGAGGTTTACCTGCTAAAAATGGTGGTAAATTCTATCAGTTGATTGCTGCTTATGGTCATATGGGTAGAACTGATATTGATGTACCATGGGAACGTGCTGACAAAGCTGAGCTTTTAAAATCTCAAGCTTGCGGATGTTGCTCCTGCTCAAAGTAGCATCGGATTTATAACCCAAAAAAAGACCTTCGATTAATTATCGAAAGGTCTTTTTTTTTTGAGTATTTAAAAAATTAAGGCATTCTTTTAATAGCTTTTCTGGCAAAATCTATAGCTTTTATCTCTTCATCAAAGATATGGTGTGTTCCTATTTGTTCGATGATTTTATATTCTCGGAGCTGGTTTAATACTGCTTCATTAGATACAACCATTAGAATGTGTATGTGTTGACTTTTAAGCCTTTCAATAATGTCCTCCAGTGCGAATATTGCCGAGATATCAAGCATATCATTCGCATCGTAGTTGAGTATTAGAATTTTAGTCCCAAGCATTACGTCAAATTTTGAAATTAACTGTGTTGCAGAGCCAAAGAAAAACTGTCCATCAATGTGTGCTATTCTTATTTTATGTCTAAAGTTTTTTTCAATATCTTTTTCAAGTGTCAATATTTCACGATTATGAACAACTTTGTGGACAATCCTCGCTTTATCAGCGACACGTTTTGCATAAAGTAGTGCAGCTAGAGTAATACCCGCACCAACGGCAACGATTAGGTTGTAAAATACCGTGAGTAAAAAAACGAGTATAAGCACATACAAATCCTCTTTCGGAGCCAGTTTAATTACCTTCAAAAGTTTTGTGTCAATTATGTCATAACCGATTTTTATAAGTATTCCAGCAAGTACTGCCAAAGGTATTTCAGATACAAAGTTTGAAAATTTGAACAATAAAAGTAGCAGTACAACCGGTGTGATTAATGCTGCAAGTCTTGTGGTTGCTCCGGCCTTTATTGCTGCGACTGTTCTCATTGTTGCCGCTGCACCTGAAAGAGTTCCTGTGAGTGCACAAATGGTGTTTCCCACTCCTTGCGCTAAAATTATCCTTTTGGGTGAGCTTTGTATTTTGGTAATTGAATCGCATACAAGTCCTGTAAGTAAGCTTTCTGAAGTTAAAATTATTGCTAAAGTCATTGCGTATGAAAAATATGTAATTATGTCATGTACGCTGGCATGAGGAAATATTATTTTAGGCATGTCGACTGTGACTGCGGAAATTTTATCAACACTCATTCCCGTTTTAATTGAAATAATGGTACATACGATTAGTGCAAGTACAGTTGAAGGGAAGATCTTATTAATCCTTTTAGGTATTCCAAACACTATTAAAAGTGTAATTACTCCGAGGATTAGAGCTTCTTTGTTAATTGCACCTAAATTTAGTATTGTATATTCAATGCTTTCAATTGTGTTTGATTTTGTCGTCAGCCCGAGAAGCGGGTTTAGTTGCAAAATTATAATTATTATACCAACGCCATTCATAAAACCTGATATTACGGGGTATGGAACGTACTTAACAACATTCAAAAGTCTGGAGCGAGAAAGTATTATTTGAATCAGACCTGCCATGAACATTATTAAAATGACGGCGGATAGGTCTTTATTTAGAGCATGCATAACCGATGCAATTACTATCGCTGAAGGACCGGTTATACCTGAAATCATAGGGATGCTTGTTCCTAAAATTCCGACGATAAAGCTCAAAATGACAGCTCCCCATATTCCTGCCGTAGCTCCGAATCCCGTTGCTACTCCAAATGCCAGAGCTTGCGGTAAGGCTATTATTGCCGCATTTATTCCTCCAAAAATATCCCCTTTTAGTGTGTTTAATTTTGTTTTTATAAAATTCATATCCATAATGTTAATTTTATCATGAAATATTTGTTTTTTATATGTTATAATTTGCATATGAAATTAAAGGATATTTACAGTTTAAATAGAGAGAATGCGGAAAAATCTTTTCCTGTTATATCTTTTGAGGTGTTTCCTCCAAAGGACGATGGCTACGAATCTTTGGATACAGAATTGGAAATTTTGAATAAATATAATCCTGCGTTGATTTCGGTCACAAGTACCTCTACAGCAACGAATGTTCAGCAAAAAAAGATTGTTCAAAATATACACGATAAACTAAAATTAACTGTTATGCCTCATTTGACTTGTGTTCGTAATTCAAAGCAAGATGTAGCAAGTTATTTGGATGTGTTAAAAAAATCAGATATAGATTGTGTACTTGCGCTGCGTGGTGATCAACCTATTGATGGTACTAAAGCATGTACTGATTTTTGTTATGCAAGTGATTTAACGGATTTTATAAAGGCTAATAGTGATTTATCTGTTGGTGTGGCTGGATATCCGGAAGGACACTTAGAATGTAAAAGTATTTTGGAGGATATAAATAATCTAAAAAAGAAAATCCAAGCTGGTGGTGAGGTAATTTATACTCAGCTGTTTTTTGATAACGATAAATTTTTTAAATATTGTGAATTACTTAGTAATGCGGGTGTTGAAGCTCCTGTTGTAGCTGGTATAATGCCTGTTGTGAGTTATGCACAAATTTCGCGTATGATTTCGCTTGCCAAAATCTCTGTACCGGAATATCTAGGGAAAAAAATTGAAAAATACAAAGATGATAAAATTTCGATGAGAGATTTTGGTATTGAGTTTGCAACTCGTCAATGTCAGGCTCTTATTGATTTTGGAGTGAGAGGACTACATTTTTATACGCTTGATAAGGCGTATTCTACGTCTTGTATTTTAGAAAATATACTATAAAAAGGAGTTAAAAATGGAAGATTTGAGTAGATATATTGAACATACTTTATTGAAGCAAGATGCGAGAAAAGAGGATTTTATAAAGTTATTTGACGAGGCAAAAAAATATAATTTTCTAGGTGTTTGCGTAAATCCTGCTTATGTTAAATTAGCAAAAGAAAATTTATTGGCTACTAATGTAAAAGTTGTAACAGTTGTTGGTTTCCCATTAGGAGCGAATATTCCTGATGTCAAGGCCTATGAAGCGACTTGCGCTATCCAAGATGGTGCAGATGAAGTTGATATGGTAATCAATGTAAGTGCAATTAAAGATAAAGATTATGATTATGTGTTAAATGATATAAAAACAGTAAAAGAAGCTTGTGACAGAATTCCTTTGAAAGTTATATTGGAGACAGATTTGCTAGATAAGGATGAAATTCAAAAAGCTTGTCAATTATCAGTCGAGGCAGGTGCAGACTTTGTAAAAACTTCCACAGGTTTTGTTAAAAACGGTGTGGGAGCGAAAGTTGAAGATGTAAAACTTATGTATGATACAGTTAAAGATTTTGGGCTTGGTGTAAAGGCTTCTGGTGGTATCAGAGATAAAGAAACCGCGATAAAAATGATTGAGGCTGGTGCATCCAGACTCGGTACAAGCTCAGGTGTAAAAATAGTTGAGTAAGTTAATTTGAGCGAAGATTTTTAGCGCCTTTTAAATATACGAAATTAGGGACAAAATTTTCTTCACAATTTATTACTACAAGTACACGAAGACACATTCTACGGGAATTAGGGACATCAAGTTCGTTAAAGCACATCATAGCTGCCTTGTCCCAACCTATTACGAGTCTTGCAAATTTTGCAGGAAAAGCTGCATTCAAATCGCTTGTTACTGTAAAAATGACATGCGAAATTTTATCTTGAGTTATGTTGTTTTGTGCAATCATCTCATTCAGTAACTCTATAGTAGCAACTTTTATTGCTGCTTCTGTGTTTGCTTCTACAGTGATAGCGCCTCGAATGCCTTTTGAAATCATGTTTTGGTACTCCTTATTTTTTCAGCCCGTTATACCAGTCTCTTGCGAACATTTCACCTTTGCCTTCGGGTTTTACTTTGATGATTTGAATACAATCTTTTCCGCAAGCTACTTGAATACCATCTTTGTTCACGCAGACAAACTCGCCAATATTTCCTGTACCTTCAATAACTCGAGTTTCAAGTACCTTGATAATTTTGTCATTATAGATAAAGTATGCTGATGGAAACTTATAAATTCCTCTTACAAGGTTATGAATATCTTTTGCGGGTTTGTTCCAGTCTATTTGAGTCTCTTCTTTTGTTAATTTATTTGCCATGCACATTCCTTGCTCACATTGTGGAATTGGAGTTAGAGATTTATCAACCAGACCAAGTAGCGTTTTTTCAATTAGTTTAGGCGATTTTTCGCTTATTTCTTCAAACAAATCTATACAAGTCATAGTGTCAGGAATGGCAATTTCTTCTTTTAGACAAACGTCACCACAATCAAGCCCAAGTTCGGTAATCATTGTACAAATACCGGTTTTACTGTCCCCGTTGATTATTGCGCGTTGAATAGGGTTTGCACCTCTATACTTAGGTAGTAGTGATGCATGAAGATTAATGGTTTCATATTTGGGAATATCAAGTACGTCCTGTGAAAGAATTTGTCCAAAAGCAAATGTTACAAAAAAGTCAGGTGTAAGAGCTTTTAATTCTTTTTGAATATCAGGTTCTTTACGTATTGATTTCGGTTGAAACACGGGGATATCCTTTTCGAGAGCAAACTGCTTTATTGGGGACATTGTCATTTTATGTCCTCTTCCAGCAGGCTTATCCGGTTGTGTGACAACGCCTACGACATCTACTTTATCTGAATTATGAAGATACTCGAGCGATTTTAGTGCAATAGCAGGAGTTCCAAAAAATACTACTTTTATCATTGATTTAATTCTTTCTCCAAAATATCATCTTTGATTAATTTATCAGGATCAATAGGTGGTAAATTATATTTTGCCAAAATCTCATCAGCTTCAAATCTGTTTGTGCAGTGATCAATAAATAAAATTCCATCCAAATGGTCGTTTTCGTGTTGAATAGCTCTTGCAAGTAATGAGCCGTCTTTTGCTTCCAGAACAAACTGACGTCCGTTGATGTCAAGAGCCTTTACCATAACATTTTTGTATCGTTTCACATCTGTGTAAGCTTCTGGAAAACTTAAGCATCCCTCTTGAGAAATTACTGCACCTGATTTTTTAATTATTTTAGGATTGATAAATACTTGTGGGTTGAGCGGTTCATTGTTGGAGGAAACGTCAATTACAAAGACTCGATAATTTACCCCTATTTGTGGAGCTGCAAGTCCGACTCCGTTTTGTGCGTACATTGTATCCATAAGATCTTGCACGAGATCAAGAATTTTTTTTGAGACTTTGTGCACTTCTTTTGACGGTTCTCTTAATGTTTTTTCTCCATATTTTAATACTTTTTTTACAGCCATAACATTCCCTTCCTTTAGGAGTATTATACACAAAATTAAAGGTGGTTGCAAATTTTATCTTACATCTAAAAATTTATGCACTTGTGGAATCAGACGTACATTATTGTAGTGGCTAAGAAATTTATCAAGCGTGTTTTGAGCAAATTCAGAAGATATTGTCATTTTTTCTTTATTCATTTCAGGTTGTAAAATCAGTTCAATCCCGTATTTTTTACCAAGCTCACAGCATGTTTGAATTTCATTTTTGGTAATTTTATCGTTGAACACAATTTTAGCAAAGGTTTCAACTCCTATACAGTTTTGAAAAAACAGGTCGTGAAATTTGAATGAGTTTTTTAATCCTGTTGCGCTTTCCAACTTGATATCAGCAGAGATTATGTCAATGAAAGGCTTTACTTCAAGCAGTTTATCAGCAAGTGTTGCGTTCGTTTCAAGATAAATTTTAGCACCTGTTTGCGGTAGAAAATCCTTTAAAAAAAACGTTGATAAAAGGGGCTCTCCACCAGTGAGTGATATTGAATGGTAATTTTTGTATTCTGAAATTTTATTGAGTAGTCCATTCACATCAAATTCCATAAAATCTGAATTATCTAAAAAATCTGTATCGCAATAATTACATTTCAAATTACAGTTACAAAATCTTATAAAAAGCTGTTTGTATCCGACGTATGGACCTTCACCCTGTATTGAGGTGAAGATTTCTTTAATTTTTATTTTGCAATTGTCAATCATTTTATAAATTCTCTCTAATATTGTGTGATGATATTTTTTTAAGTTTCTCATAAAGCTTAATTTCATCATCTGACAAAGACTGAGGAATTTCAATATGTACCGTGATAATTATATCTCCTGATTTATTATTTTGTTTAATTCCCTGACCGGATAGTCTAAATTTTTGTCCAGAATGAGTGCGTGATGGAAGTTGAAGTTTTATTTTTCCATCAGGAACATTGATTTCAATTTCGCCGCCAAGAGCTGCTTCAAATGGAGTGATAGGTACATTGTAGTATATGTCGGATGCTTCATATTTGACATTTGAATTGTTTTCGATTTTTACGATGAGGTACAAATCCCCGTTTTTACCGCCATTTATCCCACTGTTACCTTCGCCTTTTAATCTGAGTTTCGCATTATTTTTGATTTTTTCAGGAATTTTTACGGTGATTTTTCTATATTCTGAGATTTCTCCTTTACCTTTACATTCGCTGCATTTCGAATCGTTAATGAATTTTCTTCCCTGACACTTATTACATTGGTGGGTGTGAAGTACGTTAATAGTTCGGGTGGTTCCTTTTAGTGCTTCTGCAAATGTTATGGTAATATCTGTTGTAATATTACTACCATTTTGTGGTTCTTCAGTCTTTTTTTTCTTCTTTTTTTCATTTTGGGTGAATTCTTTAAATATGTCGTTTATTGTGTCGGAGAATATTTTCTCAGAGTAATTTTTTTTATTTTCGAATGCTGAGTTGTAGTTTTTCTCTTTATTATTGGGGGTTGAGGTAGCTTTTTGATGATATTCTTGTTGTGCTTTTTGTGAAGATGTATTAGTCTTTTGTGTTTCAAAAAATCCGTTTAAAATATTGTATTGTTTGCGTTTTTCAGGGGTAATCAAAGTTGTGTATGCTTCGGTTATATCTTTGAATAATTCTGCAGAATTTGGATTTACATCGGGATGATATTTCCGTGCAAGCTTACGATATGCCGATTTTATTTCGGTATTTGTGCTGTCTGGGGTTACCCCTAATATTTCATAGTAATTTTTAAACTTAATCATATTTTTATTTATAACGATGTTATAAAATTTTTCAACAATTAAGTCTACCTATTTTTGCAGATATCTTTTCTATATTGCATTCCGTTAAAGTTGATTTGCTCAATATCAGAATAAAGTTTTATTTTTGCTCTTTGAAGTGTTTTGGCTGATGCAGTGAGTGTAAGAGTTTTACCTTTTGGTGTTTCATACTCAAGGTATGGGTTAAGCTTTGTATCAAAATGGTTAATTTGAGAATCTTGAGTCAGTTCAAGTCCATTAATTATAGTATTTTCTTTTAGTGATGATATAACACATGCAACAGAGGCATAATCGGAAGTATTTATAGCTTCGTATTCATCAGAAAAAGAGCCTATAGCGCATGCTTCAAACATTTTATATAAGTTTTCTTCAAGGGAATTGAGTACACAAGCACAGTCATGATCTTGTAAGAAAGGTAAAAATTCCAATACTGTGTATTTTTCATCAGGTTTTAGTACGCATTCGACTCCTAAAATTCCCATATAGGTGTTACCTTGTTTGTCAAGAAAATTTAGAATATTTCTTATCACATTATCCATAATATGTTGGATGATTTCTTGTGAAATTTTATAGTCTGGAGAAAAGGCACCTACGCCGTCAGTCAAAAATCCGCCATCATTGTCTTGGGTAAATTTATAATTAGCAACTGCATTTATAGGTAGAGCCTGATATCCGTCTGTAATGACGTATAGAGTAAAATTATGTCCATACTGGTAATCTTCAATGGTGACTTTATTTTCATTTCTTGCAAACAGATCTTCAATAAAGGTTTTGGCAATTTTTAAGGTTGAACATGCCATTCTGTCATGTCCGTTTATAATTTGCTCAGAGCGTATAATAGTTGGAAAATTACAGTTGTTTAGGTAGTCAATTGCAAGTTGTGATTTTTCGAATATTCCAAAGCGAGGAGTTGGGATATGTAGTTTATAAAGTAATTTTTTGCAGTAAGGTTTATTTATTGCAAATTGTGCGCTTCCAAAAGTGGGAGCGAAGATTAACTGCCCATTTGCTTGAAACACGTCTGCTATGTCATTTTTAATTGCAACTTCAGAGCTTGCTACTGTCAAGTCTATATTATTGTCAATAGCGAACTTAAGTAATTCTTCAATATTTTCTTCACGTATATCAATATTTGTAGCAAGTGTACCTGTAGCTTGATTGCCGGGTGCAATATAAATTTTATCAATGTTTTCATCTTTTAAAAATTTTATTACAAGAGCGTGTTCTTTAGCTGAGTTACCGACTATTAATATATTTTTTTTTCTTTTATCATCTTTCATAGTCTGATTATACTACATAAAAAGTATGATTTTTATTAAGATTAGTTAATTTTTCAACAAAATCTATGATATAATAATGACGTGGTTGAATAAATCATTAAATTTATTCAAGTAGAGAGGTAAGAAAGTATGGCAAGTTTAGTATCATTATTAAGTCAAGTCTTTGCTCCAGTATCGCCTCAGGTTACTGTACCTGTTCGGCAGTCTGTTTCTAATCCCTATGGCAATAATCCGTTTATGAATTATAACGGTAACAGTCTGAATAATTATGCAAAAAATTCACCTGTGCGTGGGGGGTATTTTGCGGGATATTACAATGGTCGGCAGAACATAGTCGGACAGAGGCTTTTTATTGAAGTTTAGTACTAGTGTGAGTTTTTGAGAATATTAGATTTGTCATTCTTGGAGATAGGATGAAGCGTATATTGGTAACTGGTGGAGCCGGTTTTATAGGTAGCCATTTATGTAAAAAATTATTAGAAGAAGGTAATTATGTTATTTGTTTAGATAATTTTTTTACCGGTTCTATGGATAATATTGCAGATTTATTATCAAACAAAAATTTTGAGTTGATTACTCATGATATAATTAATGAATATTATATAGATGTAGAGCAGGTTTATAATCTTGCTTGTCCAGCGAGTCCTCCGCATTATCAATATAATGCGATAAAAACGATAAAGACTTCGATTTTAGGTGTAACCAATATGCTGGGGCTTGCTAAGCGTTGTAAGGCGAGAATTTTACAAGCGTCAACGAGTGAAGTATATGGAGATCCTAAGGTGCACCCTCAAACTGAAGACTATTGGGGAAATGTAAACCCGATAGGTGTAAGGAGTTGTTATGATGAGGGAAAGCGTTGCGCTGAGACCTTGATGATGGATTATCACAGACAAAATAATGTTGATATAAGGATTGTTCGTATCTTTAATACCTACGGTCCACATATGGCTGAAAATGATGGTCGTGTAGTGTCGAATTTTATTATTCAAGCTTTGAAAAATGAAGATATTACGATATATGGTGATGGTTCACAAACTCGTTCATTTTGCTATGTTTCTGATTTAGTCGAAGCAATGGTAAGGATGATGAATAGTTCAAATAACTTTATTGGTCCGGTTAATTTAGGAAATCCTTCGGAGCGAACAATTTTAGATTTTGCAAAGCTTATTATTAAACTAACCAACTCAAATTCTAAAATTATATACAAACCGCTGCCTTCTGATGACCCTGTCCAAAGAAAACCAGATATCACATTAGCTAAAAAAGAGCTAAATTGGGAGCCTTTGGTGGATATTGAGAATGGACTTTTAAGCACAATAAAATATTTTGAAAACAGATTATCTTTGAAAAGTGTTGAGAAAGTTTAAATTTTTTTTAGCGACTGACAAATATTTTTTTGTTTATTTTTTAATAGGGAAAAGGGGGTATTATGAAGGTAGTTCCAGTATCGAATATATTAAGAAATGAATATGTCAGTAGTGTGAATAATAAGAAAGCAAGACCATCCGTATTGGATAATTCTTATTCAAAATCGCTTTCACAAGTCATATTTTCAGGTAATGCAATACAAAAAACTGAGTTTGAATATGGATATACTGAGGAACAGTTGTTGGACAGACTTTCGCCAGCAAAATATTCAACATATACACTGCTTTCAGCAGAGTCAGATGCGTATAAAAATTTGAGTGTAGATGATAAAAAAGCGCTTATGCATCTGGTGAAGGCAAGTGAATACTTGGACCCTGTATTTAAAAGGCTTGATAATCCTCATAATTTAGAATTTGAAAAATTTTTATCAAAAGGGGTTATGCGAGGCGATCTGCAGGCTGTACTGACTAAAAAATTATATGACGGTCAACGCGGTCTAATCGGTAAAGCGACAGATGGTAGCGATGTTGTTTTGGCTAAAAATTTCAAAGGATTGCAAGGTAACGGCTTTTATCCTGAGGATTTGTCAGAAGAAGAATTTCATAAAATCCTTATAAAGATGTTAAACGAGGGAAAAAATGAAGAGGTTAAAAGCATCCTAAATCAGCGTTCAGTTGTTGAACGTGAAGGAGATGAATTGAAGGCGATTGATTATACGGAGTTTTTCAAAAAAGAATTTACAAAAGCGGCTGATGAGCTTGAAAAAGCTGCCAAAATTTCTTCAAATGAAGATTTTAATGAATATTTGCGCTTGCAGGCAGCTGCATTGAGAAAAAATGATCCACATCTTGATGAGGCAGCCGATAAAAAATGGGCAAAACTTCAATATACCCCGTTAGAATTTACCCTTGGTAGGGAATGTTATTCTGATAAAATGACTCCGACTGTATACAAAAACAAAGAATTATTGGGGCTGTTGAAAAAAAATAATATTCCGGTATATGCTAAGGATGATATAGGGGTGCGTGTCGGTATTGTAGATAAAAAAGGTACTGACTATTTGCTACAGATTAAGAAATTTCTGCCGTTTATGGCAGAGAAAATGCCATTAAACCATTTATATGAACAGAATGTTCTACAGCCTGATAAGGCTAATCAGTCAATGGTGGATGCTCATATTGTTGCTGTTACGGGAGGAAATGGAGCTTACCGAGGAGGAGTGTCTATAGCTTCAAATCTTCCGAATTCAGACAAACTCGCTGTCCAAAATGGTGGAGGGTTTAGAAATGTTTATAACATCGAAATACGGGAGTCTAAGTATTCAGAAAATGCTTCCAATAAATTGAATGCACTTCTAAATCCGTATCAACAGAAGTATTACAAGCGTGATGCGCTCCATGATTTTACGATACTTCATGAAAACTTACATTCACTTGGTCCTAAAAAGGGGCTAGAAAGTCTTGGTACAACCAAAAACATAATAGAAGAATTCAAAGCAGATGCTGGGGCTATTGTAATGCTTGATGAGCTGAGAAAAAAAGGTTTTTATACACCGCAAAAAGAAAAAGAGGTAATTACATCTTTGCTTACTGCATACATTCCAAAAGGTCCGGATTCTTCTAGTGCTCATAAAATTAGAAATATAATGCAGTATAATTATTATTTTGAACGTGATGCGATAAGACTTGATCAGGAAGGTCGAATGAAAATTAATTATCAGGAAGTTGTACGCTGCGCTCGCGAAATGCTGTATGATTCTATAGATATCCAGTTGATGCAAGATGAGAAGGCAGCAAAGGATTATATCGACAGATTTTACTATTGGTCAGACGAACTTGATTTACTTTCCGGAAAACTGAAAGCTGTAGATACACGTCTGAATGCACAAATAAAAGCTCCATTAGCAGAGCAACTATTGCGCGGAGAAATATAAAAAGTCAGCTAGGGAGAAATGTTATTCTTGAATAACTCTGGCTATGCTATGTTTTTCCAGCATGACCATTAAAACAGAAATGTCAGCAGGCTTAACCCCCCCGATTCTTGATGCTTGTGCAAGGTTCTTAGGTCTGATTTTTTCAAGCTTGTCGCGAGTTTCTGAGGATATGTGATCTATTTTTGAATAATCAATGTCATCAGGAATACGATATTTTTCAAGTTTGCCAGATTGTTCTACTTGAAATTCTTGGCGTTTGAGATAGCCTTCATATTTGATAAGTATTTCTACTTGCTCAAAGACATCTTTTGGAATATTTAATTCTTTGGTCGTAGTGTCTAACTCTTTTATTATGTTGTAGTTAAGGTTAGGGCGCTTGAGCAGTTCAGAGATTTTCATGCCTCTTTCAATACTTTCACCATATTTTGCGAGAATATTTTTTACATCGTCAGTAGGTGAAATTTTTGCATCTCTACAGCGCTGAAGCTCTTTTTCGATATCTTCTTGTTTTTGGGTAAATATTTTAAATTGAGCGTCGTCAATTAATCCGATTTTATGACCGATAGGAGTAAGTCTAAAATCGGCGTTATCTTGTCGGAGTAAAAGTCTGTATTCTGAGCGCGATGTAAGCATTCTATACGGATCTTGAATATCTTTGGTGACTAAATCATCGATTAGTGTACCTATGTATGAAGAGCTGCGAGGCAGTTCAAGCATTTCAGAATTATTGAGATATTGCATAGCATTAATACCTGCGATAAGTCCTTGTGCTGCGGCTTCTTCATAACCGCTTGTACCATTGATTTGACCTGCAAAAAACAGTCCTTTAACAGCTTTAGACATAAGTGAATGGGTTGTTTGTAAAGCAGGTACATAATCATATTCTACTGCATAAGCCGGTTTTATGACATGAGCGTGTTCAAGTCCTGGAAGAGTTCTAAGCATTTTGACTTGAACATCAGCAGGTAGACTGCTGGAAAATCCTTGGATGTACATTTCATAATTGCCCAATCCTTCAGGCTCAATGAAGATGTGATGTGAAGGATTTTCACTAAATCTAACGACCTTATCTTCGATAGAAGGACAGTAGCGTGGTCCTACCCCTTGAATCAGCCCCTTAAACATTGGTGATTTGTCGAGGTTTGCTCGGATTATTTCATGAGTTTTTTCATTTGTTCTTGTCAAATAACAAGGGTATTGAGGACGTATCGGGCGATTAGGCTTAAACGAGTAAAAACTCAATTCTTCATCCCCAGGTTGAATTGTCATTTTAGAGTAATCAATGGTTCTTTTATCAACTCTGGGTGGTGTACCTGTTTTTAATTTTTTTAGTATGATGCCATGACTTCTCAATGAGTCAGAAAGTCCTATAGCTGATTTTTCCCCTAGTCTTCCTGCATCGTATGAACGTAGTCCGACAAAAATCTTTCCGGCAAGCGATGTACCTGTGGTGAGAATTGCTACAGGAGCAGTGTATTCGATTCCAAATTCATCAATCACCCCGCATACTTTCCCGTCCTTAACAAGTAAATCGGTTATACACGCTTGTCGAAGATGTATATTCTCAATACCTTCAATCAGGTTACGCATGTAATCAGAATATTGCCTTTTGTCAGACTGGGCGCGCAGAGCTCTTACGGCAGGTCCTTTTGAAGAATTGAGTGTTTTCATTTGAATGTATGTAGCATCTGCTACCTCGCCCATAACTCCGCCAAGTGCATCAATTTCCCGCACCAGTGTCGATTTTGCAGGGCCGCCAATCGCTGGATTACAAGGCATTAGTGCAATATTATCGATGTTAAGTGAGCACAAAAGCACACGTGCACCAAGTCTTGCGCATGAAACTGCAGCTTCACATCCGGCATGACCCGCTCCGACTACTATACAATCAAATTTGTTATTTACATAATCCATCATTCCCCGATTATAAAACGGTAAAATCCTTTTCGCAAGTTGTGTGCTTTTACCATTAAAAAAAGTAAACCTCTTGTCAATTTCAAAAAATATGCTATACTTTACCTATGAAAATTACAGCTCGTGAAAAACAAAATAGTTTAAGGATGTTGACAG
>CALUVH010000011.1 GCA_944324175.1 Candidatus Gastranaerophilales bacterium | reverse complement strand
GATGCTGATTCAGATACCGACAGCGACGCAGATTCAGACAGCGATACAGATGCTGATTCAGATACAGATAGCGACGCAGATTCAGACAGCGATACAGATGCTGATTCAGATACCGACAGCGACGCAGATTCAGACAGCGATACAGATGCTGATTCAGATACCGACAGTGATGCAGATTCAGATAGTGATACTGATGCTGACGCTGATTCAGATACCGACTCAGACACTGATACTGATGCGGATGCTGACACTGATAGTGATACTGATATCGACAGTGATACTGATACTGACACAGATACGGATACTGATACCGACACGGATTCTGATGATGATCAGTTAGATGTTAATACCGGTAAAGAAGCTTATAAACAAAGACTTGGAAATTATCAGATAGAATCTATTGATAAGCGTCAATATATGAGATTTGATGCTGATTCAAGTGCTAATCCGGTTATTTTACAAGATAATTCTCAAATATCAGGTCTTATAGATATTTCTCGCGGAGGTGTTGCAGTAAGACATGCTAATAACCTACAGGTTGGAGATGTTGTACCGGTGCAGATTTCTTGCGGTGACTTAAACATTAATGCTGATGTTAAAATTGTTACAGCAAATTCTCATAGAGCTGGAGCTGAGTTTATCAATCTAGACAGAGCCACAGCCAATAAGCTCCTATATATGAATATAATGCTTGAAGAAGCAAATCAAGCGCAAGCTGCGCTTCCTAAGACAAGTTTAGAATTGTTCTAAATTATAAATTCAGTATCTCAAAAAAAAGAGATTTATCTATAAAGGTAAATCTCTTTTTATGCTATTTTTCTTCCATTCATATAGAAAACCGGATTACTGTATCCTGATGAATATGCAGAGCCATATTTAGCTTGAACGTTCTGTCTTCTTTGTTGACCTTTCTTAATTATTTCTTTAGCTCTGTCTGATAGTTCAATTTCAACTTGAGATTGTTCAGTTCCAGTGCTAGCTGTAGGTGTTGATTGCGCTTTTTGTCCCATAGCTAATAACGTGCTTTGAATCTTTTTAGAATCAGCCTTAAGTTCTGCCCAAGCTGCTTTTGCTTCAGCCTTCAGTTTAACATCTTTATTAGCTGCTTTAATAGCTTTATCTAAGCCTGAACCTTCTTTGATTTCAATTTTATCAGGAAGTTCTGTGCCTTTGGCCATATCTGCTAAACTTGTAGGTTTAGCATCCAAAGGTGCCGTAGGATCAGGTACACCTGTAGTAGCTGTTGCTGTAGTTGTGGTAGTCGTTGTAGCTGTTGTTGTAGTCGATGCGGAACCTGGAACTTCTATCTTTTCAGGCATTTCAGGCGTGTCAGCCATTTCTGCAAGACTTGTAGGTTTAGCATCCATAGGTGCTGTAGGATCAGGTGCGCCTGTTGAGGTAGCTCCTTGAGCTTTTTCAGCAGCTTTTTCTTTGACTTCATCTGCTTTTTGCATTGCTTCATCAGCAGCTTTTGTTGCTGCATCTGTCTCTTTACCAAGAGCTTTGAAGTCATTTTTAGCTGCTTTAGTAGATTGAACAGCTGATGCTCCAGTTTGAACTGCGGTTGCAATATTTGTAAGAGCTCCGACAAAGTTACCTTCAGCAATATTACCGGCTGCTAACATAACATTAGCTGCACATTGACCATAGTTTCCGATAGCTTCTGTAGCTTCTCCTATTGGTTTCATTACATTACCTGCAGCTGCTAAAGCAGCACCTACAATAGGAATACCACCCATAGCTATAAATGCCATACCAGCATATTTAACAGTTTGACCAACTTGAGTTACTGTTGTTGCTATTTCATTGAAGTCGTTCGCAAACTTCATAAATCCTGATACTTCATTTTGATTTGCTTCAACTTGTTTTTGGGTAGCTTGAGTTGTTTTAACGTAAGCATTGTTTACTCTTTCCATTGAACGCAATGTTGTATTTGAAGTTTTAGTGAGGACTGTCACTTTTTGATTATATAGTTGAATAACATTTGTCTTTTCACCTATGCGATTTTGCAGATCTTGGATTTTGTCCATATCACCAGTGTTAGCATCAGCACTTCCACTTTGTTCTGTTCCTGCGAGATTTAAGCTGAATGCACTGTGTGTTCCTATACCTGTTTTATCAGCATTTACCAATGCATCCAATTCGCTTGTTAAACTTGTAAGTTCTGCTTGTTCGGTTTGAATTGATTTATTGATGTCTTTTATTTCTTGATTGGTTTTTTTGAAAGAATTTTGTGTTTTATTATTTGTTGCTTTGAAGCTTTGATTATCTTTTTTGACTTGTTGAGCAGTTTGTTGAGTTTGAGATGAAATACTGTTGGTGGTTCCTGTATTTTGCTCGGTAACAGTTGTTTGTTGTTTTACCGGACCTTGTTGTTCTTGAGCTGATTTTGCTGCAGCACGTCCTTCTGATGCACTTTTTCCTTTGATTAAATCATCAGCACTTTGAGTACCAGAAGATCCGTCTCCATCGGATGCAACAATTGGTGTACCTGAATTTGAGGTATCACCTTTTTGTGGGGTTATCGTTGAGGTTGTACTTGCACTACTGCTTCCATATAAACTTTTTACGCCAGGAGCATTGAAAAGTGAACCATCCTTTGTCATGTAGTCTGGTTTAGCTGTAGTAGAAGTCGTTTGTGTATTCAACTTCTTATATATGGATAGGTCTGTATTCGTATTGTTTACGCCACCGACGCCCATTTTTGCAAAGCTCTCCTGTGTTTTTATCTCTCTATAAATATAAACAAACCGCCAAACCCTCTAATTTCAACATTTTATGATTTTGTTACATTCGTTAACATAGAATGGAACAATTTTTTTTAAAATATTTGCTAATTAAAATTATTTAAGGTAAAATTTGCTTATAGGGAAAATTGATGTAGTTTTTAAGGAGAGAAAATTATTATGAAACTAATGGAAGGTAAAAAAGGGATTATTTTTGGTGTTTCTAACACTCATGGTATAGCTTATGCAATTGCAAAACAATTATTTGAAGCCGGAGCGGATATTGCATTTACATATGCCGGTGAAGCTATGGAAAAACGTGTAAGACCACTTGCTGAAGGTATGAATGCAAAGTTGATTATGAGTTGTGATGTAACAAAAGAAGATGAAGTCGCTGCTGTATTCAAAGAATGCGAAAGAATTTATGGTAAACTTGATTTCGTCGTTCATGCCGTTGCGTTTGCAGCAAAAGAAGATTTGCAGGGAAGATTTATTGATACATCTCATGATGGTTGGAATTTAGCTATGGGTGTTAGTGCATACTCTTTAATTTCAATATGCAGACATGCTGAGCCTATTTTGAATGAAGGTGCATCAGTATTTGCACTAACTTATTTGGGTTCAGAGTATGTGGTTGCAAATTACAATATCATGGGAGTTGCTAAGGCAGCTTTAGAAAGTTCTATGCGATATTTGGCTGCTGATTTAGGTAAAAAGGGAATTCGAGTTAACTGTATTTCAGCAGGTGCAGTAAAAACTCTTGCAGCTAAAGGTATTTCTGGATTTGATAAAATGTTGAAAGCCGCAGTCGCTAAAGCTCCATTGAAACGTAATGTTTCATTAGATGATGTAGGTAAAGCTGGATTGTACCTTGCTTCAGATTTGTCAACCGGTACAACCGGACAAGTATTGTATGTTGATTGTGGTTGTCATGCTGTGTATGCGTCTTTAGAAGAAATGGAGATTATTGCTGAATCTATTTCTAAAGGTGTTTAGTTTAGTTAAGGCTTGTTAAACAGTTCCTGAATTCCATTGAATGTATTCGGGAACTGTTTTTGTGTGTTAATTGTTTAGGTTATACCAGTTGTCATTGTCGTCTTCTATCCAAATAATGGTTATGTTAATCGGTTGTTGTGCGGTCGGAGTAAATGGATTAGAAATTCCAAAGCTTGACAGGGCTGTTTTGGCAATTTCGTCATAAAAATTAATTTTTTCGGCGATTTTTTGGGTGTAAGAAAGTAAATTCATAATCACCTCCATCTTTTTCGTTGTTTATATATTATCGTTTTTTTTATTGTAAGAATAATCCCCATAAAGTAGCGTATTGTATATTTAAAAATAGTTATGTTGGTTAATCTTTTTATACAATGCTTTCTGAAATTGTATTTTCTATCATATAAAAAAAGGGAGGGAATAATATGCCAAATACGAAATTAGAAGGCTCAAGAACACTACAGAATTTGGTAAATGCCTTTGCGGGTGAATCTCAAGCTAGAAATCGTTATACTTATTTTTCAAAAATAGCGAAAAAAGAAGGTTATGAGCAAATTGCTGCTATTTTTTTGGAAACAGCGGAAAATGAAAAGGAACATGCAAAGTTATTCTACCAAGAAATAGGTAATATCAAATACAATGTAAATGCAAAATATCCTTTCGAGTTAGGGACAACTGAGGAAAATTTAGAAAGTGCAATTGCAGGTGAATATGAAGAATGGGATAGTTTATATCCTGAAAGTGAACGTATAGCACGTGAGGAAGGATTTGATAAAATAGCAGATATTTTTTATCAGGTTACTCAGGCAGAAAAACACCATCATAAAAGATATTTAAAACTATTAGAAAATATAAAAAAAGGTACTGTCTTTGATAAAGATTATGAAGCTGATTGGTTATGTAGAAAGTGTGGTTATGTAGCAAAAAGCAAGCAAGCTCCTGAAAAATGTCCTAATTGTCATCATCCAAAAGCTTACTTTGAAATATTGTGCGAAAATTACTAGTGAATTTGATAAATCCCGTAACAAAAGATAAAAAACTCTATATAAACTATTCTATTTTTAACATGTTAATCATATAATTGGAAAAGATATGACAGTGAGATTGAAAAGTTTATTAATATTAGGTTTAATTTTGTTTTTGTACGGGATTTATTATTGGGGAATACCCGCAATTGTTAATGTTTCATCTCGTATTGAATTGATAAAATCTTTGTCTCAAAAGGCCGGTTATAAAATCGAATTAGTTAATCCCAAGCTAAAAATGGGGCTGAGACCTTCGATTATAGTAAGTGCTGATAGTTTTGAATTATTAAATGACGATAAAAGCAAGGCTTTAGAGATAAAAAGTCCTTATGTAAAAATAGCTATTTTACCGTTTTTATTTAAGAGAATTGATATTAGGGACTTTACGGCTGATAAAATAGTTGCTCAAATTTATTATGATAAAAATATTAAAATTGGTCAGTATCCTATAAATTTTGACGTTAAAACAGCAATGAAACTTGCGCATGCTAAAGCTAAATTGAATGAATATCGCTTTGATATGCAAGACTTAAATAATGGGAAAAGGTTGAGTTTGGTAGGGCAATATTTGGATTTGGATTCCTTTAGACCAGATTCCAGATTAATTGTTTCGACTACTGCTGATTTATATACTGATAGTTATTCTTCAAAGTTCAGCTTGGATTTGAATACAAAACTGCCTGTAAGTAGAATATCTCAAGAAGATTTAAAAGTAGATGGTCAAATTATAAACTTGAATTTAGATGACTTTACACCTTATGCAAGGGTGTTGTCTAAGGGTGAAATTCAAAGGCTTTCAGGTATTGTAAATTCTACTGCAAAGACAGTTGTTTACGCTGACAGACAAAAGAAAATAACTACTTATACAGAAATAAACAACTTAAAAATAGATGACAAGGATCCAGATGCTACAATTTTTTGTGACGAAAAAATGAAAATATCTTCTGAGTTGACCATTTTAAAAAACGGAATTCAGCTTGATAATTTAACCTTTTTAACTGGTGGAATAAATGCTAAAGTTTCGGGAAATATTACCAGACTCACATCAAAATTTCCGGTATTGGATTTGAATGTAAAAATTTTCGATACAAAAGCAGAAAAAGTAATTCCTCTTTTACCTGGGTTAAAAAATCTGATAGGTGAGATAAATTTGTTGAAATTAAAGCAAACAGGCTTTTGGGGAGATGTTAATGGTGAATTAAAAATTAAGGGTAAATCTGATTTTCCTGATGTTTTAGGTAAAATTACTGTCAGTGAAGCCTATCTGGTGAAACCTATTCCTAATGCTTCAAAGGCAAAAATAGATTTGGATTTTACAGGTCAAAAGTTAAATTTGGATGCTTATGTGCCCACAGCACCTAATCAATATGTTGATGTAAAAGGTCCTATAGAATTATACAAGGAAAGAAATGCTGATTTAAAAATTTCTAGTACTGAACGTATTGATTTTCAAACTGCACAGACAGTTTTGAATCCTTTGCATGAAATACTAAAATTTCAGTTGGGACCTGTTCCTATCATGAAACTTTATGGAACTGGAAATATTCAGTTAAGAATTTCAGGTAATAAAAAAAGACCTCATGCTTGGGGTAAATTTAATTTTACCAATACTACGGCATCTTTTAACGACATTCATAATTTGATATTAAAAAATGGTAGTGGGGAGCTGACTTTTAATAATGAAGATACGCATTTTGTTACTAAAACTGCAATTTTAAACGGTCAGCCTGTCAAAGTTGATGGTACTTGTACATTGCAGGGGGTTATGGACTTTACGGTGCAAGCTAATAATCAGGATTTAGAAAATTTGGTTAAAGTTATAAAAACTTCTCCTATGCTAGCGGATATTCAGCAAATGATTTTACCTGTTGAGTATGCTCAGGGACCTGCTGATTTAAAGTTAAATATTACAGGTAAGGTCAAGGATCCAAATGAAATTGTATTCAATAAAAATTTGTTTGCTAGTGGTGTGCTAAATTTACACTCCGGTAAGATTAAGCTACTAGAATTACCTCTTAGTTTAGATAATGTCAAAGGAAAGGCAGAATTCGAAAATACAAAAGTGTCATTAAATTTAACATCATCAATAAATCAGTCTAAAATAAATATGCAAGGTGATATTAAAGATAATAAATGTAATTTAAAAGTATCATCCAATCATTTGAGTCTTGGGGATATCATTACTACTTTACCAAGTCTACACATTCCATATAAAGATGATATTTCTAAAATCTATTCAAGTTTTACATCAGAATATAGTGGAGCTGTAAATCCTATAAATTATAACTTAATAAAAATGAAGGGTCGAGTATATCCTTCACGGGGTACAGCATTGAGTATTAATGGTGGTAATTTTGAACTGGAAAATTCAAATTTTAAACTTGAGACTATGAGTGGAAATTTGAAAGGCAGTCAATACAGTCTTAGTGCAAATGTTAAAGATTTCTTTTCTAAAAAGGCGAAAGTTAGTGGGGATTTCAAAATAAGAAATTTTGATATCTCAAATATTAATGACAGAAACTTAAAAGGCTTTTTACCAGAGCAAATATCAAAGCAGTTGAATGATTTTAGAAATTTTCATGGGGTTGTTAGTCTTGATTGTAAGGTAAGAAATAATAACATCAGAGCTTTTACCAGATTAAATGATATAAGCGTCAATTATCTACCTTCTCGTATTAGGTTAAATGTTAAAAGTGGACACTTGTTTTTGAATAATGATGTTTTACACATTAGTAAAATTAATTCTCAATTTGGAGAAATGCCTGTTTTACTTGATGGTAAAGTTAACGATGTTTTTTCAAAAACGCCTAAACTAAATTTGTATGTGAATGCTAAACCAACTCAGGAATTTTTTGATCAATTTTTTAATAACAAAGCTGTATATCCGATAAAATTAAAAGGTGATATTTTACTGACCTCTAAAATTACGGGGGCTTTTGATAATCTACATACAAAATCCGAGTTAAAAATGGATGAGGATTCAAGTCTTTACTATATGGGAGCTTCTATCGGTGACAGTCAAAACCCTGTTATTATAGCGCTTGATAGTAATATAACGCCTTATGGCATAACTTTGAACCGTTTCCAATATGACAAAATTATTTCTTCTCAGAATAATAGACCTTTCATAACTCCTCAATTAACAGTGTCAGGTGCTATAACATATTTACCTGATAATAACGCAGCTTTTAACAATTTAAAAATCAAGACTCAATCGCCTACAGATGCAAAGATTTTCAATATAATATTTAGAAAACCGATTATGAAACAAGGTGTTTTTACTTCGGATTTACTGCTTAATGGTACAACGATTAATCCAAAAATTAGAGGAAAACTTGAGGTTACAAGTGTTGATATTCCGTTTTTGGACTCAACAGTGAAGGATATAAGTCTTGATTTTAAACCTGATAAAATATTTATTCATTCCAGAGGGGTATTTCTGACAAATAATATAAGTTTGGATGCTGTGGCAAAAAACAGTCTTACACCTCCATACATTGTTGAAGATGTAAAATTAAGACTTGCGGATTTGGATATTAACGACATAACTGCTCGATTACGTGATATGGAAGCTGAAGCTTCTACAAAAACAAAATCAGTATCTGAAAATACTCGTCAGGCTTTTGATATTTCTCAGGTAATATTGAAAAATGCTGATGTTACGGCGAATACAATAAGTGTTAGAAATATACGTGCGAATAATTTAGCTGCAAATTTAGCCTTTGATGAAAAAATGGTACTGGATATCAAAAACTTTAAATTTAATATAGCAGAAGGCAATGTTACTGGGCGTTTTAGAAATAACCTGTTGACGCATGCTATTGTATTAGATTTGAATTTAGACAGAGCAAATGCGCAGATTATGACAGAAGCTTTGTTCGATTTGAAGGGACAAATTTATGGATCAATGACAGGAAATGTAGATCTTATTTGTAATGGTACATCGTATGAAAGATGTATGCAGACTCTTCATGGAAAAGGTAGTTTTATAGTATCTGAAGGTAAAATGCCTAAATTAGGCTCTTTAGAATATTTGTTGAAAGCCGGTAATTTACTGCGTGGAGGGCTTATGGGGCTTTCGATAAACAGTATAATTGATTTTATTACTCCACTTAAGACAGGTGAATTTAACAGTATCAGTGGTGATATAAAAATTAAAAATGGTATTGTAAGTCCGATTAACATATATTCAGATGGAAAAGACTTAAATATGTACTTAAACGGTTCATACAATATCGTCACATCTTTGGCTGATATGAAGATTTTTGGTAGTCTTTCTCGTGATGTGACAAACACTTTTGGGAAAATTAAAAACGCATCATTGAACACTTTATTAAACATAATCCCAGGTGTAAATAAAGAAGAAGAGCCAAGTGAATTTCAAGCTGAAATCGAAAAAATTCCGGGGTTCAAAACTCAGTCTAACGTATCGCGTTTGTTTAACGCTGAAATTTATGGCGATATCAACGGCGACAATTACGTAAAAAGTTTCCGTTGGATTAAGTAATTATAGATAAAGTTTTAATAGTTCATTGTGCAATTTTACGTTATGCACTCTTATATAGGCTACTTTATTTTCTATTGCAAGTGTATTAATCGCAGTAGTGTAGATATCTTTTGTAAAGTTATCTTCCTTTGGAATATTTAACAGACTTTTTCTTGATATGCCAAGCATTACAGGACAGTTAAGAGCATATAATTCTTTTATTCTGTGAATAATTTCAAAATTGTCCTCACGAGTTTTGCCAAAGCCTATGCCAGGGTCAATTATTATATTTTCAGACTTTATACCCTTTGATATTGCAAAATCAATGCGCCTTTTCAGGTCTTTGTATATTTCATCCATTAAGGAGTCATAGTGAGGCGATATTTGCATAGTCTCAGGTGTACCTTTGGTATGTTGTATAATTATTTTTTTGTTATATTTTGCGACTATTTCAGCCATTGAGGTATCGTATTCAAGGCCTGATACGTCATTTATAATTTCTGCGCCGGCTTTTATACATTCCTCAGCTACCAACGCACTTCTTGTATCAATGCTGATTGGTATTTCTATTTGTTTCTCTCTTGCAAAATTAAGTACCGGAATAAGTCTATTTAGTTGACTTTTTGCATCTATCGGTTTTGAAAATGGTTTTGTTGATTCTGCTCCGATATCAATAATATCAGCACCATCATCAATCAATTTTAATAGTTGCTTGCAAGCTTCATTTTTATCGAGATATAATCCTCCATCAGAAAAAGAATTTTCAGTAAGGTTTAATACCCCTACAATTTGGGTTTTGGATGTTTTATTTTCACAAGCTAAAAACTCTTCAATTTTAATTCCTAAAAATTTCAGTCCAAATGGTTGTTGCTTAAGCTTGGCTGATATCTTAAAAAGTTGTGCACTACTTCCTCCAAGAATGCAGTCCGTTTTTTCTATATTTGCCGTGATGGTTTCTCTGTTAGTTGCGCAATCGGCTCCTACTGATAGTGCTGCCTGTTTTAAAATTATTGCTTGAGGAGGCGTTAGGTCATAGACTTTTAAATTATGGTATTTGAATTTATTTTCAGCACAACTAATATGTGAGCTGTCATAACCAATTTTTTCAAGCTCATTTTTAAGGTTAGAATTTATTATTTCTTTGAAAACAAAATCGTGCATAACCGTAATGTTAGCACGATTTATAATTATAAACAAGTCATTTTTTATTAAGCAGCTTGTGTAGTGTCTTGTTCATCAAAAGACGCCATTTTAATAAACTTATCGGAATGATGTTGAACACCATTCATAACTTTTTTAGACATACTGCAAACACCTGTTACGAATACAAAAAATGCAGTAGCACCGCCTATTAATCCGGCAGTTTTTTTATACACACCACTTTCTAAAATTGGTTTGATAAATCTATTAGCTTTTACCGTATGCCCCCAGTCAATTATTGCATCAGTAAACTTTTTGGCATTTTTAGAAAGTCCTGCCCAGAGTCCTTTTGCTTCTGTACCTGTTCTTTTGGCAAACTGTATTGCTTCTTTTGTTTCTGCTGAAATATTTTTCATTCTATCAGTTTCAAAGCCGAATTGTCTGAAAGTTTTCCAAGCTCCGGTTCTTGATGCTGTAGCTGTTGCTGCTGACGTACCGGTTACAGTTGCAACCTCAGCAGTGGTTACGCGTTTTTTATCATCATCGCGTTGTCCCGTATAATTTAAGTTAGTATTATATCTTACAGCATCAACATTCATAATACACCTTAAGATTCTTGTCTTTCTGCCTGAATTGTTTCAACACCTGCAGTTACACCACCGCTAAATCCGAAAAAGTTTGATACAGCACTTTTTACTTTTTCATTTGTTATTCCTGAGACTGTATTTTTTACATCTTCAACTTTTGATGCAACTTTTTTCTTGCCTTCATCAAAAATTTCGCAACCTTTTTGGAAAGTCTTATTTTCTTTAATTGATGAGACAAGTCCATTGATTTTCTTGCCCATAGAAGAATTATCAAATGCTTCTTCGATTATTTTAGCTCCCGCTTTTGCATTTTCAGAGAGTTTTTCGCCGACACCACTTTTCTTAACTGCACCAGATACAGCGCTATAACCGTCTTTGAATGGCTTTGTCATACCTGAGGCGATTTTTTTAGCCATTGGTGATTTTACAATATCTTCACCGACTTTCCATGTGCCTAAAGATGCCCATTTCATAGATACAAAGCCCATTGCAACGCTAATTACACCGAGTATAATCTTACCCGCTGTCTTGATAGGTTTACCTGCTTTTGAATTACCTATGATATCTTCCATGTTATTAAGAGTTTTTTCAACGTTATCTTTGGCGTTATTTAGGAAATCTTTCTGTTGGTTATATTCTTCCTCTGTCATCACATAATTATCTGAATCATCTTGAGTTGAAAACTCATCAGTTATCTCTGTAACTTCTCCAAAATTATCACTGCGATAGTTATTATCACGAGGATCAAGAATAATAACCCTAGGTCCTTGTGCGGTTGAGTTTCCAAATGATGCAGAATTTCTGTTTATCCCTGATTGAATACTTAGCATAATTTCTCCAATTACCTTTTTAGATATCAATTTGCATTAACAGTAAGACCACTGAATAATAAATGTTGCTACCTCTATTAAATAATATTAAGAAATATTTACAAATAAAACTACCTTCGAATATATTATTTCACATTAAGTCCGATTTGTAAAGATGTAGAAGGATATTTTTTCCCCTGATATGAATTTCTCTTAATAAATTCCCTATCAATTTTATTAAGACAATCAAGTTTTTTCCCAAGCCAAGTTGGTGCAATAAGATTTTTTTTCAATCCATTTCCCGCAAGTCTGTGGATAGAAACCTCAAAAGGTAAGTATTCCAAGAAATCGCATACGGTATTCACATAATCATCCTCGCTCATGAAGTCAATTTCGCCCTGTTGGTATAGTTGAGCAAGTTTTGTGTCTTTAAGTGCGCAAAGCATATGGATTTTAACACCATCGACTCCTAATTCTGCAAGCTTTTGGGCGGTTTGCATCATCTCATCATGTGTCTCCCAAAGCCCGAGAATTACATGGACGCATACATTAATACCTTTCTTTTTTGTTTTTTCATAGGCCTTTAAAAAGCAGTCAAAGTCATGACCTCGGTTAATTTTACGTAAGGTTTTGTCGTGAATTGATTGTAGACCGTATTCAATCCAAGTGTAGTAATCGTCTTTAAAGTTTGCGATAAGTGACAATTTTTCATCATCAATGCAGTCAGGTCTTGTCCCGATTGAAAGTCCGATTATTTTTTTATTATTTAAAGCTGAAGTGTAAATTTTTTCAAGTTCGGTGACTGGTTTGTAGGTATTGCTGTATGCTTGAAAGTACGACATAAATTTTTCGGCCTTGAATCGTTGAGAAAGATTTTTAATCCCTTCTTCTACTTGTTGTTCAATACTCAAAAGGTTTGAGTGAGCTTGCGAAAAACTGCCTCCGTCATCACAAAAAATACACCCCCCACGCGAAATTGTTCCATCCCTGTTCGGGCATGAAAATCCTGCATCGAGGGTAATTTTATATACTTTTGCTCCAAATTTATCTTTTAAGAGCCTACTAAACTGATTATAGCGTTTATTATCTCTGTCAAAGCACATAACCAATTAGGCATTCTCTTGATCTTCATTTATAGGATAAACATAGTGCTCACCACAGTTAGGACAAACGACTTCTTGTTGTTTGCCATCTTCAACTTTGGCTACTTCAAACAGGGTCTTACATCCTGACTGAACGCATCTTATTGCCCAAGTAGGTCTTATTAGTCTTGCCATTTTTAATCCCTCACTAATCTTTAATACAAGTACAGTATATCATAAACTATAAAAGTATTCAATACAAGACTTAATGTTTAGTTGAAAATAAAACGGTTTTTTATTATAATGTGTCTAAAGAAAGAGAAGGCGATATGAATAAGATAAAATTGAGAGATTTTGAAATAGGTGGTGACAAGCTAACGATATTAGCTGGTCCTTGTGCTATCGAAAGTATGGAAATTCTAGAAAATACGGCGTGTCAGTTAAAAGAAATGACTAGTCGTCTGGATATAAATTTTGTATTCAAATCCTCATTTGATAAGGCAAATCGCTCATCTATAAATTCATTCCGCGGTCCGGGGCTTGAGAAGGGGTTGGAAATGCTTTCAGCTGTAAAGCAAAAATATGATTTACCTATAGTTACGGATATTCACACGCCTGATCAAGCAGCTCCTGTAGCAGAGGTTGCGGATATAATTCAAATTCCAGCATTTTTATGTCGCCAAACGGATTTGTTGGTAGCAGCCGCAAAGACAGGAAAAATAGTTAACATCAAAAAAGGACAGTTTTTAGCTCCTGAACAGATGGAAACTCTGGTAAAAAAAGTTGAAGATAGTGGAAATAAAAACATTTTGCTAACAGATAGGGGTGTGACTTTTGGATATAACAACCTTGTTGTAGATTTTCGTGCTGTACCGATTATGCAATCTTTTGGTTATCCTGTGGTCTTTGATGCAACTCATAGCGTCCAATTGCCTGGGGCTGGGGGGACTTGCTCCGGTGGTGATAGAAGATTTGTTCCAACTCTTGCGAAAGCAGCTGTGGCGGCAGGAGTGAATGTACTTTTCTTTGAGGTTCACCCAGAGCCGGATTTCGCGAAATGTGATGGACCAAATATGCTAGATTTGGATATGGCAGAGAAACTTTTCAGAACTTGTAAGGATATTTTTGAATTGGTGAGAAAATAATTTATGATTATAAAAACATACATTGCAGGACCTATTCAGGCAAATAATTATCTTGTTGTTGATGAAAAATCAAAAGAAGCAGTATTGATAGACTGCTCTGAAAAGAAACAAGAAATTATTGATGAGGTAGAAAATAATGAATACAAGGTTAAATATATTCTTTTGACTCACGGACATTTTGACCATGTGCTAGGTATAAATGATATGCAAAAAGAACTTAACGCTCCTGCTTATGTTGATAAAAAGGATTTGATACAGGTCGAAAACACCTCAGGAATTATGTCTGCTTTTGGGGTGCGTTGTGCTACTAATCCTAAAGTAGAAAAGTTTTTAGAGACCAAAGATGAATTTAAAATTGGAGATATTGAAATTAAGGTTATACCAACCCCCGGACATACAGAAGGTGGTGTATGTTATTTGATTAATGGTAATTTGTTTTCCGGTGATACTTTGTTTAATGAAGGGATAGGAAGGACAGATCTTTTAGGTGGAAATTTCAAGAAATTACATAACAGTATTGTAAATGTATTGTTTAATTTAGATGATAATATTGTTGTATATCCTGGACATGGTCCACAAACGACTATTGGTTATGAAAAGCAAAATAATGAGATTATAAATTATTGATAACGAGGCAAATATGAAAGAACAATTAGAAAAAATTTATGCAAATGCAACTGTTGATTTGGAAAAAGCTCAAACAATAAGCGATATTGAAGAAATAAGAGCAAAATATTTAAGTCGTAAGGGTGAATTTAATGAAATTAAAAAGAATTTGAAAAATCTGTCAGACGAAGACAAAAGAGTAGTTGGATCACTGGCTAACGAAATTACACAAAAGCTGGAGAGTTCACTAAAAGCTAAATATGAAGAGTTTTATAAAAAAGAGTTAAACGAAAAACTTCAAAAGGAGAGAATAGACATAACATTGCCTGGAAAATATATTCCTCATGGTAAGGTACATCCGCTCACTGCAACTACAAATGAAATTGTTGCAATATTCCAAAGTTTAGGTTTTTCTGTTGTGCCAGATGAACACTCTCCTGAAGTTGAGACTGAATATTATAATTTTGACATGTTAAATGTACCAAAGGATCACCCTGCACGTGATGTTCAGGATACTTTTTATACAGAAATAGCAAAAAATGTTGTGCTGAGAAGTCAGACATCAAACTCTCAAATACGTGCAATGGAAGGTCAGAACCCTCCGATTAGAGTTGTTGCACCAGGAAGAGTATATAGAAATGAAAATATAAATGCAAGAAAAAACAATTTCTTTCACCAAATAGAGGGGTTATATGTTGATAAAAACATAACCTTTGGGGATTTAAAAGGTGTATTGAATGAGTTCATAAGATTATACTTTGGTGCAAGTCGTCCAACCAGATTTAGAAGTAGCTTTTTCCCATTTACAGAACCTTCAGCAGAAATTGATGTTCAGTGTATTATGTGCGAGGGAAAGGGTTGTCGTACATGTTCAGGTACAGGTTGGTTAGAAATTCTCGGAGCTGGCATGGTGGATCCGAATGTACTAAGAAATGTAGGTATTGATCCGGATGTATATTCTGGCTTTGCGTTCGGTATGGGCGTTGAAAGGTTATCAATGCTTAAGTATGCGATTGATGACATAAGATTGTTTTTCAATAATGATGAAAGGTTTTTAAAACAATTTTAAAAAACACTCCCGAAAGGGAGTGTTTAAAATTTAAAAGGATAATCTTTGGGAATTTTCCAACCATTCCTTTTTATTAGTTCGGTGCAGTAAGCTCGTTCATTGCTGACTATATCTTTTTTACAGCCGTATATGTTATTTGATACTAGTGTCTCTGTTTGACCGTCAAATTCTTTATTCAAGTAAGGTTCAACGCCTTTTTGGTAGAGCCATCTATTATCTATTTTTGTGGGCATGAATATAAATGTAAAATATTTTGTGCCAGAGCCGCTTCTGTCTCTGTCAATGTATGTTTCATTTCCATCTGCCCCATTGGAGACTAAGTGTTCTTTGTAGTCTTTTGCATATGGATAATATAACCAGCTTGAGCCTGAAAATGTCACCATGCTGCCATCGGTAAAGTATAGATTATATTTTCTTTCTACAGTTTGCGAGTTTTCTGTTTTGAGGGGGGTAATGTATTTAGCAAGATATTTTTTATACCACTCTTGAGCTGTTTTTCCCTCTGAAACAACTTGTGTTACATTTAAATTTTCCATTAGATCCCAAGTCATTCTGGAACCGTTTTCCACTTCACTCATCAAAATAGCCTGATTAATTGTTGAGTAAAATTTTGCAAGACGCGTCTCAACTACGCTTTTTTTATAACTTTGAATAAGGTTAGGAATGGTTAATGCAGCAACTGTACCTATTATAAGCAGTGTGATTAGAACTTCCGCTAATGAAAAAGCATTTTTTAATTTCATGTTTCCTCCTTAAATCACGACTTTTAAGAAAATAGTGTTATCTAATAGATATTATTATGCATGGTATGCATAATTTTGTCAATATGTATCATAATAATGCTGTTTAATTAGTTCTAAAGATTGTATAAGCTAGCAAAAAAGGGTAAATATGGAAAGCACGAAACGATATCTTGGAATACGAATACAAGAGTTGCGTAAGCGAAAAAGAATAAAGCAGGCTGATTTGGCCGAAATAATAGGTATTGATTCAAAGCATATGAGTAAGTTAGAATGTGGCAGGAGTTATCCATCGTTTGACTTGCTGGATAAAATATGTTTAGCATTGGATACAACGCCATCAGTTTTGTTGGATACAGATCATTTGTGCGAAGTTAACTTATTGCGTGAAAATATCAGTAAAATGCTGAAAGATGCTGCAGAAGAAAAAGTTAGATTAGCTTATAAAATATTAAAAGAAATTCTTTAATAGTAAGTAGATAGAAGAAATGTGCGGTATTATTTAAAACTATAGGAAAAGTATCATTGATTTTAGATAAAAGGTATTGCTTTTTTTTTTTTAGCATGTAAAATAAAGAAGTGGCGCAAATATGCGGGGGTAATTCAGTGGTAGAATGCCTCCTTGCCAAGGAGGATGTCGCGAGTTCGAGCCTCGTCTCCCGCTAATTAAAAGAGGATTGGATTTGTTCCAGTCCTCTTTTAATTTATAGAGATGTTTATTGGGGAACGAGTAGGACATGAGTTTTTTATTCCTTTCACTTTTCAAGAATCGTTTGTCTGTATTTTTTGTTGAAGAAAATTTTATTTCTTGCAAAGCTTAAAAAATGTTGTATAATTTTAGAAAATTTGGTGTGAACATGACGAAAATAGAAATTACACAAGGTGATATTACACAATTAAAAGTAGATGCAATAGTTAATGCTGCGAATAAAACTCTTTTAGGTGGAGGTGGGGTTGATGGTGCTATTCATCGTGCTGCTGGTAATCAATTATTGCAAGAATGTAAAATGCTTGGTGGATGCAATATTGGAGAAGCTAAAATTACTTCAGCCTACAATTTGCCTGCTAAATTTATAATACATACCGTAGGTCCAATTTGGCTTGGAGGAAAAAATAATGAGGAAGAAAAATTAAAATCTTGTTATCTTAATTCCTTAAAATTGGCGCAAAAACATAGCATTAAAACAATTGCTTTCCCTGCTATATCTTGTGGTGTATATAGATTTCCTATTTCTCAAGCAGTAGAGATCGCTTATGATACAGTGTCTGAATTTATTAAACAAAATAATGATTTCGAAAAAATTATTTTTATTGATATAAATGATAAAATTGTCGATAAATATTTCGAGTATTCAAGGAAAATGTTATGATTACAAAAAAAGAATTTGGAAAAACTAAAAAAGGAAATGCTTTTTTATACATATTAAAAAACGATTATATTGAAGCTGCTTTTACAGAGTATGGTGCTGCGGTTGTGAGCTTGATTACCCAAAATAAACATGGTGAAAAAACTGATATTTTGCTTGGATATGACTCGGCTCAACAATATGAGAAGAATGATAAATACCTTGGAGCGACAATCGGACGCTGTTCAAATCGGCTTAAGGGAGGCATAATTCATTTGAATAACTCTTGTATTCAAGTTTCTCAAAACGAGGGTAAAAATCAACTTCACGGAGGTTTTGAAGGGTTTGACAAAAAGTTATGGAATATCAGCTCATATGGCGATGATTTTGTATGTTTTTCATATCTTAGTCAAGCAGGTGAGGAGGGGTATCCTGCAAATTTGCTTGTAAATGTGAAATATAAACTTGAAAAAAACTCCTTAATTATTGATTATGAAGCAAAAAGTGATGCAGATACCGTATGTGCGCTAACAAACCATTCATATTTTAATCTTAACGGATATTCAAGTGGTGATATACTACAGCATCAAGTTCAGATTTTTGCGGATTATTTTACCCCAAATGATTCAGAAGCTCTTCCAACAGGAGAAATTCTATCAGTTAAAGATACTCCTATGGATTTTACCTCCCCAAAATTGATAGGTCTTGATATTGAAAGCAATTATAAACAAATCAAGTACGCATCCGGGTTTGATAATAATTGGATTATTAATAGAGAAAATTGTGAAGAGTCCGAAATTGTCAAAGCTGCTCAGGCGTATAGTGAAAAATCGGGAATTAAACTTGAAGTGTTTACAAATTTGTTAGGGATACAGTTTTATAGCGGAAATTTTTTGGATGGTTCAGATGATGGTAAAGAAAATTCTCCTATAAAAAACAGATGTGCATTTTGTCTTGAATGTCAGTATTTCCCGAATGCTTTTGCAAACAAAAACTTCCCCCAACCAATATTAAGATCGGGAGAAGTCTATAGAAAAACTATTGTTTATAAAGTATCAGCAAGCTAGACACCAATGTCACGCAGTCGCTTGCCTTCCATAAGATTTTTTTCGATATTTTCAAGCGAAATACCCTTGGTCTCAGGTATCAATAAAATTGTCAATATAACAAATGTTATATTTAGTGCTGTATAAATCCAGAAAGTAGCAGCTATACCATATTGATTTATCATTGTAAGGAATGTTGCACCAATAATCATATTTACAATCCAGTTTGTTGTGGTAGAGCATGCTACGCCAAAATCACGGCTTTTGAGTGGTTGAATTTCAGAACATAAAATCCATACTACAGGACCTGCGCTCATTGCAAAACTTGTAATCGTAAATAAAGTCATTAATACCGCAACTATTGAGATCCACATTGCGCTAAATCCTGCATTTATCATAAACAAGCATACGCCCAGTAAGAATGTGCCTAAAGCAATTCCTGTAAAACCTATTTTTAAAATAGGTCTTCTACCTTGCTTATCTACAGTTTTCATTGCTATTAAAGTTGCCAAAACATTTGTAAGTCCACAAATTACTGTTGCAATCATTTGTTGCTCTGTGTTTGCGAAACCGGCATGTTTGAATATTTGAGGCGCATAATATAGAATTACGTTCATACCTGTAAATTGTTGCATAGCCTGTAATAGCATTCCTAGATATACTGCGCGTCTAACATTTTTGTTTTCCTTAAATAAACTCCAGCCTTCTTGTTTTACCTTTAAGCTTTCATGAATTTCATTTAATTCAGCATCAGCTTTAGCATCTGTTGTGGAAAGCATACGTAAAATTTCTTTTGCTTTTTCGAATTTGCCTTTAGATGCGAGCCAACGCGGGCTGTCTGGTAGTCCAAATACTGAAATCATTAACAATATAGCTGGTAGACTTATCACGCCAAGCATTAATCTCCAATGACCGCCATAACTAAATATTGTATCAGAAATAAATGCGACTAAAATACCTATCGTTACCATCATTTGATACATTGAAATAAGCTTACCGCGATCTTCCTTTTCAGCCATTTCTGACAAATAAAGCGGTGCGACGTATGAAGCAATACCTACCGCAAATCCAAGCATTACTCGGGAAATAAGCAATATCGGTACATTAACTGCACAAGCTGATCCTACGGAACCAACTACAAACAAAGCTGCACCAAACATTAAACTTTTTTTTCTACCAAGTTTAAAAGAGATCCAACCCGTTGAAATTGCTCCCAGTGCAGCTCCAAGCATCATTGTACTTACAACCCACTCTTGCAACCTGCTGGATAAATCAAAATGAGTTGTAATGAAAGGCAAAGCACCTGAAATTACTCCGATGTCAAGTCCAAAAAGCAGACCTGCCATACCCGCTGCAAAAGTAATGAATATTTTCATCATTTTAGCTTTTGAAGCTCGTTGTTCTTCTTGTCTCGTCTCCATTTTAAAATCTCCTAATATACTATCAACAAAAGACCATTAAAAAATTATAAATATATTATACCCGTGATTTCTTAAAAATTAACATTTTATATTTCTGGTGGTTTAAATTTCATCCAAATGTGGTATAAGAAAATTATATGTTTTTTTTTGAGGGTAAAATGGCCAAATTAGAGAATTTAAAAAATGATTTAACGCAAAATAAATTTGCAGATGAGCTAATGAGTTTGTACTGCGTGTCTAAAGAAGAAAGCGAATATTTTTCTAGGCGCTATTTACAAGTGATTGAAGGATATGAAAAAACATTTTCTCAGACATCAGAAATAAGTCTATTCTCAGCTCCGGGAAGGACAGAAATAGGCGGTAATCACACTGATCACCAGCATGGTTGTGTGCTTGCGGGTAGTATAAATCTTGATGTTATAGCAGCGGCTTCATTAAATAATGAGCGTGTAATAAGGGTTCAGTCAGAAGGTTATCCGCTTGATGTGATTGAGCTTGACTCACTTAAGGTGGAGGAAAAAGAATTTAATCAGGCAAAAGCTTTAATAAAAGGGGTAGCAGCAAAATTTCAACAACTTGGGTATGAATTAAAAGGATTTAACGCTTATACAACATCAAATGTTTTGAAAGGCTCAGGACTTTCTTCTTCGGCTGCGTTTGAAGTCCTTATCGGAAACATTATAAAGAGTTTTTGTTGTCCTGATGATGAAAGAATTTCGCCTGTTGAAATTGCAAAAATAGGACAATATGCGGAAAATGTATATTTCGGTAAGCCAAGCGGTCTTATGGATCAAATGGCGTCATCAGTAGGAAATGTTGTCGAAATTGATTTTAATGATGTTGAAAATCCGATTATTACTAAAGTTAATTTTGATTTTTCAATGACAGGCTATTCGCTATGTATAATTGACTCAGGTGCTGATCATGCTGATTTAACGGGTGAATATGCTACAATTCCAAAAGAAATGCGATGTGTTGCTGAATTTTTCGGGAAGCAATATTTACGAGAGGTTTCAAAAGAGGATTTTATAGCTAACTTTGCTCAGGTTAGAAAATTTGCAGGTGATAGGGCTGTATTGCGAGCTTTGCATTATTTTAACGACTCAGAACGAGCAAAAGAAGAAGCGGAGGCTTTAAAAAATGATAATTTTGATAAATTCTTGTCTTTGATAAAAGAGTCAGGACAATCTTCATTTATGTATTTGCAAAATGTTACGGTGGCTGGTTCTTCAAAAGAACAAGCTGTAGCTGTGGTACTTGCAACCTGTGAGCGTTTGTTAAAAAATAATGGGGCGTATCGGGTACATGGTGGAGGATTCGCCGGTACGGTACAAGCTTTTGTCCCTAATGAGATGCTTGATGTGTTTAAAAAAGAAATGGAAAAAATAACGGGTGAAAATTCTTGTCACATCCTATCAATAAGACCATGTGGCGGAATACAATTCAAATAAAAGGATTTATTATGATTGATAATGCGATAAATCAACTTATTGAATATGCAATAAAAAAAGAACTGATATCTGATTTGGATAGAATTTATTCAACAAACAGAATTTTAGAAATTCTTCAAAAAACAGACTTCAATCCTGATGATAAAAACGATTCATCAGAATTAGAGCTTGAAAAAATACTAAAAGAAATTATTGATTATGCTATAGAAAATAAGCTTATTGATGAGAATATTGTATGTCGTGATTTGTTTGATACAAAAATTATGGGTGCTATTACGCCGACACCGCATGAGGTAATTGAAAATTTTGATAAGATGTATATGATTTCCCCTCAGAAAGCTACAGATTGGTATTATGAGTTTTCTAAAAATACGGATTACATTCGCACATACAGAATAAAAAAAGATTTGCGCTGGTCTGCTGATACTGAGTATGGTAAGCTTGATTTATCTATAAACTTATCTAAACCGGAAAAAGATCCGAAAATGATAGCAGCTGCTAAAAGCGCACCTCAAAGCGGTTACCCTAAGTGTATGTTGTGTGCAGAAAATGAAGGTTATTCAGGACGATTAAATCATCCGGCGCGGCAAAATCATAGAATAATTCCGATTGAAGTCAATCAAGAACAATGGTATTTTCAATATTCTCCTTACGTATATTACAATGAGCATTGTATAGCATTTAATAGTGAACACATACCTATGGTAATTAACCGTGCTACATTTAGGAAACTCTTTGACTTTATAAGATTATTCCCTCATTACTTTATAGGATCAAATGCTGATTTGCCTATTGTAGGTGGATCAATATTATCCCATGATCATTTTCAAGGTGGTAGGTATGAATTTGCTATGGCAAAGGCTCCTATTGAAAAAATCTTTACAATTAAAAATTTTGAAGATGTAAAAGCTGGTATTGTAAAATGGCCTATGTCAGTAATAAGACTCCAAAGTAAGAATGATGAACGCCTTGTTGATGTTGCTGATTATATTTTGGCTGTCTGGCGAAATTATACTGATGAAAAGGCATTTATTTTTGCAATTACAGATGGTGAGCCTCATAATACAATTACTCCGATTGCGCGAAAAAAAGGAGAGCTGTTCGAGCTTGATTTGGTTTTGAGAAATAATATAACAACCGAGGAACATCCTTTAGGTGTTTTTCATCCGCATAGTAATTTGCATCATATTAAAAAAGAGAATATTGGCTTAATTGAGGTTATGGGACTTGCTGTACTTCCTTCCAGATTGGAAAAAGAATTAAAAGCTCTTGCTGAATGCATACTACATAAAAAAGATTTACGAGCAGATGAACTTATAGAAAAGCATGCTGACTGGGTCGAGAGTTTTGCTTATAAGTACGATTTTAACCGTGAGAATATTTTTTCAATTTTTGAATATGAACTCGCTCAGGTATTCGTCAATGTCCTTGAAGATTCAGGAGTTTTTAAGCGGACTTGTGAAGGAATGCTTGCTTTTGACAGGTTTTTAGCTCGCTTGTAATTTGCTTTTTACTGGGGTTATAATCATCATAAAATCTCTCATATTACGAAAAATACATATATTTTTATTAAGTTATACCAATAATTTTTGTTCTGTGTGATAATAAGGATGTGTATTAAGGAGGAAATTATATGAGAGACAAAACTTTTTTAATGATTCCTGGACCTACACCGGTGCCTGAATCAGTTATGTTGGAAATTGCAAAACACCCTATTGGACACAGAAGCTCGGAATTTTCCTCCATATTAAAAGAAGTTTATGAAAATTTAAAATACGTGTTTCAAACCGAAAATGATGTTTTTATGTTCACATCAAGCGGAACGGGGGCAATGTGTGCAGCCTTAGAAAACCTAATAAATGAAGGAGATAAGGTCCTTTCACTTGTTATCGGGAATTTTGGCAACCGCTGGGCAAAAATTGCTGAGTCTTGTGGTGCTGATGTTGAAAAAATTGAGGTTAGTGCCGGTGAAGTTATAGATCCTGAAATCTTAAAAAAACGACTGGAGCTGGATGTAAATAAAGAAATTAAAATTGTTACCCTTACTCACAGTGAAACCTCTACCGGAGCTGCAAATGATGTGAAAACATTATGTTCAATAATTAAAGAACATGGAGCATTGTCTGTTGTAGATGGAGTAACAAGTATTTGTGCAATGCCTTGTAAGCCTGATGAATGGGGAATTGATGTTTTGGTATCCGGTTCTCAAAAAGGTTTTATGGTACCACCAGGACTTGCTTTTCTCGTGGCTAATGAGAAAGCTTGGAAGGCTTATGAACAGTGTAAACATCCTAGTTTTTACTTTGATTGGGCTGCACACAAAAAAGCTGTGAAAGATAATTCTACGCCATATACTCCTGCGGTAAATCTTATTTCAGGGCTAAATGTAGCATTAAAAATGATTAAAGAAGAAGGCATTGATAATATGAATGAACGCCATAGACGTCATGCAAAAGCGCTCCGTGCAGCTTTAAAAGCTATTAACTTGAAATTACTGGTTGAAAAGGATGAAAATGCCAGCTACGCTATTACTTCCATTTTGCCACCCGATGGAATTTCTGTTCCTGATATCAGAAAAACTCTAAAAAGTGATTATGACATTGTCGTAGCAAACGGGCAAAATCAACTTAAAGATAAGATTTTTAGAATGGGTACTTTAGGTTTTGTCTGCGATAGAGATCTTATTGCTTCTGTAGGTGCTTTGGAAGCAACTTTGTTGAAGTTAGGACATAATTTCGATTTAGGTGCAGGTGTTAAGACTCTTATAACTGAATTAAATAAATAAAAGAAGGAATGTATAAATGAAAGTTTTAGTTACTGATAAAATAAATGAGGCAGCAGGGAAAATTATTGAAGCTGCCGCAGAGGTGGATTTTTTACCTACAATGAGCGAAGAGGAATTAGTTGAAAAAATTCCTCAGTATGATGCATTAATGGTAAGGAGTCAGACGAAAGTTACCGCAAAAATTATAGAGGCAGGTAAAAATCTTAAAATTATTGGAAGAGCTGGTGTAGGGGTTGATAATATTGATGTAGATGCAGCTACTCAAAGAGGTATTATTGTTGTAAATTCTCCTGATGGGAATACAATGGCTGCAGCTGAGCATACAATAGCTTTAATGCTTGCAATGGCAAGAAATATTGCACCGGCTGCCACTTCTACAAAAGAGGGTAAGTGGGATAGGACAAAATTTACCGGTTGTGAACTTTATAAAAAAACTCTTGGTATTATCGGTTTTGGCAAAATTGGTACCCATGTTGCTGAGGTAGCGCTTGCGCTTGGTATGAAACTTGTGGTGTTTGATCCTTTTGCTTCAAAAGAAATTGTTGAAAAGTTGGGAGCTGAGTACATCACTAATATTGATGATTTTTGGGGCAGGTGCGATTTTATTACTTTACATGTACCTAAAACAAAAGATACTTTAAATCTTATAAACAAGCAAACCATTGCTAAAATGAAAAAAGGCGTAAGGCTCGTTAATTGTGCTCGTGGTGGGATAATTAATGAGCAAGATTTAAAAGACGCTATTGAAAGCGGACAGGTTAAGGCAGCTGCTATTGATGTGTATGAAAATGAACCTAATATTAGTGAATGTCCATTAATCCACTGTGAAGGAAATGTTGTATTGACTCCTCACTTGGGTGCAAGCACGCAAGAAGCTCAAATGAATGTAGCAATAGATGTTGCAGAGCAAATAAAAGAGGTACTATTAGGCGGTTCAGCTTCCTCTGCTGTAAATATTCCATCACTTCGCCCTGACAAGTTGGAACCGGTAAAAGATTATATGCAAATTGCAGAAAATTCCGGAGCTTTAGCTATGCAAATTTCTCAAGGTGTAATTAAATCAATTGAGATTACAGCTCAGGGTGACTTGGCTGAACTTGATATTCAACCGCTTGAGGTTGCAGTACTAAAAGGCGCACTTTCATCTATGCTTGAAGGAGTTAACTACGTTAATGCCCCAATTTTGGCTAAAAAACGGGGGATTGATATCATATCTACACGTTCAAAAGTTAAATGTAACTTTGCAGGTTTGCTAAGTGTAAAACTGACAACTGATAAGGGTATTAGCGTGGTGGCAGGTGCTATGGTAGCAAAAGATATTCCAAGAATCGTAAAGATTAACGATTATGAAACCAGCATTCGTCCTCAAAAACATATGTTGCTTGTGCCGCATATTAACCAGCCTGCTATGATTGCAAAAGTGGCTCAGGTTATTGGTGAAAATAACATAAACATTGGTTCAATGAATGTTGTGCAAAAAAATGATAAGCACGAGACGGAATCTATAATGGTAATTAACATAGATTCAGCAGTTGGAAGCGATGTGCTTTCTGCTATTGATAAAATATCTGGTGTTCATAACCCAAAATATATTAGTTTAGATGTTCAAGAATAATAAGGATAGCAAATGAAATTAGCAGTTTTTGACTTCGATTCTACTTTAATGGATGGTGAAACGCTTGAATTCTTGGCCCGACAAATCGGTATAGCAAGCGAAATTAAATCTATTACAGACAGAGCTATGCAAGGTGAGTTGGACTTTTTCGAAAGTTTGATAGAAAGAGTTTCTTTGCTGAAGGGAATGGAAGTTGAGACTGTTAATCACATTTGTGAAAATTTACCTGTTATGTGTGGAGCAGAGGAAACCGTTAAAAATCTTAAAAAAATGGGGTATTTAGTTGTTTGCTTTTCAGGTGGATTTAAAAATGCAACTGTACCGTTTATCAAAAAGCTTGGGATTGATGCGGAATTCTCTAATGTGCTTCATACCAAAAATAGGAGATTAACTGGACTTGTGGGTGGTGAGATGATGTTTAACGATAGTAAAGGTAAAATGCTTCAACGTTTGCAAAAACTTACAAATTCAACTCCTGAAGACACTCTTGTTGTCGGTGATGGCGCAAATGATTTAAGTATGTTTGAGTTTTCGAAAAAACGTGTAGCTTTTTGTGCTAAGCCTGTATTAAAACAAAAAGCGGATATTATCATTGAACAAAAAGATTTGACATTAATCCTTGATAAAATTTAAATTAAAATTCTGCTTGTAGTATAATGTAATCAGGAGGCCCCATATGCTAGCTGATTACCATATGCATACATTTTATAGTGACGACAGCTCTTTACCTATGGAAACAGCTGTGAGAAAAGCTATTTGTCTTGGCTTTGATGAAATTTGTTTTACGGATCACATAAATGCTGTATATGGATATAACGATTGTGATTGTGATTCTTATCTAAAAGAAATTAATAAATGTAGGGATTTATTTAAAAATGATATTACAATAAAATTTGGTATGGAGTTTGGTCTACAGTCACAGCTTTGCAATTATTATGAATGTATTTTCAATAAATACGATTTTGATTTTATTTTACTCTCAATTCACTTGATTAATAATCAAGATCTTTGGAATGGTGATTTTCAGTGTGGTAAAACTCAAGATCAATACAATAGAGAGTATTATCAAGAATTGTATAATGTCATTACAAATTATAATGATTATAGTGTATTGGGTCACATGGATTTGATAAGACGCTATGATAGAGTCTGTGAATATCCTTTTGAAAATGTTAAAGATATTGTTGAAATGATTTTAAAACATTTAATTGAAAATGGTAAGGGTATTGAGGTAAATACTTCATCATTTCGTTATGGATTGCAAGATTTGATGCCGTCTCGTGATATTTTAAAATTTTACAAAGAACTTGGAGGTGAAATAATTACAATAGGTTCTGATTCTCACAGAGAAGAGCATGTGGGATATAAAATCCCATTTATTCATGAACAGTTAAAATATTTGGGGTATAAAAATTTCTGCACTTTTGACAAAATGCAACCTGTTTTTCATAAATTAATTTAAAAGATAAACCCGAATTAACATATGTGTAATGTATGTTTTTTATAATATAATGAAAAATAGATTGGAATTGTTATGGTAAATAAAAAGATACTTGTAGTTGATGATGAAATTGCAATTTGTGAATTAATAAAAATGAATCTTGAAGCTGAGGGATTTATTAATATTCGTGTTGCCGGTGATGGTGAAGAAGCGTTGCAAATTGCGCAAGAATGGTTACCTGATTTGATTTTATTAGATTTAATGCTACCAAAGGTTGACGGATTATCTATTTGTCGAAGATTAAAAGCTTCAAATTCGCCTATGTCTAATATACCAATCATAATTTTAAGCGCTAAGTCTCGTGAAAATGATATTGTAAATGGGCTTGATGCGGGAGCTAATGATTATATTACAAAACCGTTTAGTAATAAAATTCTTATAGCAAGGATTAAATCACAATTACGAAATTGTTCTAAATTGGATGTTAATGATGTCATCCGCTACAAAAATTTGTATATAAATTTACCTCAAAGAATGATAAAAATAGATAGTGAGATTATAGATTTAACTTTCAGTGAATTTGAGATATTGTCAATATTTGCAAAACATGCAGGTAAAGTCTATACGCGTTCGCAGTTAATTTCCAACCTTCGCGGTGATGATGGTTTTGACATTGCTGAACGCTCTGTGGATGTTCAGATTGTAAATTTAAGAAAAAAATTGAAAGATTTTGGAAAAAACATTGAAACTATACGAGGTATTGGTTATCGATTAAAAGAGGAACAATATGACTAGACGAGATAAACTACTTTCAATGTTGCCTTTATGTCTTGCTTTTTTAGTTTTGATTGCGATGTTTTTGCAATTTTTGCATCTAATCCAGTTCAATCGTTCCTATATGTTGGAAGAAAAAAATGAACTTCAGGTATTTACAAAGCAAATTATTTGGGCTATCAGACCGATTTTAGATAAAAAAGATTATAAGACCTTAAAAAAATACTGTAATGATTTTAATGATGATGAAATTAGGATTACTATTAAAGATTCAAAAGGTAAAATTGTTGCCGATTCAAAAAGTAATTTAGTTTTTGATAATGATAATATTCCTCAAGATAGTATTAATGATAATAAAGTTTCTAAGCAGATAAAAAATTATAAAGAAACCGTGAAAGAAAAAATGATAAGCTATGAAACGGATATAACATCAAATAGCGGTAACTATCAGCTTGAATTAACTATTTCTGAGGCTGATGTTATGAATACTCTTTTGAAAGCTCAGTATAATATAATTTTGTTTTTTATTGCAGGGTTTATTTTGGTATTTATACTTTCGATATACATAACTTTGATGGTAAAAATACCGTTTAATGAATTGCAGACAAGTGCAACTAAAATTGCCAAAGGAGATTTATCAGAAAATATTTTTGTACCGGAGACTGGAATACTGCATGAATTAGCACTTGCAATCAGTCTAATGGCAAAACAGTTGAAAAATCAAATTAATGATTTACAACAGTTGGAAAAGTTTAGACAAGAATTTATTGCAAATGTTTCACACGAGATAAAAACCCCTCTTACTGCGATACTTTCTGCTGTTGAATTTGTAGAAAATAATTATTATAAAAATGATAACGGGCAAGAAAGTAGATGCCTAAAAATAATTTCAGAACAATCGAAAAGGCTTAATTCTCTAGTTAATGATATTTTAAGTCTGTCACTTTTAGAAAGTCGTCGTTCCATGAGTAATAATGAATTTAAAGAATTTGACTTAGGCAATACAGTATCAAATGTAGTAAATTCTTTCGAAAATATTTACTCGGAACACTCTCCACAATTAAGATTTACACAGAGTGCAGAATTGAAATATAAAGGTGATGAGCATTTAATTGAGCAAGCTTTGAATAATTTGATTACAAATGCAATAAAATATTCAAAAAGTGATTATGTGGATATTGTGCTGAATAGAATAGAAAATAAAATAGTAATAAAAGTCAAAGATTATGGAATTGGTATTCCAAGTGAAGATGCGCCAAGGATTTTTGAACGTTTTTATCGTATAGATAAAGCCCGAAGCCGTGCATTAGGAGGCACAGGACTCGGACTTGCTATCGTAAAAAGTATTGTAGGACTTCATAGTGGTGAAATTAAGCTTAATACAGAAGTAGACAAAGGTTGTGAATTTGAGATAATTTTACCCTATGTTAATGAATAAAATTAGTCCATATTTTTTCTTCAGCATGAGGTGTTGTAATGCCGACTTTTTTACCGGCATCTATACATTTTATAATCCAAGCTAAGTTGTCACCGAGCGTTCTCATTATTTGAAGTCCTTCAAGGTCCTGTAAGACATCTTCAGGACGGTTTTGTCCGCCATGTACCATATTCCAATAATTAGAGGAAATAACTGGCATTTTATTTATAGTAAAATGTTTAGTAATCGCTTCAATTGAAGCAGTTGTACCTGCACGTCTTGCCGAAACGACCGCTGCTGCAGGTTTATACGCAAAGGCCCAAGAGCCTGCATAAAATAGTCTATCCATAAAAGAAAGTAATCTACCGCTAGGGTGTGCATAATAAACAGGTGAACCAAACACAAAACCATCTGCATTTTTTGCTTTGTCTATCACTTCATTAACAATGTCATCTTTAAATACGCAATAGCCTCCATTTTTTCGACAACCGCCACAACCAATACAATCTCTATATCCATTTTTCCCAAGTTGTATAATTTCTGTTTCTATTCCATTTTTCTCCAGACTGTCGGCAACAGTTTTTAAAGCTGTGTAGGTGCAACCTTTTTCATTACAGCTCCCATTAAATAATAAAACTTTCATAAAATATCTCCTATTATTTTTACAACCAAATAATACAGAAAAACAGGGGATTATGCAAATCCCCTGTAATTAATAGCTGCGTGCTATATTATTATTTTTGTAAAGGCATAGCTTCGTCAATGTAATCAAAATATGTACTTTCAGTGTTAGGAGTAGAACCTAAGTTTTCTATATTCATTTTACCTGTACGATTTGTTACATTAATACTGCCACCGCCTGCGTATGTGTCTTTAACTCTTGCAAGACCTGTAAATTCAGCGTTGATGTTACCTCTTTTTGATATAATTGATCTCACATCTGCTTTATCATATTTATCATCTTGAGCTTTGATGTTGATATCATCTATAGCAAGAACATCAGATTTGTATGCGTAATTTGTATCGTTGAAAGTAAGTGCGTTACCTTCTTCTCCAATTTTGCCTGCTGAGATTAAAGAAAAACCTTTACCTTCAATGTTTGGTCTTGTAGCATCTTCTGCAGCATTTTTGATTGAACCAACATTTCCATTTTTATCCACATCTGCAAGAAGGATAATTCTACCATCCGCAGTGATATGATCAATATTTAAATCAGTTCCGTTGCTAGCAAAATTGATAACGTAATCACCGGTTGTACCGAGGGTGTCATGGGTTTCAGCGTTAATTTTGCCTGCGACATCAAGATTTATTGATTTTGTAGTGTCAACTTGAGAAGCGTTGGGACCATAAGTATATCCACCGCCGCTTGAGCCTGTTTCTACACCAATTTTACCGTTGTTAACTTTGATTTTTAAATCACCACCGGTCTTTATTAATGTATCTTTTGTGCCTGCGTTTAGTACAGAACCGTTTTCTTGCTCAATATTGACATTTTTGCTGGCAACTAAGTTTGCTTCAGTTCTTTGGTTGGTTTTATCGCCAAGCCATAGGTGAGAGTTTTTGTTATTTACATTGACATTTTCTCCTGACGCTGTTCCTCGAACTTTTACACCTTTTGAACCGATATTTTTAATGTTCAAATCATTTTTTGCAATTAACTTCGCGTTACTGTCAATTATGATACCGCCTTTTTCATTAGCGTTTTCAATGTTGATATCGCCTGATTCTAAATTGTAAAGATTTCCATCTATGGTTGCGTTTGCAGCACTTTCGTTTTTAATGTTTATATCAGCATTTTTATTTATAATTTGTGCATCTTTGCTGATATTTAATGCGCCTGCTCTATTTTCAATATTTACATCACCGTTTTCATTGATAACTGTGCCGTTGATATTCAAACCTTTTATTCCAGTATTTCTGATGGTTGTTTTGTCAGTATTTTTAACAATTGCATTTGAACCGATTGTTAAATTTTGACCTTTATTAGAAATCATTAATTCACCGTTGTTTTGGACAAGACCATTGACTTCCATATCACCTGCAAGGTTATACAGTGTAGTAGAGCTGTTGTTTTTAATTTCACCGTCAAGTTTCATACCGTTTTTACCGGTATTTTGAACATACAACTCATCATTGTTATTGATTAATTGCCCTTCTTTGGTTAAGTGAAGTCCGTTGCTATTTTGAGCACTTGTGATGTTCATCTTGCCGTTTTGGTTTTCAACTTTTCCGCTAATTGTAAAGTCACCGTTCCAATTAGAAATTGCAGTTGAACCATTATTTTCTATATTACCTTTTAAGTTTAATCCATTTTTTCCAGTATTAGCAATTTTTATATCACTGTTATTTGTCAATAGTGCATCAGCTCCGATAGTTAATCCTTCACCGTTGTTCACGATTTCCATTTTACCGTTTTGGTTCTCTATTCTTGAATTTACAACTAATTGTCCGCCTCTATTGGTGATGTTTGTTATACCATTGTTTCTGATGTTGGAGTCAATTCTTGCACCGCTTTCTGATGTATTTAAAATTCCTACTTTACCGTTCAAATTATCAATAGCTGAAAATTCGGTTAAATACATAACTCCATCGCCACTGTTAGATAAGCTGATGTCACCGTTTTCGTTCAAAATGCCACCATTTAATACTAAGTTACCAGCTTGGTTTATAACGGATATATTCTGCTTTTTGCCTAATCCGTTAATGATACCGCTAATATTGGTACCGCCTTTACCAGCGTTAAATACCGTAACATCAGCATCTAAAGCTAAGACTCCTCCTGTTTTATTTTCAGAGCTGTTTATATTAAGTGCATTACCTGAATTTTTAATAACAGCTTTTCCGCCGTTTTGAATAATAGCGCTGTTGATATTCATATCTCCGGCTTTATTGTCAACAATTAAGTTTGCACCTGACTGAATAACTGCTCCATTGTGATTGAGTCCGCCATTTCCTGTGTTAGTGATAACTGTTGCGGCATCGTTAGATATTAATGCATTTTCTCCAATGTTTAATGCGTTACCGTCATTTGTAATAGTGAGTTTACCGTTTTTGTTATTTACGACACCGTTTACGTCTAAATCACCTTTTACGCTCCAAATATTTGTAGTACTGCTATTTTCTATTGTACCGTCAAGTGTAAGTCCTTCTTTCCCTGAGTTAATGATTTGAAGATCTCCGTTGTTTACAACTTTGGAGTTTTTAGTTAAATGCATTTTAGGACCTGCATTAGATAGATTCATTTTACCATTTTCGTTTTCTATTGTACCGTCAATTATGAAATCACCTGCCCAGTTTGTAAGTGCTGTGGAACCGCTGTTTTTAACTTTACCGTTCATAGTAAAACCTTCAGAACCAGTGTTGGCAATTTTGATTTCGTGGTTATTTGAAATTTCGGCTGTTTTACCTATTTCTAATCCGGTACCATTATTTACTATAGTTAGACGACCGTTTTGATTATTAATTTTTCCTCCGATAACAACTTTTCCGTTGTTGCTTGAAAGAAGTGTCACGCCGTCATTAGTAACATTACCGTTAACTGTCATACCGTTTTCGCCTCGGTTTACCAATCTTAATTCACCCTTGTTGTTTATTTTTGCAGAAGAGGTAACCTTTAATTCTCCGGCGTTATTTATTATATTGGTATTTCCTTCGTGGTTTGTAACTTCTCCGGTGACAACCGTGTTAGACTGACGATTGTTTAACAAAATATTACCTTGGGTATTTTCAATTTTGCCTACAACTCTTAGGTCTTTTGAGCCGTTATTTATCAATGAAATATCGCCTTTCCCGCTATTTTGAACAAGACCTGCTATATTAATTCCCCCATCGCGGACATCTGTTTTAATTACGATATTACCATTTTCCAAAGCCAGAGTATTACCGGTTTTCATTTCAGTTGAATTTACCAGTGCATTAAACAGAATATCGGATTTTTTCATTGAAGTGAGAAGTTCAGGGCTGTGAATGCCAGCTAACAGGGCTCCATTTGCTGTTACTGTAGCATCCTTTGCAATAATTTCAATATCACCTCTTGAAAGTACTTTACCACTGATTGTTACATCGGCGTTACCTTTTGCAAGATTTGAGATATCGCCTTCATAGTTACTATCGATGTACTTTTTATAGTCATTTTGGGAAGGAGTGTATACAGATAAAGATCCTACATTTAAAACACCGCTTGAGCCTACTACCATACCGTTAGGTGAGATAAAAATGGCATGTCCGTCGTAAAAGTTACCGTCTCTCATTGAGTTTACAATACCGTTAATATTAATTGTGTGATCGACAAGGTTTACAAATTTTTCTACATTTTCTTTACCATATTTGAATATTAAGTTTGCAATATCGCCTTCACTTAATACAAAATTTCCGTAGTGTCTAAAACCAATGTCACCTTTAATCCCTTCAGGATCAATGTTGTAAATACCATTATTCCCTTCAATACCTGTGATGTCTGTAGCCTGAGCATTCATAACTGCTGATTGTTGGAACAGAAAACCTACTGTTAATGCTGCGATGAGCATTTTCCTTTTTCCGATAAATTTCATAAACTGATACCTCTTTACCCTTTCATTTTTATTTCATTAAAAACATAAATAACACATTATTCCCTATACAACATTTAAACATAAAAAATTTTGTCAAGATATAAAGAATTGTTAAGATATAACAAAAAATTTTTTTTTGAGTTTTATACTTGAATATGCAAGTATCGTTTAGTGGAATAAAAAATCTATACATAGGTAAAAGGCAGAATAGCAAGTTTGGCTCATATGTTAATTCAGATGGTGAAATTAGGCAGAATGAAAAATCTTATACTCAAGTAAAAATCAGATGCGAATTAACAGATGATGAAAGTGGAGATAATTTGAGTGTGTTTAAAAATGCACTTGTAAAATCAAGTGAACGTTGTCAATTGAATTGTATAGATAAAGATAATCCCAGCAGATTGGAAATATTGCTCACACGTCAGGATATAGATGATCAATCAGGATTAGTTTCGCATTCTAATATTAAATTAAACGGGTATGATATTTCGTTGAATGAAAAAGGATTATTGCCAATGTATACTTATCTGGCTCATTTTTCAAAGGAAATAGCTGACTTGCCTAATGCATCAGATGCTCAAAAGTATTATGCTAATCTTCTAAACAAATCAGTTGATGAAGAGGCTAGAAATTATATTGATTTATTTTAAGTAATTTTTTTATGGTATTATTAAGGTTATGGGTAAAGAATTTTTTAATGAAATTAATATTTTAAAAGCACTTGCAATAATGCTTGTGGTATCGGGTCATCTGGAGTTTTCTCTGCTTGGTATGTTCCCTCCATATTCTTTTCAAATAGCATTGTTTTTCTTTATATCAGGATATTTATTCAAAGATAAGTATTTGAATGATGTACAGACTTATTTAAAACAAAGAGTAAAAAGTCTTTTAGTTCCATATTTTTTATATTCTGTATTTTATGTTGTAGTAACAATTTTTATCTATAAATTAACCGGTGTATTTTGGGGTGAGCCTATCACTTTGAAAAACTTTTTTATAACTCCGTTTTTGAATGGACATCAACTGGACTTGGCTTGTCCGTTGTGGTTTGTTGCGCAGTTATTTATGACACTCATTGTGTTTTTGTTTTTGATGAGGTCGATGTTTGGTATAACATCAAACAGATATATTCATCTTGGGTTTTTTGCTCTGCTTGGGTTGGGAGCAATACCTCTTTCAAAAGCTATATCACTCGGGGCTGTAAATTTAATTGTTATTCGAACAATGTTTTCACTGTTTTTTGTATATTTGGGCTATTTTTACAAAGCTTATATCAAGGATAATTACAACCTTTTTACACCGAAAATTGCAGGAATTGTGATATTATTACAGTCAATTTTGTGGTTATTTAACAGAGATTATGATCCTGAGCATGGAATTGGTTTGAGTTACGTACTTGTATGGGCACGTTTCGATGAACAATTAATAGTGCCTGTTATTACTAGTATTACGGGAATATGGGCATCTTTATTTACGGTGAAGCTTTTATATCCGTACTTGAAAGATATTAAATTTATACAGCAGATGGGACAAGTTACATACCATATAATGGCAAATCATTTGCTTGTAATGTTTGTATTGACTGCTATATTTATGAAAATAGCAGGTGTTCCTTTTGCTCAGCGTGCTGAGCACGATATTTATTGGATTTATAATCCTGTCCAAACAACTTACTTTTTCTTTGTAATTACGATGATTGTTACCACTTATCTTGGTGTTGCGCTCAAAGAATCTAATAAATTTATACAAGAAAAACTTACATTTTTAACCACATTGCATCGTAAGGATTCAAACGAACTGTAAGTTTTTTGTTTTGAACTTTTGCCCTTATCATTTTATCTGTCAACAGGTCTTTCAGATAGATATCTTTTTCTTTTTTACCAAAGTCGTCATCAATAAATATAACAGTAGCATTTGTGCGTCTTTTGGACAGGTTGTTTATAACGATAATTCTGTCTGTGTCATTTTCTCGTTCATATGCAAACACCTCAGGTGATTCGGTTTTAACTTGGACAAATGTACCGCGAGACATAACCGGATATTGCTTGCGAACTTTGATTAATTTTTTTACTCTTTCATATACTTTATTGTTGTAGGTACCTTTTTTAGATACAGCATCATCAAATACGGATTTTGTAATAGGTCCTCTGTTGATATCTCTGCTATCAAAATAGCTTAGTAATTTTGCATTATTTTTAACATTTTTTTGGTTTTGTTGTTTGTTTTCACGTAATCGGGCACTTCTTTTTGCGTTGGCAAAGTTGTTTTGAATGCCGATTTCATCCCCGTAATAAATTACAGGAACCCCCGGTAGTGAAAGTAAAATTGAAAATGCCATTCCTATTCTATCGGGGTTGTTGTCTAAAAAGTTTGCTAGTCTACCACTTACACCAAAACCTTTCCTAAAGGTAGCTCCTTTGGGTGCAAGATCTTCATATAATAAAGCACGAGTCTCAGGGTCTACCATTTCCAATGTCAATTCATCATGCACTCTTAAAAAAATTGCCCATGAAGCTGAATTTGGAATTTGAGGAGTTTGTTTGTAAGCTTTCCAAAAATAGCTATTGTCCGCAGCGACTAAAGAAGCCCATATCGCAGGCATGTAAGGGAAATGATATGCTATTTGTACTTCATCAGTTCGAACAAGCTCCTTAACTTCACTGTTTATTTCATCCTTCACTTTCCTTTCAGTCCCGAAGTATGGAAGTATTTTATTCGGGTGCTGGCATGCCTCTGCTTGAATAACTGAACGAGGTGCTATTGCCTGAATAAAATCACTTAAAATAGTTATAATTCGGTGTGTATCAGGTTGATTTTCAGCATTTGTTCCCGCGTCTTTTATCAAGTAAGGTATTGCATCCATCCGAAAAATATCTATTCCTAAGTTTGACCAAAATGCAATAGTTTCTAGGTTGTAGTATAAAACTTCCGGATTTTTCCAATTTATATCAGGTTGGAACGGGTAAAATGTATGATATACGTAATAATCTTTATTATTTATAGTAACTTTTCTGTAATGATTGTCTGTGTTTTCAGGAAAAATCAGTCTTCGTTTTGATATTTTGCCGTTATCTTCTTTGTATTCTACGACATAGCCGAGTTTTTCATCTTTGTACTTGTTATATTCAGGCAAGGTGTCACGAACCACAAAGTAGTTAAGCTTACTCAAATCACCTTTTAGTGCTTGTTGAAACCAAGGATGTTGATCTGAAAAATGGTTTAATACAAGGTCAGCTTTTATTTTAAATCCTTTGTCTTGAGCGGCTTTTAAAAATTCTTTAAACTCAGCCATACCACCAAGGTCGGATCTTACGTTTCGAGGATCTCTTACATCGAATCCTGCATCTCCCATCGGTGAATCGGCAAAAGGTAAAATATATATTGTAGTGACGCCTAAATTTTTTAAGTAATCGAGCATTTTTATATCTTCTTTAAAGGTATTAGGGCGAATAGAATTTGCAACTCCAAATTGATCAGCATAAAACATGTATATTACTTCGTCCTTGTACCAGTCTGATGACCTTAAAAGGTCTTGATTTTTTAAATTTTGAGGTCTCTGTTCTTTTGCTTTTTTCGCAATTTCTACAATGTGAGAATAAATTTCGTCAGTATTTTCAGCACCGTATATTTTGCTGATTGCAGATCTCATTTCTTTTTCCAGCTTCAAGGGGATAACCAAAGAGTCTTTTGTCGAGATTTCTTGTGTGTTATTATGGACAGTGTTATTTCCTTGCAAAACTTTGTTTTCAATCGCTATAGCGGGTAAAAGTAACGAATTCGTTAAAAACGAAATTGTTATGTATACCGCACATATTTTATTTTTTATCATAGTTGTCATCTCCACACTTATTATAAGATAAATATTTGATTGAAAATCAGGCAGTCAGGTTATTGTTTCATAAGTTAATATTTTTTACAAAAAATATTTTACTTTTAAAAATCAGGGAGCATAATTGAGATTGTGGAAGGTCGATAGTTTATGAAAAATACATTTCCCCAATACTTCAGAAAATTTTGTGATTTTCTGGGAGACAATAACAATTCATTATATAGTGCCTTGACGATAGCCGTTTCTAAAGGAACATTACGTCCGATGTTTACTATGCTTGATAAGAAACAGGAGAAAAAATCGCGAAAATATACAGCTTTTCGAGAGGGAACTACAGGGGCTGTTGCTATAGTCAGTTATCTGGCGACAGATAAGGTTGTTGATAAATTTGCAAATTCTCTTGCAAGACGTGCCAAAGTTATTGAGAAGTTACCTCAATTAAAAGCTACTTCAAAAATAATATCTGTGAGTCTTACAGCACTGTTTATAATACCTTATGTATGCAACAAAATAACTTCTCCGTTGATGAATGTGCTTTCAAATACGCGCAAAAATATTAAAATACAACCACAAAAAACTGTTTCTCATACACCTGTATTTAAGGGTATAAATGTCCCATCCGTCTATAAAAGTACAATAAATCCAATGCCATTTCATTATGATTATGGTATGAGGATAGGAGGCGGAAAATGATAGATAAAGTGATAAGCGTTCTCACAAATCCTACTTTTGTTAATTACGCACAAAATACGAAGGCTACAGTCACAACAGAATCTATATTTAAAGCAGTTGGAAGACCTGTATTTATTTTAAAAGATGACTCAATAGATGACAAAACAAAAAAATATGCTGCAACTAAAGAAGGACTTTATCAGCTTTTATGTCTTGGTATTTATCTTGGAATGGTGGGTCCTGTATTCAAAAAACCTATGTTCAAAATGGCACAAAAAATTTTGAAAAATCAAAAAGATTTACCAAACTTTTCGAAAGTTGAGGAATATGAAACTTATTTAAAATTACGTGCTCTTCCAATCGAGCAAAGAAGTAAGAGCAAATTAATGGATAGTTTACCTGATACGATATATGAAAATAAGACTTCAAAGGTAACTTTAAAAGAGAATTTGCTTTTGTTTGAAAAACCCGATAAGTACAAAACAGAAAAAGGAATTGTCGAATTGAGTTATCTTACAGGAACAGTGTTTGGGCTTGCTCTGTTTGCTTCTGAGTTAAGTAATTTAATTTTGCACCCGATAATGAAAGTGCTTGGATTTGAAAAAACGTCAGAAAAGTCAAAAGGATTTGATAAAAAAGTATAGGAAGGAAAAATTATGAGTGTATTTGAAGCAGGAATGATGGTATGCTTTGGAATAAGTTGGCCTGTAGCGGCTTATAAGACCTACAAGTGTAAGTGTGTACAAGGTAAAAGTATTTATTTTTCTTTGTTAATATTGCTGGGGTATATTTGCGGAATAATTCACAAATTACTGTATAGCAGGGACATAGTTATACTACTGTACCTTTTAAATACAGCTTTTTTATTGCTTGATATGTTTTTGTGGTACCGATACAGGAATAATCCTGCACCTGTAAAAAATTAACATATTTTATTTATTTGGTTTCCATTAATCCACTGGTGGAGGTTTTCGAAAACGATTGCTGCGCGTTTTTGCATTGACTCTTTTGTAGCGAATGCTATGTGCGGAGTAACTATTGTGTTTTTAGAATGTAATAGCGGGTGGTCTGTGTCCAAAGGCGGTTCATTTTCAAATACATCAATGCCTGCTGCGTATATTTGTCCTGAATTTAGGCTATCTGCAAGATCTTGTGAGTTCACAACAGGACCTCGAGCTGCATTTATGAGGATTGCAGTAGGTTTCATATATTTAAGGGTATCTTTATTGATTAAGTTTCTGGATTTATCGGTTAATGGACAATGCAGTGTCACGATATCAGAGGTCTGAAGCATTTCTTTTAGCGGTAAATAAGTTATTAAGTCAGTATTTTTCTTATTAGAAAAACCGTTATAGGCAACTATTTTGCATCCAAAGGCGTTACACAAGCGGGCAACAGTCATACCTATTGAACCTGTACCTATTATGCCTACGGTTTTTCCTTTTAGTTCATTTCCTACTAATCCTTCTTTGGTAGCACCTTCACGTGCTTTTTTATCTACTTGAGGCACATTTCTCAAAAGTGTAAGTATTAGTCCGAGTGTTAGCTCTGCAACAGAATCATTAGAATACCCCGAGGCATTACTGATTTTTATTTGCATTTCTTTAGCAGCCTCCAAATCTATGTGGTCCACGCCTGTGAATGCAACATCTATGAATTTTAAGTTTTTGCAAGCTCTTATCACTTCACCTTTTAAAGGCATATTGGCAAGCATAATTACATCAGCATCTTTAGCTTCTTCAATTAGCTTAGTTGTGTCATCAGTTCTTTTATATGATTTGAATTTGTGTCCTGCTTTTTCTAATTTTTCAATGTAATTTTCTAAAAGATTTTCGCTAATATTTAATGATTCAAGTAACACTATGTTCATATGCACCCTCCCAATTTATATATTATTTTATTATAAAAATTTTAATTATGTGTTTTGCATTTGATTTATGTATTCATTAACTTTAGATTGTATTTCAAGCATTTTTTGATTGAAAGCTTGAAGATTTTCAGGTGCAATTGATATTACTTGTTTGAATTCTTCTAGGCAAGTTTTGGTAAATTGCCTATATTTTTTTGCTTTTAATTTTTCAATTTGAGTTTCGCTAATAATGTTTTCTTTAGGTTGTGTCTTTTGAATTTCATTGTGCTGTTGTTGTTTTACTTGCTCTGCAAGTAGTTTTCTTTTTTCTGCTATTATGGCTTTTTCTTGTTGTTTTTTGATTTTTTTATTGTTTAGATCAGTTATTGTCTGTTGAACATGTGAATCAAAATCGTTTAGACAAGAGGCAGCCAATGAAAGACTTTTTGATAGCTCTTCCAAATCAAATTCATCAGGTTTGAAAAATGTTAATTTTTCCTGTACGACAGTGTAGGCTGGGTTGTAGTTGCTAACGAGTTTTTCTCCGTTATAAATCAAGTAACATTTTTCTTTTTCTGATGGATTTGTATGAGTAATTTTTAATAAATCAGGAAAATTTTTGGTTTGCATTTGGTAAATGGTAATTTTGTCATTTGTTTTTTTATCAATAAAGGTAAAACCTCTTTTACCTGCTACTTGTTCTAAGTCAGGGTATGCACTTTTTATATCGAATATTTGTTTTGAATTGTAATTTTCGAATGAATTCATTATATGCCTGTAAGAATTTTGAATGGATTGTATTTTTTTACGTTCTTCGCCTGAAAATATTAAGTCTTCGAGTTCTATTTCAGGACTTGTTACTTGTGCATAAAAGGCTTTCATTTCAGAGTGAATCAGGTCAATATATTCATTAAGATTTTTTGAATATTTGGGTGTATTATATTCATTTTCATTAACAAAAATTAGTTTTGGAGGGATAATTGCAAAATTTTTCGGGTTGAAGTTTTGAACAATTTTATTATCTTTTATTAAAAATCCATCAATAGGGTTTTCTTTTTCATCAAATACCATGATCCTTGACAGTAACCCGTGTTGATTATTGTTTAGATTGGTAAAATTTATTTTAAGATTACTAGCACCAAGATTTTTGAACGTAAAAGAATGGGCGTTGTTAACAGAAACATAATTTTTATATGTATTCCTTAATTTTGTTGCTTTTGTATGCGGTATTGAATTGAAGAACTCAGAAAGTTCACCGTCAAGTTGAGATATTTCAGATATTTTGTTTGCAGAGCTTTGTTGAAGTGTTACTTCAATTGGTTTTAGGTCCAGATTTTCTTTTGATTTAACAATTTTCCTTAAACGTAAGATTTGTGGGTCGACTTTATTTATGATTTCGTCAATTTTTTTATTAATCCCCAGTTGGTTCAGTTCTTCATTTGTGTAAAATTCACATTTTTCAGGTATTTTATTTTGATTGGTGCAATCGTAATTTTTTACAACGTATCGATTATTGTAGATTAAAAAACTTTCATTTTTCCCTTTTGATTTATCAGATAATGCTATTTTAGTAAATCGGTTTAATCTTTTTAGTTGGGGAATTTTTATAGATATATTGCAGTTTTTATTATCGATATTTTTGAATAAAATTCCTCTATATAAAGTGAGATTGCCGAATTCATCTTCAATATTTTTGATTCCTTGAGGAGTTTTTTTATCAAGTGAAGAATATAATTCATTATAAGCATGTGCAATATAAGATAATTTTTCACAACTATCTTGAGAAATAGAGCCTGCACCATACCAATTATCTTTTTGTGTACCAAAAGTTGGAATGTTGTTTTTTATACGATTACTATTTTTTATTTTTTCAGACCTGAACACAGGTAATAATGAAATTGGGATAATCATATTTTGATAAAAAAGCGTAAAAAAAAAATTTGCTAAACTAAATTAAACTTTTATGTTAGTATTGTTCTGTTCAAGATTAGGGAGATGAAAGAATGAAAAAGTTTTATAAATTCTTGATGTGTTTGTGGTTGCTGTTGACTGTTCAAGTTGCGTTTGCGTACGAAGACTATGATTTTAATGCAGTCAAAGAAAATCAGCAGGTAAATTATTCTCCGGAATTAAAAACTTGGAATTTTGGTGTGGGAGAAGCTGGGAATATTACACTAACCAAAAAAATGAGTGTTGGTACAGGTGGATTTTCTCAATACTATTATTCAGATAATAAACTTGCTTCTCAACTGGGTTCAAATTATGAATTTATAACTCTCGATGGTAGATTAATCGCTTGTCATAATGCAGATTTGAAACTTTTTGAAATGTTTGTTGAGAATGGTAAATTAGTCGAACATGAATTGACTCAAGAACAAATTCAACAACTTTTCCCCGATGTTGAGATCGTTAAAATATCTGATTTTAAAAACAAGCAGATAACCATATGCAAAAAACCTTTTAAAACAAAAGAATTTTTATTGTTAAATGATACGGATGAATTTTTTTATAAATACTCGTTTAAGCCAAGAAGTGTAAAAAGGACTTGGATAGCCGGTTTGATAAAAGTAGAAAGATATGAGCAAATAATATTTTCACACTACAATGACGATAATTCAAGATTTCCTGCATATACAATAAATGTCGGTTTTAGTCTTCGTTAGAAATTATGCTTTGATGTTAGAAAATGTTTCTATGTAGTGACTGATTATCTCTGCCGCATCCCCGACCAATAGTTCACAAGGTCTTTCTTGATAGTATTTCTCAGTTCTGTCATCAGGAATTGGGGAGTCTTTTTCGCATTCAAGTCCTAATAATTTACGACAAATTATTGTTTTATTTTTCTTTTTGAATTCATCAGCTAAATGTTGAATTCTCTCATAGTGATGAGTTTTTGCGTCTTTATCATCAGGAGAAGTGTAGCCGTATTTTATTCCCGCTATCATAAACATTGCACTTACAGCACCACATACTTCTCTTAATCTGCCCATTCCGCCACCAAATGAAGATGAAAGTTTTAGCGCTGTGTCTTTGTCTAGGCCTAATTCATCACTAAAGGCGCAAAATACTGATTGTGCACAATTATAACCTTGTCTGAATAATTTTTCTGCTTTTTCTCTGTGTTCCATAACAATACAATTATACTTCAAAAAAAAACGATAGGTTACAATATTAAAAGTTAAAAAAAAGAGTCTTAAAAAAGACTCGTTGGAATTAAGAATAGCTGGAAGTATGAAAAAGATTTAATTATATTTAATCCCTATAATAGTTTGCTTACAATTAGCCAGTCGGCTACTTTTTATTATTTGAAATTTTATTTTTAAATGCTAAACTTTTAAAAAACAAATAAAAAGGAGAATTTAAGTGGATCTTGAAAAAGTAATAGATGTGGCAAAAGGTCATAAAAAAGCAGATTTAGTAATAAAATGTGCAAAGGTTATAAATGTTTTTTCAGAGGAAATATACGAAACAGATGTTGCGATTGTTGAAGATAAAATTGTTGGGCTTGGCAAAGATTATGAGGGTGAAAAAGAAATAGATATAGGTGGAAAATATTTATCGCCGGCATTCATAGACGGTCATGTTCACCTTGAAAGTGCGATGCTTTTGCCGAGTGAGTTTGCTAAAATAGTTGTTCCATCAGGTACAACAACCGTAATAGCAGATCCCCATGAAATAGCTAATGTAATGGGCTTACAGGGAATAAGTTTTATGCGTGAGTCAACTAAAAATTTACCGTTGGATGTTTATATGATGCTACCTTCTTGTGTGCCAGCAACTAATCTTGAGACTTCAGGTGTCGATTTGAATAGCTATGATTTGGCTTTATTAATTGATGCACCTTGGGTATTGGGAGTTGCAGAAATGATGAATTTCCCCGGTATTGTAGAAAAAGATAAAAATGCATTAAGTAAAGTTAAATTAGGTCTGGAAAAGGATAAAAAAATAGATGGTCATTCACCGCATTTAACTGGTAAAGATTTGTGTGCTTATGTTTCTGCCGGTGTCTGCTCAGATCATGAATGTACAACTCCTGATGAAGCCTTAGAGAAAATGCGATTAGGAATGAGTATTATGGTTAGAGAAGGTACAGCTGCAAAGGATCTTGATTCTCTTGTCCCGTTGATGAAAAAATATAATACCAGAAAATGTATGTTTGTAACCGATGATCGTCATCCACAAGATTTATATGGACATATTGCTCATATGGTGAAAAAAGCTGTCAAAAATGGTGTCGACCCAATTAAGGCCATTCAAATGGCAAGTATTAATACAGCAGAATATTTTAAACTTTCTAATTTAGGTGCTATTGCTCCTGGGTATAAGGCTGATTTTTTGGTGTTGGATGATTTACAAGACTTTAATCCTCGACTTGTATTTAAAAATGGACAGTTGGTAGCTAAAGACGGTAAAATGACAGTTGATTTAAAGGATTTAACCCCTCCTCCAATTCGAGGTTCTGTCAATATAAAGTATTTGTATAAAGAAAATCTTCAAATACCGGCAAAATCTGAAAAGATAAAAGTTATCAATGTTATAGAAAATCAACTTATAACAACTAAATCTATAGAAAAGGCAAAGTCAGAAAATGGATTTATAGTAAGCGACATAGATAATGACATTTTAAAAATAGCTGTTATAGAAAGACACCTCGCTAGTGGAAATATAGGACTTGGATTTGTAAGAGGGTTTGGGTTGAAATCTGGTGCTATTGCCTCTACTGTAGCTCATGATTCACATAATATGATAATTGTGGGTACAAATGATGAAGATATGTATTTAGCTGCTGTTGAACTAGTAAAATCTCAAGGTGGAAAAGTTGTTGTTGAAAATGGTAAAGTCCTTGCAAAATTAGAATTACCGATTGCAGGCTTGATGTCAAATAAACCTGCTGAAAAAGTAATTTCACAACTTAAAACTTTAAATGAGGCAGTAAGTCAAATTCATTGTAAAATTAGTGATCCGTTTATGAGTATGGCGTTTTTATCACTCGCTGTAATTCCTGAATTGAAAATTACTGATAAAGGTCTTATAGATGTATGTAGTTTTGAGCAGACTTCATTGTACGAAAATTGAAAATAGTTAATAAATAAAGTTTTGATAGAACATTTATAGCAAATGCTTATTTGTGGTGTATCTGTTTGTTATTATATACTTTTTAGAAAATAACAATTATTTCTTATTTGTGATAGAATGTTTTTTGAAAGATTACACTAAGAAAAGGAAGTAAAAAATGACACAATTAACTCGCGAAGCAGGCTCTGCGATTGAGCAAATACGTCAGACAAGAATACAAAAATTGGCGGATCTCGCTGATAAAGGCGTTAATCCATATCCTTACAAATTTGAAAAGACAGCTTCTGCAAAAGAATTGCAAGAAAAATACAAAGATTTACCGCCAGGGGAAGAAACAACTGATGTTTATTCTGTGTCAGGTCGAGTTATGGCAATCCGCAACACAGGAATGTTTATTGACTTGATGGACGATACAGGCAAAATTCAAATTTTTTCACATAAAGAAAATTTACCTGAAGAACAGTTGAAAATTTTAAAACTTGTTGATATTGGTGATATTGTAGGCTTTACAGGTACAATTAGAAGAACACCACGTGGCGAATTGTCTATTAAATCAACGGAGTTAAAACTACTTTCAAAGGCGCTTTTGCCATTACCTGAAAAACATCATGGATTGACCGACGTTGAAATTCGTTATCGTCAAAGATATGTTGATTTAATCGTGAATGAAGATGTTCGTGATACTTTCAGAAAAAGAAGTTTAATTATCCAAAAAATAAGAGAATTTCTTGCAAAACAAGGTTATTTGGAAGTCGAAACGCCTATTTTACAAACTATGGCATCAGGTGCGAATGCAAGACCATTCAATACTCACCATAATGCACTTGAAATGGATTTGACCTTAAGAATTGCGCTTGAATTATATCTAAAACGATTAATTGTAGGCGGAGTATCAGAGAGAGTTTATGAAATTGGAAAATGTTTCAGAAACGAAGGCATCGATACCCGTCATAATCCTGAATTTACGATGATTGAATTGTATCAAGCATATGCGGATTACAACGATATGATGACATTGACTGAAAATATGGTGGCGTATGTCGCTCAAGAAGTATTGGGTACTATGAAAATCCAGTATGGAGAGCATGAAATTGATTTGACTCCTCCTTGGGATAGAAAAACTATGCTTGGCTCAATAAAGGAAGCAACCGGTATTGATTTCATGGAAATATATAGTGCAAAACAAGCTATTGAAACAGCAAGAAGATTACATGTCGCTGTCGATGATGGTATGAACTGGGGTCAGGTTGTAGAAGCCGTGTTCGAAGAAAAAATCGAACCGAGTCTAATCCAACCTTGTCACATAATTGACTATCCTCGTGAAATTTCACCGCTTGCAAAAGTACACAGAGACAACGATCGTTTGACAGAACGTTTTGAGACACGTGTAAATGGTTGGGAAATAGCAAATGCATTCTCTGAGCTTACAGATCCGATTGACCAAAGAATGAGATTTGAGGCTCAAGCAAAAGCGAAGGCTGAAGGTGATGAGGAAGCAATGGACATTGATGAAGACTTTATCAATGCACTAGAATATGGTATGCCTCCGACAGGAGGAATGGGAATGGGAATTGACCGACTTGTTATGCTTTTGACAAATTCACCGTCAATCAGAGATGTAATAGCATTCCCTACAATGAGAAACAAAGACTAATAAAAAGGCGGGTATTATACCCGCTTTTTTATTTAACACATCTGGCACGGGTTGTATTTCCTCCAACCCAGCTTGCATTCCAGACAGTTGTACCATCATCGGAAAATCTTCTGGAAGTTCCATATATTGTAGATACTCCGTATGAACTACTCCAATAAGATTCATTTACATTTTCGTAAAACGATAGTTCATTTAAACGCTCATAATCTAATTGAAGATTTTCTCGATTTTCATTAACACTTATAGGACTATCTTCCTGATTATACAAATAAGTAGCTATTGTAGCCAGTTCCTGACTAGTTGTTAAATGCATTCCAATATCCTCACAGGCTTTTTTGGCTCCAGCCCAATAGTTTTCATGACAAGAACTATTTCTTGAACCTCTTGTATCATATTTTTCATTTCCACTACCATCGCAAGTATTTAACATTGGCACTGGTTTAATATCTTCACAGGCTAATGTCAGGTTAAGAGCTTCATGTTTCTTTTTACAAGGTACAGACAGTTGAACTCCATTAAGTGTAAATATGTCTTTTCCCTGTTCATTAGGTCTTTTTTTACCATTGACATCGTATAACATGCTTATGCATTTTGTGGTATCTGCATTACTATCAAAAGGATCAATATAGCTACAACTAGGATCATACGTTAAAAGCATAGATGCTCCATTGGGGAGAGAATACCCAATTATATTTGTATTGTAGTCCTTTTTGAAGTTTTTTGCAGTTTGCAATTCTTCAATGTCGAAAGTTTCGTTTTTTTCTCCTGTCGGAATTTTTATTTGTGCCGCGAAACACATTTCGGTATTACCTTTTTTACATATCTGCATATTCTTCATGTAACCCTTAAAAGCGCTAGCAAATTCTTCAGTTGATGAATATCCTTGCATTTTCCCATCAGCGTTCATTTGCTTCGTTGCCTCTTGTAATCTACGTAAAAAGACATTTTTAGCAGTTGCTAGTGCTTTTTGGTTGTGGTTTTCAATCAGTGCAGGTAGTGTTAGCGTTGCTACAATACCAATAATGGCTAAAGTTATTAAAACTTCTGCCAGCGTAAAGCCCTTATAGTTCATTTTTTAACTCCTTTATTTGCTTACTGGTCAATATTATATGCCTATTAAGCAATATTGTCAAGGTTAATATTGCTCATTAAGACATTAAATTTTGCAGTAAACGTGGTCTAAAATTATATCAAGGAGTATTTAAATTGAATTCATTGAAAATAAAGCTAGGTAAACGTATTCAACAATTACGTAAACAAAAGAATATTACACAAGAAAAATTTTCTGAAATAATAGGACTTGATATTACCAGTCTTAGTAAAATAGAAACGGGTAGAAACTATCCATCCCCTGAAACTTTGCAGAAAATAGCTTTTGGACTTAATGTAGAAGCAAAAGACTTGTATAATTTTAACAATTTTTACTCTAAGGAAGAATATTTAGATAGAATAAAAAAGAATATTGATATTATAAAGTTGGATGAACAGAAATTAAAATTCCTTTATAAAATTACAAGTGAGCTAGTGTAAATTCAAATGAAAAATTAATTAAAAAAAAATCATCCTACGCAAGTATTCCATTTTGTAAAAAAAATAATTATAATCTTTACATAATTTCATGTTTATTATTAAAATGTGTTATGTAAAAAAGGATATATAAATTGTTAAACAATAATTTTGAAAGTTTTGATAATTCTGAAACATCAGCAAGAAAATCAGCACTACTGCAAGAGAGAGTAGGGCTTGTGTCTGCTCACATGTATAAGCAGTTTCTTGATTATCAACGGGCTACAGTGAATACCAATGAAATATTTTTGCGGATGATTGACAACCTTCAGGCCGTGGCCGAAACTCTTAAGGAAGCGTTTTCTTCTCGTGGCGTTACTACCCAAAATATTTATGTTGATACTGACCCTCAAAAATCTGTTGTTATTATAAATATTTTGTGGCACAAAATGAGTTTTACAACCCGTTGTAATTTTCAACCGCAAGCGCTATACAGAGAAAACGGACAACATATTTTTTCCGGTAGAATAATGGCGATCAAAGGAAATTATAATGAACTTATGAAGGGAGTTACCGACCACGATGAAGAAATGGTAAGACTTTTAGATAATGAGGTAGCTTCACTTTTTATCCCAGCTGAAACAAACCAAAATTCAATTATGAAAATTCGTCACCTTACAAATCGTGATTTTTACCTCAATCAACTCGATGCCCCTCGTGAGTTTGTTTTGAAAGTTGTAGAAACTATTTGCGGCGGTGGGTTTTATCATGAAGAAGGTGCTAGAAAAAGCTTTAATATTTAAAAACTTCTAAAAAGTTGACTTTAATCAAAAAATAAATAAAATAGTATTGTAGAGGATGTAGGTATTTATTAAATGAGATTAATAGAAAAACTTAAAGAGCATGAAAATCAGTACATGTTTATTCGTTGGGCGACAGGAGGAGAGTATGGAAAGCTTATATACGCCGGCGAAGATTTTATTGAATTTAATATTATAGATGTGGATACAATGGAATATCGTGAAACAGTATTGATACACTCTCCACTTATCCTTGAAGTTGCTATTGGTGGGGCTGATATTGCCAGGATTCTCGCTGAGGTTTCATCAAAAATTACTTTTGAATAAGAAGTTCACCTATCCATTTATTGTATAAAAAAAAGCCATACTTGCTGTATGACTTTGAACAATAATCTTGGGAGGAGATTTGGGGATAGTTGTACATGCATGATAATCGAAGCATGTTTTTTTTGTTACATATATTGTCAAAAAATTAATAAAAATTTACAATTGCTTGATTTTATAATATAATTCTGTACGAGGTGAAGCATGAAAATTCTTATAATAAATGGTGTAAATATGAATATGCTCGGGCTTAGAGAGCCGGAAAAATATGGCGAAATGACTCTTGAGCAGCTTGAAGATGATTTGAAAAATTTTGCCTCTGAACTTGGTATAACTCTTGATACTTATCAAAGTAATATTGAAGGTGAAATTGTAGAAAAAATACATCTCTGTAAAGAAAATTATGATGGCATTGTATTAAATGCCGGTGCGTACACTCATACAAGTGTGGCGATACGAGATGCAATTTGTGCAGTTAAGGCAAAAGTTGTTGAAGTCCATATGACAAATATTCACGCACGTGAAGAGTTTCGCCATACATCACTTATTGCTCCTGTTTGCATTGGACAAATATCAGGTTTTGGCGTTGATAGCTACAAACTTGGTATTAGGGGACTGGTCAATTATATTGGAAAGTAAAATTTTAAAAAACTTTTTGATACTTCCCTTTGTACAAATAATATTAAAAACTCTTTGTCCTTAAGCCTTGACCCGCTTGGGTCAGGCTGGAATATTTTTTTTACTTTGCAAACTCATCGATAAAGGCTTTTGAAACATTTACACCTGTAAAGTATGCTTTTGCAGGATCTTCTCCCTTTGCAAGTTTATCTTTTTCTGCAGCTTCACCGATTTCCATGGACTTTTTAACAAGCTCAGGATTTTCATTTAGAATTTTTAAGTCATTTTCTAAAGAATCAGCAGCTTTAACTTGCACTTGGGATTGACCGATAGAGGCAGCAGGAACGTTTCCGAGATCTTTCTGAGTCATTTCTTTTGCAGGTTCAGGACTCGGATTTGGAATAGCTGTATTATCAGCTTGTTTTGTTTCTTTTGGAGCTACGCTCGGTTGAATTGATACCCCTGTGTTTGGATTGATTTCTGTCATAGGCACATCCTCTTTTTCTCCGTCTCACCCGCGATTTTTTCAAATCGCATCGTGTCTACACGTTTTACGTTTTAAAACCCAAAGATTATTTTTTTTGCTACTTTGTCAAAAAAAAATTACAAAAATTAATAATAAAATTTTCTCGACAATTTTTTATGTTATCATTTATTATATACTAATTATGAAAGTAATGCAACTATGAACTTGACTAAATTTCTAAACGCAATAAATCATAGAGAAGTCCTGAAAAACTTGCCTGATGCGGTTTTTGTGCTTGAATTGGACGGCAAAATCTGCTGGGTCAATAAAAAAACAATTACATTATTTGAAGTAGAAAAATCAATTTTAGAAAATTGTTATTTTGATGATTTTGTAACCGAAGGGATGAAAACTGTTGCAAAGTCTGCCAATAAAAGGACTTCTGTTATAACTGGTGCCATAAGTGGAACTGATAGGGAGTTTTTTGCAGAACTTAATGCTCGGTTTTACGATGATCAATATTATGTTACGTTGCGTGATGTAACTGCGATGACTGGAGTGTTTAATAATGCTGAGGAAACAAATCGTCTTACAAAGGACAAAAACCTTATGCTTGAAAAATTATCTACTGATTTGAAAGCTCCACTTCAGTCAATGCTCGGGTTTTCTCAGGCTTTGTTAGACGGACTTGGCGGTGAAATTTCAGAAAAGCAGGAAAAATATATTAAAATTATCAATAAGAATGCAACCGATATGTTGTTTTTCATGGATAAATTTCTTGAATTTTCTCATTCTGAGGCTAATTATTACAGACCGGAATACAAGCCATTTGATCTCATAAATTGTTTCCAATCTGTTTTGAGAGCAAATGAAGTTGCTTTTTGTGCTAAGAATTTAGCTGTTAATCTTGATGTTGAAGAGTTTGATAAAAAAGTTGTTTATACTGACGAAAATTTCTTGAAAACTATTTTACAAAACATTCTTGAAACCTCAATAAAATTGACGGAAATCGGCTCAATTGATATAAAAGTGTTCCATCCTGAGGAAGAAGTATTGAAAGAATATTTTCCACATATTACAGATAATAAGAAAGTAATGCAAATTTCAATATCTGACACAGGTATGGGGCTTACAGAGACAGAGCAGGAGGATTTGTTTGATCCGTATTCTCATCTGGATAAAGTTAACAAAAAAAATATTGTAAGAGCATTTGGTTTGGGATCAGCCCTCAAACTTGCTGAAAAATTACAGGGCACAATATGGGTGAGTGCTGAAGTTATGAAAGGCTGTGAGTTTAATATTATTATACCGATAGATAAGGATTCTGATGAGTAGAGTTGTTTTAAAAAATGTAACTAAGATTTATGACAAAAAAAAAGTAATAGACAATGTAGATCTCACAATAAACGATAAAGAGTTTGTTGTGTTGGTGGGTGCTTCCGGTTGCGGTAAATCTACTGTATTACGTATGATAGCAGGGCTAGAAGAGATTACCGAGGGTGAAATTTATATTGGTGAAAAACGAGTTAATGATATACCACCAAAGGATCGTGATATAGCTTTTGTGTTCCAAAGTTATGCATTGTATCCGCATATGACAGTTAGAGAAAACATTGCATTCGGGCTTAAAATGCGTAAAGTCGATAAAGAAACTATAGAGAAAAAAGTTCAAGAAGCCGCAGCAATACTTGATTTGGGTGAATACCTTGACAGAAAACCTAAACAGTTATCAGGGGGACAACGTCAGCGTGTTGCGTTAGGTCGTGCTATTGTTCGAAATCCAAAAGTATTTTTGATGGATGAACCTTTGTCAAATCTTGATGCAAAACTAAGAGTTCAAATGCGTTCAGAAATTAAGAAATTGCATGAAAAACTGCAAACAACTTTCATTTACGTAACGCATGATCAGACTGAGGCTTTGACTATGGGCGATAGAATTGTTGTACTTGACAAAGGCATAATCCAGCAGGTAGATAAACCCGAGGTAATATATGATAATCCTGCAAATACTTTTGTCGGAGGGTTTATTGGATCGCCTCAAATGAATTTTGTTGATGCAAAAATATCAGGTCAAAATATTGAAATTGCAGGAATTTGTGTGCCTTTTGAAAAAGATTTTGAGGGTAGAAAATTTGTGACAATCGGAATTAGACCTGAAAAAATGGTATCTGGTGGAGATATTAAATTTGATGTCAAAATAGATATGGTTGAGCTTTTAGGTAGCGAGAAAATAGTATACTTTACGATTGGTGAGAAAAAATGTTCGGCAAAGCTCAGCGCAGAGTATAAATTGGGAAGTAACTTAAATTTAAGCATTAATAAATCTGACCTGTACTTCTTTGATGCTGATACAGGTGTAAGAATTTAAAAAACAGTTCAATACTACGTGATTATTGACTCTGTTTATGATAAAATAACCCCATAGATATAAGGAGATATTATGGAAAATTTACGAGATAAATATGAAGTTGTAATTGGACTTGAGGTTCATGCGCAGCTAAAGACAAAATCTAAAATATTTGCACCGGATGGAACAGAATTCGGAAAAGAACAAAATACCGAAGTTAGCCCTATCACACTTGGTATGCCGGGGGTTTTACCTGTTTTGAATAAAGAAGTGGTTAACATGGGGATTTTAACTGGTTTGGCTTTGAATTGTGAGATACCTGAGAGATGCAAATTTGATAGAAAACAATATTTTTATCCTGACTTGCCAAAAGGATATCAAATTTCTCAGTATGATGAACCTATTTGTGTAAATGGTTATTTGGATATTAAGGGGAAAAGAATAGGTATTACTCGTGCGCATTTGGAAGAAGATGCAGGAAAGCTGGTTCACGCAGGAGCTGATGGACTTGCCGGATCCAGCTATTCTCTGGTCGATTTAAATCGCGCAGGTACACCGTTGTTGGAAATAGTATCAGAACCTGATATGAGATCTTCTGATGAAGCAAGAGCTTATATGGAAGAGTTAAGAAACATCGTCAGATACATCGGCGTATGTGATGGAAACTTGGAAGAAGGTTCAATGAGGTGCGATGCAAATATTTCTATAATGCCAAAAGGTTCAAAAGAATTTGGAACACGTGCTGAGATTAAAAACGTAAATAGTTTTTCAGCGTTACAAAGAGCTATTGAATATGAAATTGACAGACAAATAGAAATTGTCGAAGAAGGCGGTCAGGTAGTACAAGAAACACGTCTATGGGACGATAACTCTCGTGAAACCCGTTCTATGAGAGGTAAAGAGGATGCTCATGATTATAGGTATTTCCCAGAGCCAGATTTGATGCCTTTAAAAATATCCAGAGAATGGGTGCAAGAAATTAAAGATAAAATGCCTGAGTTACCTTCACAAAAACGTAAAAGGTATATGGATTTAGGCTTGAGCGAGTATGATGCTAATGTAATAGTTGAGCAAATGGGACTTGCATTATTCTTTGATAAGGTATTAGAATTAGGTGCTTCTCCTAAGATTGCCGTAAACTTCATTATGGGTGAAATTGCAGCGTACTTGAAAGAAGAAAAACAAGAAATTACCGATACAAAACTTACTGCTGAAAACCTTGCTGAGCTTATTTCACTTATCGAAAAGAATACAATATCAAATAATATTGGTAAGCAAATTATCATAGATATGTTGAAAGAAGGTACAAAAGCTTCAAAAATTGTAGAAGCCAGAGGACTTAGTCAAATTTCAGATGAGGGTGCTATTAAATCAATTGTAGAAAAAGTGATTGAAGCAAATCCTTCTGAGGTAGAAGCATATAAGGGTGGTAAAAAACAGCTTTTAGGTTTCTTTGTTGGACAAGTTATGAAAGAAACAAAAGGTAGAGCTAACCCTAAAACAGTTAACGAGTTAATTAAAGAAATTTTAGGTTAGTAAGATTTTAAAAATGGCGGGGGATTTTTATCGCTCGCCATTAATTTTAAGAGGAATGACGATGTTTTTTAACCGTAATAAAAAAACAAGCATGGAAACAGAAGTTTTCGAGCAGCCGGAAATACTAAATCACATCATAGAAAACAGTATAAATGATGATAATTATATATTGTTTGATGTGCCAAGTGATGTTGATAAGTTTGTCCTTGTCGCTAGTGGATCTTCATACCACAGTGCAAGATTTGCGGCCGATTTATTTGGTAATATAGCTCAGCTGGAAGCTCGTGCAATATATTCAAGTGAATTCCTTTTAAAATCAGCAATACCGCATGCAGATAACATATTATATATTTTTATTACTCAATCAGGCGAGACATCTGATACAAATAAGGCTTTGAATAAAGCTAAACAATTTGGGGTGAGAACTCTTTGTATCACAAATAAGAAAGATTCAACGATTTGGCAAGCGTCAGATTTTAAAGTTGACTGTCATGCAGGAGAAGAAAAGAGTATTGCGGCAACAAAGTCTCTTACTGCTCAAATGCTTTGTCTAGCTCTTATTGTTCTAAAATACGCAAGTTTGAAAGGTATTGATATAACAAATTACATCAATGATTTACATACTCTTGCTGATGCTGTACAAAGGGCATTGAGTCTACGACCTGAAATTAAAAAAACAGCCGGATTTTTGACAAAATATAAAAATATTGTGATTACAGCTGATGGAATTTCATATGCACTGGCAAAAGAAGCTTGTCTAAAAATCAAAGAGACTTCTTATCTTAATGTAATAGCGAGTATTTTGGGTGAGTTTATGCATGGGCATGTTGCAGTTCTCAATAACAAATCTGCACTGCTATATTTAACCGTTAATGAGCTTAGCTATACTGCAACAAAAAACTTAAATAAAATAAAAGATGACTATAATCCTCCTGTTATACTTATTGGGAATTCTAATGACAAAGTTAATGTAGACTACAAAATAAATATTGAAATAGAAAGTGAAATGATAAAGTCTTTTGCCGTAATTGTTATATGTCAGCTTTTAGCTCTTGAAATTGCAACAAGATTAAATCGAAATGTTGATAAGCCGAAAGGACTACATAAAGTTGTTGTATAAAACTATTCTTTTATCTAAAAAAACAGGATAACGATTTTTCGTATCCTGTTTTTTTAATGATGAATTTTAAATTTGTTATTTTTTGTCAAACATTTGCTTAATTCCGTCAACAGAGCTTAAAATGCCGGTTGCTTCGTATGGCATATAAACAACTTTATTGTTTTCACCTGCTGTGATTGAGCTCAATGTTTCTAAGTATTTCATAGCTATTAAATATTTATCAGGTTGCCCTTTGTCAGCTAAAGCTCCAATAATTCTTGCAATGGCTTCTTTTTCTGCATCAGCTTCTACAACGCGCGCTTGAGCCACGCCTTCTGCTTTCAATATAGCTGCTTGTTTTTGACCCTCTGCCTCACGGATTGCTGCTTCTTTTTGACCTTCTGCCGTTAAGATTGCTGCTTGTTTTTCTCCTTCTGCTTCATAAATCATTGCGCGTTTTTCTCTTTCTGCTTTCATTTGCTTATCCATAGCAGCTTGTATGTCAGCAGGAGGAATAATATCTTGCAATTCTACACGGTTGACTTTAACTCCCCATTTATTTGTAGCTTCATCCAAAATGGCACGTAACTCACCGTTAATTTTGTCGCGAGAAACAAGTGTTTCTTGTAACTCCAACTGACCGACAAGGTTTCTAAGAGTTGTTTGGGTCAATTTTTCAATTGCTTCAGGGAGGTTAGCTATTTCATATACCGCACTTTTAGCATCAATAATTTGGAAATATAAAAGCGCGTTTATTGTAATTGAAACATTGTCTTTAGTGATAACATTTTGACGCGGAAAATCATATACTGTTTCTCTCAAATCAATTTTTGAGGTTTCCTTCAAATAAGAATAGGTGTGACCATCAATAGTTCTTTGAGTAACTTTTTTGGCGATACCGCGAGGTGCGTCCAAAATCGGAAATATAAAATTAGGTCCCGCTTTCAAAGTTTTTTCATAACGACCTAGACGCTCTATGATTACTTCTTCTTGCTGCTGAACAATTATTATTCCCTTGAATACGTATAGTAGCAACAACACAACTAAAATAAATAAAACCAGTCCCATTTTCTCTCCTTTTACTTACAATTTTTCTACGTACATTACTAAACTATCATTTTTTAAAATTCGGATTTCTTCACCGATTGGGATTTCACCTTCACCATCATAGCGTGCTTCCCAGCGCTCATCATATATTGTAATTGCGCCTTTAAATTTACTTATCGGCTCAATTACACGTGCAACTTTACCGATGTATTTTCCTTCAATGCCTGTTTTATCTGATTCGTCATTGCTTTTACGTTTCAGTATTAAAGGTCTGATTAGTAAAATAGATAAAAGCGAAAAAGCTACAAATAATAAAATTAAAACTGTTAGGCTTGGGTATATCAACGAAAAAATAGCAGTTAAAAATCCAGCTATTGCCAAATTCAAAAAGAATGCAGTAGGTACTATTATTTCTAATATAAGAAAACCCAGACCCGCAATTGCAAAAAGTTCCCAATATAACATATAACCTCTCCTTTTTATGTCTGTCATTCTAGCAAATAAATTAATGTTCGTCAATATTTATATGTTTGAGGTAGAATTTATTTATGATTACTTTTGATAGTTTAACATTAAAAGCTTTTATAAAAGAAAATGAAAATTTTTTGACAGGTGCCAGAATACAAAAGATTCAGCAGCCTACAAGACGAGATTTTATTTTTCTGATAAGAGGTTTGGATAGTTTTGGTAAAATCCTTACAAAAAAGCTGTATATCAATATAAATCCGCAGTATCATCATATTTGTTTTATGGAAAAAACAAATGAAGAAAGAAGGTTAATCGAAATTCCGCAAAAACCGCCTATGTTTTGTATGTTGCTTAGGAAGTATCTGGAAAATGCTAAAATATCTAAAATTAGTCAGCCTCCTAATGAAAGAATTTTTGAATTGTACGTTGAAACTTACAATGAATTATCTGAGAAAATTCATCTTTGCTTAGCAATTGAATTGATGGGTAAGCATTCAAATGTAGTATTATATAACGATGATACCAACGTGATTATCGGTTGCGCGCACAACGTAGGGGCTGAAAAAAGCCGCGAAAGAGAAATGGCTGGGACTCTCCCTTATATCTATCCGCCCAAACAAAATAAGTTGGATATTTTAACTTATGAAGGTGAAATAGATTATTCTAAATTAAGTGAGGATTTTTACTGGATTTCAAAAGCTTTTTCAAAACAATTAGAAGGCAAAGAACTTTGTAAAATAAAGGACTACGTTTTACTGAAGCATTTAACTCCGGCTATTTCTTTTGATTTTAGTCAGTATACTTTGTTTTCAGAACTACTATCAGGGAGTATCCCACAAAATTCTATAAATGATATGATTGATAACTACTACGCTTTTTATATGGAAAAAGATAAATTTCAATCGCTTAAATCTCATCTTTTAACTCTGGTTATCCAAAAATTAAAAAAGAGTAGACAATCCTTATCCAGAATGCTTGTGCAGTTGAATAAAGAACAAAATGCCGATAGGTACAGACTTTATGGTGACTTAATAATGGCTAATTTGTACAATATAAATGATTATGTAGGCAGTGTTGAACTTTTTGATTATGAAAATAACAAGAATATTTCAATTGTACTTGATGCGTCAAAAACTGCTAAAGAAAATGCAAATCAATTTTACAAGTTGTATAACAAATCAAAAACATCAAAAGTGAAATTGGAAGAGTTATCTGAAAACATAAAAAACCAAATAGATTATCTTGAGCAAATAAAGTTTTCGATTTCTATTGCTGAAGATATAAAGGAACTATCAGAAATTAAATCAGAACTTTTACCTGAGCAAAATAGCACAAATGAAAAAAAATCCGCTAATTTACCTCTAGAAATGGAAATTGATAACTGTAGAGTCTGGGTAGGAAAAAATAACAAACAAAATGATTATATAATTTCAAAACTTTCAAAGGATGAAGATTATTGGTTTCATATAAAAGACTCAGCTGGCTCGCATGTTCTTTTAAGATGCGAAAGCCCTTCTGATAAGTTAATTTTTGAATGTGCAAAACTTGCAAAAGAATATTCCTCAGCCAAACTTTCAACCAAAGCTGGAGTTATTTATACAAAAAGAAAATATATAAAAAAGCCTCCAAAAGCTAACTTAGGATATGTTACTTACAAAAATGAAAAAGAGATTATCGTATAATGCGCCATCCATTTGACGAAATAAAAAAACAAATTGACAATGTAGCTATGAGTAATAAAAATGTTGTAGCTTTAGTTGATTGTGATTCGTTTTTCGTGTCTTGCGAACAAAGAGTTAATCCAAAGTTAAAAAATTTACCAGTATGCGTACTGTCAAATCGCGATGGGTGCGTTATCGCACGATCTAAAGAAGCAAAAAAAATGGGGATTAGGATGGGAATGCCATATTTTATGGCGAAAAAAGATTTTCCAAAAGCGATATATCTATCCTGTCAGCACGATTTGTATGGCGAAATTTCAAAAGAAGTTATGGCGGTTTTGAGGGAATTTAGTCCAAAAGTCGAGGTATATTCAATAGATGAGGCGTTCGTGGAATTAACGGGGCTTGAAAGACTTTATAAAAAAAATTATACGCAAATAGGAGAATTCTTGCGTGAAGAGGTGATGAAACGAGTCGATATACCTGTGTCTATCGGAATAAGTTCCTCCAAAACGCTTGCCAAATTAGCTTCTGACAAAGCTAAAGCAATGCCTGAAGGAGTGTATCGTATTCATAAAAAAGATATAATAAATGTTCTGGAAAAAACTGATATAAGTGAAATTTGGGGAATTGGAAAAAATCTTACACTTATGTTTCATAAAAACGGGATATTAAATGCTTATGAACTGGTTACTCAAACTGATATCTGGTTGAATAGTAAAATAGGAATACGCGGACTTGAAATGAAACACGAACTGCTTGGAGAAATGATATCACCCGTTGATACATCCGTTAAACTCCCAAAATCAATCCAAAAGACAAGTATGCTATCAAAATTTAGCTCCGATTTGAATTTTTTAAAAAACTCACTTAACTATCATATTCACAGAGCTTGCGCGAAGTTGAGGAAAATTGATGCAAAATGCAGTGGTATAACTCTTATGCTAAGGACTAAAGATTTTAAGTCTTATTACGAAAAACGAGTACTTGCTAAACCTACCGATTTTGAACTGGAGATATCAAATATCGTGTTTGAATTGCTTGAAAAAATGTATAACTCTGAAATACTTTATCGTAGTACAGGTGTCATACTTGATGGAATAACGCAAAATAGTGAATCTCAGTTATTCTTGTTTACTGATGAAAATGCTGACAAAAAACAAAGGCTCACCAGATGTTTTGATAAGCTTGAAAGTAAATTCGGAAAAGATATTATCAGAACAGGTTTTACACCTGACTAAAAAATGGTTTCTTTATTTACTAAAGAAACCATTTTTGTCAGTTCTGTAAAATTACCTATTCTTCGATAATCCAACCATTTGTCAGGTCAACCTTAATAGGTTTTAAAACTGTCATATTTACAACACCTGATGCAGGTACATTGAGCTTTTCACCTTTAAATACAGCCCTTACAAATTGCATGAACCAGTTTCTATCTTTTTTAATTTCTCCGCTGGCAGAGAAAGGTACTGTCTGATCGTTGACGGTTGTAACTAAAGAGTTATCAAGTACAAGCACACCGTTTCTGACAAACCACTTACCTGCGCGAACATCAGACAACTGTCCTTGTAAATTTGCCCCCTTGGCAATCAAAATAAACTTATCACGTGTAACGTAGTTTTGAGCTGCGCGAGCGACATACATTTCTCCCGGTTGTGAAGATTGAGATGAAATATACTTTGTAATCTCAACAGGAACCACTGAACCTGCCGGAATTGTACCTACGCTACCTTGAACAGTTGCTCCAGCAATGATATATCCTTCACCTGTTTTTTTACGCATAGCTTCTGCAAGTTTAGCATTTGGATTAAGCTTTGCCTGTTCCATCATATCGTATAATATTGCAGCAACCTCCGCTCTTGTTGCAGGACGATTAGCATCAATATTCTTACTTGCAGAAGGCATAGTGACAAGCATACTTAAGATTTCTGCCTTACCAGCAGGAATGATGAACCATTCCGGTACATTCGCAACATCAGCATATCTATTGTTTAATACCTCTAAAGCTTTCATTTTACTGATTTGCTCAGTTGTTAATGCATTAACCGCGACAGAAATTGATTCTGCGCGAGATACTGAATCCTCAGGTCTGAACGGTTGACCTTCTTCTGGACAAGAAATTAAATCAAAAAATAATGCCTTTTGTATTGCATCATATGCCCAATAGCTTTCGTCAATGTCTGTGAAATGTACAGGTTGGGCAACTTGAGTATGTTGTTGTCCCAAAGCCTTTATTGCCATTGACGCAAACTCTGCACGTGTAACATTTTCATCAGGTTGAAAAGTCCCGTCAGGGTATCCAACAATAACGCCTTGCTCACTTAGCTCTTTGATTTGACTTGCAGCCCAATGACTGTCTGATACGTCAGGGAATGCAAAAGCCACTCCCATACTCAACATTACAACAAATGTTGATAGTAGTACTTTCAATAAATTTTTCAAATTACACCTCCAAAGGTTAACTCCTACATTTATATCGTAGCATGCTGAGATAATATTCGGCAATTATTTGTTAAAGTTATGTAAACCAAATAATTGCACTCCTGTAAAAAATATGTTAGTTTTGTAAAAAATGGAGAATAAAATGGAAGATTTTGCAATAAAATCAATTAATTCAGTTGGAGTCCTAAATGTCGCGAAAATACATAAAATTCTTGCTTCACCGGAATTGACCGATGCCCAAAAAGCAGATTTCATTAGGAAAAATTCTAGTGAAATAAAGTCGGTGATGAAACAAGAAATTTCACGAAGTGAATTTGCTCAAATGATGCAAAATCGTCCGCTAATAAGGTTTCGCCCGCTAAAAAATTCTTTTACAAAGCAAGGTGATAAAATTTTACTTGCGAAATCTTTAGGAATTTCAACTAAAGAAATAAAGAAGTATATTAATGATATCATTGATACTAACTTTGAAATTCAAGACAATCTGAGGAAAGATAACATTGAAAAAGTTAAGACCTATGTGTATCGTCATGGTACAAAAGATGAAGTTGTAGCCTTTTTGCGATATGAATTATCGGATGTGCGTACTACTTTAGAAAAGTTATACAAAACAATGGAAGATAATTCTGGTGGACTGTGTGATTATTTTTCACGCCCGATTCACAGAATGAGTAACATCACGTTGGGAAAGCTATACAATACCATAGATAGCTGCTTGCGCGAAAGTGAGAAAGCAGGATTTATAACAAAAGAAAAATATAATTCTACTGCTATCTGGGCGCTTGTGAGAATTTACCAAATTCAAAACAATTCTAAGTTAATCAGAGCCTATAATCTGTATAAAGATCTTACCGACGTTTAGTTTTCATTTGGTATCAAATAGTCTTCATCGTAAGCAAGTACGCGGTACTCAATTATTTTTTTTATTTTATTTTCCATAATATATGGATTGATGATATAGTCTGAAAATTTGTGGGCATCATCTTTGTAATCAGCTAACCTTTCACAAATCATATTGTAGTCTATATTTAAAAGTCCAACAGTATTTATCATACAAGGATTTATCCACATGTGCCCAAAACACTCTACCATGCTCACGCCTTCTTGCGCAAAAAGTAAATTCGCACAATTTGCACCATGGGGTGTAACTATTATTTCTGCATTGTAAAAATATTTCATCTGTTCATATACAGAATTCTTTTCAGGTATAACAACCTTAAATCCTTTATCTTCAAGCAATTCTATAATTTCAGCCTCGTTAATTATTTTTCTTCTAGCAACTCGAGAGACATAAATTCTTTTAGGAAAAGTTTTATCTTCTAACTTTCCGTAATTTTTTTCAACTTCACTTATCAGATAGTTACGAGTATCAGATAATAATGATCCACTAAGTTCTATTCCATACATCTCGCTATATAGATATACTTTTTTTGCTTTTATTACAAGACCATATTGATTAATAATCAACCTATCTGTAGGGATTTTTAAAAGTTCCATAAATTGTCTTGCGCACCAAGTATTATTAACAAGGAATTTCCCTTTGTAACCTCTTTTTATCATAATCATTAGTCGAGGAATTATATCAAAAATATAATGCCAGTAATTTTCCCCGAGCAAATAGCATAAAAGACATACTTCATCTTCCTCAATTGGAGTAATATTTTTCAAGTCAAAGGGTGGTGCGTAATTCATGCATGGCTCATCAAGTCTGGCTATGACACCTGCTGATTCTTTGAATGTATATAATTCATCATTCGATATTTTTTGCACAAAAGCACAGTTAAGACAATTGGAAATATAAGCATTATCTAGTTCATAAAGATTAATATCGTATCCGTCAACATTTTCATATATTTTTCCACAACTGTTTTCACGAATAAAATCATCTACCAGCACAAAATTGAATTTCTTTTTATTCAGCTCACTTACACGCTTGACATGCTTACGTTTAAGCCTCCTGATTAAACGTATATTACCTAAATTTCGTTTTAGCTTTAATCTTAGGAATTGATATATTTTTTTTACTATTTTTTTCTTAGTCATAAAAAAATAATATCAACAATACCTTAAAAAAACATCAACCGCATATATGAATATAATTGTTTGGCAAGCATTATGAATACAGCAAAATATTACTGTAATGTAATTCTTTCACCAATGTTAAAATTCTAGCGATGAATTTTTTGTATGCGCTTCTATCTGCTTCACCAGAAAGGATTATATCGGCATATTTAGCTGTCGGATGGATGTATACCTTTGCTTTTTCTCGGGCATTTTTATAGACCTCATCACCTGATGAGCCGAGATTCCTTTCTGCAGCGCGTCTGTAAAATCTTTCGCGTTGAGCTTTTTCAGATACATTAACATAGATTTTGAAATCAAAAGCGTCCACTACTTTTTCCGTTAATGTAAATAATCCTTCTGAAATAATTACCTTTGAAGGTAATGCTCTAGTTACATTATCATGTCTAATCGCAGTTCCAGACATATCATATTGTGGTAAGAATACAACCTCATTATTTTGTAGTTTTTGGATATGCTTTTTCATCAGCTCAAGTTCCAAAGCTTCAGGGATATCTAGGTCATAATGTTTTGCAAATTCAGCGAAACTCCCTGCTGCCCTAACCATATCTGACCGATCATAATAATAATCATCTGTGTTAATTCTCACAATCGCATTGTCAATACAGTATTCTTTTGCAAACGCATCTATTGTGTCTATTATATCGTAAGTTATTGTAGATTTTCCGCTCGCGGTCTCACCTGCTATACCTATCGCGCAAGCTCGACTTATTTCTCCTGTTAAAAATAAAGCCAATTTTTTTATTGCACTGTCGGATACCTTTATTAATATCGAATTTTTAGAACGTAACTCCTCTTCAAAAATACATCTCAATCTTTTTTCAACGTGTTTTAACAAAATCAAATCACCGGTATTTCGTTCAATATTGCGTCCGAAATGCTTTGAATCAACTTTTTTGGTTAATGTATTTTGCAATTTATAAATCCTTTACCGTTAATTACGTTTTCTTTTTATTTAATAAATCACAAACATGGGAAAAATTGTCTAAATTGTAAACAAAAATTAAAAGCGTGATGCATAATTTTTAAAATAGTTTGAAAAGTTGTTATGAAGAAGAAAATTTTACATTGCAGTTGATAAATTGGTAAAAGTGGATTATCTTAATCTCTCGGGTTAAAAGAGTTCTCGTGTTTTGCTTACTTGGTCACAAACCATAATTGGCTGGTTTTTATCTTACTCTTTTTCATAAAAAAAAGACCTCTTACGAAGTCTTTTTAGTGGTGGGCAAGGGTGGATTCGAACCACCGTAGTCTCGCGACGGCAGATTTACAGTCTGCTCCCTTTAGCCACTCGGGCAC
>CALUVH010000010.1 GCA_944324175.1 Candidatus Gastranaerophilales bacterium | reverse complement strand
CAAATGACATGTAGTATCTCATACTGTTTTGACTCATTTCAATCGCAGATGTCGCAACGCCTCCGGCATTTGCAGCTGTTACTGTAGGTCGGATTTACTAATCCGACAATAAAAAAACGATAATAAACTCAATAAGTCTAATAATGGTATTTTTTAGAGCCTGACGGCTCAGTAAGTAGGATGTGGTAAATCTTTGATTTACCACATCGCAACTTATTGAATTATTCAAAATCTAAATCTTCAATTTTATATTTATCTTCAAAATTACACCAATCTGTTTCATAATATCCATTTTTAACAAAATTGTTAAACGTTGAATATTTCTAATCCCTTGGTGTGATTTGAAAATGTTTCATCGGATTATAATGTATGTAATCTATGTGACGATATAAATCTTCTTCATTTCTAATTGTATGTTCCCAAAAACGTCTTTGCCAGTAAGTAAATTAAAAGTTGCGGTAAATCAAAGATTTACCACATCCTACGAGCTCAATTGGTCTACCGGGCGCTATTGGTCGAGTGAGCCCGACGGTAGCAACCGCGCATACACTCGCCACTTCGGCTCTTCCTACAGTGACTAATTTCCTCATGCGCTGTCTTGAATTTTACTGTCTTCGGGCGAGCGATTTGCTAAAACTACGTTAGTCGCAAATCTCGCCCTTAGACTCTCGAGTTCGCTCGCTACGCTCGACTCCACTCTTACGTAAAATCCGCCTCGCGATAAACGGCACCGCTCGCGCCAACACCGAAAACTCAACGTTTCCGTTGATTGTCGCTCGTCTTTCGCTGCGCTCCTGCCTCTTACTCGGCGGCGTTAAACGGCAATTCCGCACGTCGTTTTTTTGAAATATGAAGTCAAAAAACAACGTTGCTCCAGCCTCTGCCGCCTCGCGCCTCTGCTCGGCTTGCGCTAGGTGTTTCAAATAGACGCAACGAAGAGCTTATGCAATGGACATAATGCAAATAATGTTTTGAAATAACAACACGCAGGTGCCTAAATCTCTGGTACCTGTTTGTATTGTGCTTCAAAATGTTTTTATTGCTTTTCAAAAGAAAATCGCCTGTTTTAAACAGACGATTATTTATCTAAATGAACAAAACAAATTTATACAATACCTTGTGCCTTCATTGCTTTTGCGAGTTTTGAGAATGATGCTATATTTGCACCGGCAACGTAGTTGTTACCAAGATTATATTTTTGAGCTGCATCTTTACAAGATTTGAAAATATTTACCATGATATCTTCAAGTTTTTTGTCAACTTCTTCAAATGACATGTAGTATCTCATACTGTTTTGACTCATTTCAATCGCAGATGTCGCAACGCCTCCGGCATTTGCAGCTTTTGCAGGGGCTACAAGTACACCATTTTCAAGGAAATACTCGATAACTTCTTTTGGACAAGGCATATTGGCACCCTCACCTATTGCTATTACACCGTTTTTAACTAGGTTTTGTGCTGATTTTATACTTACTTCATTTTGAGTTGCGCAAGGCAATGCGATATCTGTCTTTATAGTCCAGATTGGTGAATTTTCATCCGTTCTTTCGATATATTGTGCATCAGGATGAGTTTTTAAGTATTCCTTTATTCTGCCACGTTCAACTTCTTTTATTTGTTTGATTAATTCTATGTCAATTCCGTTTTTGTCGTATATGCAACCTGCGCTGTCGCTCATTGCAACAACATTTGCTCCATATTGTTGTGCTTTTTCACAAGCATATATCGCTACGTTGCCTGAACCTGAAATTGTAACAGTTTTACCTTTAAGGGTTTGGTTTCCGTTAGCTTGGAGCATTTCTCTCATAAAGTAGATTAAGCCATATCCTGTTGCTTCTGTTCTTGCAAGCGAACCGCCGTAGGAAAGCCCTTTACCTGTTATTACTCCGCCTTCATAACCGTTTTTAATTCTTTTATATTGACCAAAAAGATATCCGACTTCCCTTGCGCCTACTCCGATGTCACCTGCCGGTACGTCAATGTCTTGACCAATATGTCTTTGCAATTCGGTCATAAAACTTTGACAAAATAGCATAACTTCATTATCTGATTTACCTTTAGGATCAAAATCGCTTCCACCCTTACCTCCGCCTATTGGAAGACCTGTAAGTGCATTTTTGAATATCTGTTCAAATCCTAAAAATTTCATAATACTTTGATTTACACTAGGATCAAATCTCAATCCGCCTTTATATGGTCCGATAAGGCTGCTAAACTGAACTCTATATCCGCGATTTACTATGGTTTTACCTTTGTCATTCACCCATGGCACTCTAAATGTAATTATTCTTTCAGGTTCTACCATTCTTTCAAGTATAGCAAAGGGCTCGTATTCGGGGTGTTTATTAATTACAGGTTCCAAAGAAGTCAGTACTTCTTCTACTGCCTGTAAGTATTCCGGTTCGTGTATGTTCTTTGCTTTCGTTTCTTCTAATACTCTTTTTAAATATTCGTTCATTTGCTTCCCTTATCTTTTTTCTGTCTTACTTGCGAATTATAGCACATTTTAGGTTGAATATTTCAATTCTTTATTTTTTTTTTACATGGTTATTGAAAAAGTTTGTAAATGTGTTATAATCAAATAATCAGTGATAAGGAGTTTAGATATGTTTGAGAAAATTGAAAAAATGCAATTGCTTGGTATGGGAATTATACTTGCTTTAGGGCTTGTTGTCGCTGTTAAATCAGCTACGTACAATCTTCAAAGAGATGGTATTTCTGTTACTGGATCTGCTTATGAAATAGTCCAGTCAGATTCTGCAAGATTTGAATTTAATATCGCCACAAGAAAATCAGACCGTGCTCAAGCTTATCAGATTATTCAAAAGCAGATACCTGAAGTTGTTGCTTTTGTAAAAAGTTATGGATTTGAAGATTCTGATATTGAGCTAAAGGCTTCCAGTGGTTATAATTCATACAAATATAATGCTAACGGTACTATGACAAACGAAATTGCTTATTATAACCTTAGTCAGCCGATTATTCTGAAATCAAATGACGTGCAAAAAGTAAAGAAAATTTCTGTGGATATTCAAAATCTTATCTCTAAAGGTATTGAGATAAATCCTATGGAGCCTCAATATTACTATTCGAAATTGTCTGATTTAAAGGTTAAACTATTGCAAGATGCCACAACCGATGCAAAGGAGCGTGCTTCAGCTATGTTGAGTGCTACTCATAATAAAACAGGTAGCATCCAGTCTGTTAAAATGGGTGTATTTCAAATTACCCCTGTTGATTCCACTAGCGTATCAGATATGGGGATAAATGATACCTCTACCATAGAAAAAAAGGTTACAGCAGTTGCCAATGTTACCTTTAGGATTAGATAAAAGGAGTTGTAATATTATGAAAAAGATTTTAATGCTGACTTTTATTGGCGGAATTTGTTTATCATTACCTGCTAATGCATTTTACTCACCTTCTGCGAATGATCATAATATGACAATTTTACGAGAGCAACAATTCCGCTTCCAAGAACTCGATACTAATAAAGACTTTCAGGAACAAAAACAAAAAAAGATACAGGAAGATGAAGAGTACGTAAAACGTATTAATGATAGGAAAGTGATTAAAAGCTATTCAAAGCCTAAGGAGTTTGTTGAGGAAAATGGCGAAATCAAAATTAAAGGTATAGAATAAGGGAGGTATTACCTCTCTTATTTTTTAATTGTTTTGTCCTGCACGATATCCGCACCAAGCATATATTGCAGGTAGTGCGGTTTCTATAGGTAAATGATTTACTAATGGTAGTTTTGCAAGTACTAAGGCTCCCAGTGCATCGTCTACATTGGCCATGGCATCTTTGTAATTGAGCTTTCTGTCTGGTTCTTTGTCTTTTGGGTCAATTATTCGGTTTGATAAATCCGCTGCTATTACCATGCCTCCCAATAGTCCGGCTGCTGTTCCTGCTATTTTACATGGAATGTTATTCAATTTGGGGGAATTCTCCACAAAATTATTTATAAGCGGAATTGTTGCAAGTGGAACTGTGGCGTTCAAAAATTGAAATACACCTTCCTTAACTTTATGTTTTGTATGCTGTTTTTTGTCGGCTATTATACCCGCTACAGTACCTCCCAGTATCCCTCCTGAGCTTACTGTAAGCATTTCTTTTATTCCGTATTCCAATTTGAAGATGTTGGTATTTTGTTTTTTCGCAAAAATCATAGCCGGAATTAATGCTCCTAAAATACCTCCAATTGCTGCAGAAAGCTTAACTTTATTTTCCGCTTTTTCGTAGTTATGATTACGATAAGTTCTCGTTCGATATCCATTCCTGATTTTGGGTTCATTTTTAAACGTATTAAATACGTCTGTTTTAGGTTGATATGAATTACTTATCGTCTGGATGTACATGTTTTTATCTGTTTTTTCCCTAATAATTATTGTTTATTGCATCTAAAATAATATGATTATAGAGCAATCTCCAACATAATTAAATCATCAACAGGATATATTTTGCTAAATATTTAAGAAAAATTTACCTTTGTGCTAATTTAAGACCTTTTAGAATTAATTCTAATTCGGGTATAACATCAGGATCTTCGAAAGCAGATAATGCCAAATCTATGAATTCCAGCTTTTCTTTGTTGTTGGAAATTTTGACGATGTCTTTTAAAATGCGGTTTAATTTCTTATTATCTGAGTTATTGTCAAATATCTTGTACGAACCGTCGGGATAGTATATTATGGTGTTGGTATATTGATTATTTTCAAAGTACTCAACTGAAATTGTTTCTTTCGTTCGTATTGCCATGTCTATAAATTGTTGTTCGATTTGTTTTTCGTTATTTTGAGTGTAGGTATTGCGAGATTTGTTTTCTTTATTTAGTAAATGATAAACATTTTCTGATTTTAGCACCCGATAATTTGATATATTAAAGGTGCCATCAGCCAGGCAAACTTCCTCAGAAAAATCAAAGTCAAATGTGAATAATTCTTTTGGGGAAATATCAAGAGATACGCAAATACTTTCCAATGTTCTTGCAGAAGGGAAATGAACTCCTGTTTCTAATTTTGACATTTGTCTTGGTTGTATACCAACCATTTCGCTAAGTTGTTCTTGACTTAGTCCCCGTGCTTTTCTATACTTTTTGATATTTATACCAAGTGCTTTTGCTATATTTATCATACTATTACCTACTTTCTGTCTAGTATAACGTCTATATTGTTTATAAATAACGTAGCAAAAAGTTGATATAAAACTTTACAAAGACTAGTAAAAGAAGTTTTACGACGTATAATAATTTTATAAATAAACCTTAATTCGCTATATTTAAATTAACCAATCGGTTAATTCTGTAAATTACGAGCTACCATACTCGTAATTTACTTTTTTGTTAAAACACTGCGATTATTAATAATAGGGGCATTAATCCTGAAATAAATCGTAAAAGTGGTAAAATTGGAAAGGGCTTATTAGTGTTATTTTTTCTAAAAATTTTACATATGCTGTTTCTAAATTTGGTAATGTTGTGAAATTATGATTTTCCAGATAAATTTTGTATGTGTCATTTTCAGCTTTCAAGGCTGCGATAAAGTAGATAGGGACCTCCATCAGCTGTGCTAATTTAAAACTCCCCGTTGGAAATTCAACTGTTTCCCCGAAAAGTTTAGTTGTAAATGTTGCAGATTTTGAATTTTCGGCTACTCTATCTCCTGCAATAAATACCATCTGACCTTTTTCTAAATTTTCTTTAATTATGATTGAAGTATCAATTCCAATATCTTCTACTGGAAAGGGGGTGAGGGGAATTTCTTTTGCTATTTTTTTTATGAAATTGTTAAATATTTTGCATTGATTTTTGCTCATGAATGCATTTACTCTTAAATTTGGATATATGCTGTTATCAACTAAAAATGTTCGCATTACTTCTGTATTACCGATGTGTGAACACAAGAAAAATACACCGTTTTGTGCATCTATGTCAGAATACAATTTTTCTTTTTCCGCTTGTGAATTATATATTATTTTACTTTTGTCAAAATTGTTGGAGAAAATTTCTATTTTATCGGTTAGTACATGAGCGTATGATAAGAAGTGTTTGAACTGATTTATTAATGATGGTTTCAGGGGTGTATATTTTGATATTACCGTTAAGTATTTTTTTGAGTATCCGCGCACTTCTTTTGCGAAAATGAATGCACTAAGGGTTACAAAAAACGCAATAAAATTTACCGCCTTTTTGCCTAAAAGCTTGTATATGCACCACATAAGCATCAATCTTTTTTCGCCTGCGGCTTGTTCTTTCACCTGATACCAAGTTTTCATTATACAATGCACTCCAGCATGGTATAGCAGTGAATACCTATGTTTGTGTATTTATTTATTATTTTAATCCCTGCAGCTTCTACCATTGAGGTGAGCTCTTTTTCAGTATACATTTTGCTGTTCCCGTTTGCCATGCAGGTGAAATAAAGAGAAATATGAGCGATAGCAAATGATGCTCCCTTGAATTCCTGATTATCAATTATCGGTTCCAGTATGTATATTCTTGTACCTTTTTGCGCAAATTTTTTGATTTTTTCAAGTATCAAAGTTACTTGCTCTTTTGAAAAACAATCCAAAAACTGACTCATGAATATGACATCCCTTAAGTTTGGTAATTTATCATTTGAAAGTAAGTCAACGCAATGATAGGTCATTCTTTCAGAATTGACATTTTTTTCAGCAATGGCTTTGTTGATAGGTAAGTCAATAATATTCACTTTGCAAGTTTTGTTAAACGCAAGGCAAGCTTTTTCAAATTTACCTGTATTACCTCCAATGTCGAAAATTTCATTAGGGTTGTGTGTAAAGATGATTTTTAATACTTCATCAAAGCAATCATCAGAGTAATAATGATCAAAATTGTACCAGCTTTTTCTGGCTTTTTCTGGTAAATTCGGCACATGTGGATATATGGTCGGTGCATCGATAAAGTATTTTTGTAATCCACAAGGGGTACCTTGTTTAAACGACTCTTTCAGTTCATTTGCTCCCAGATAGCATACATCACGCATAAAATTAAAATTGTTTACAGTCATCTCATCTGTTAAAAAACATTCACCAAGAGGAGTTAGTGAATATTTTTCAGTAGTGCTTTTTTCTACAATTTCTGCGCAAAAAGCTACTTGTAACAGAGTATTTGCAGTATATTCGCTTACGTCGCATTTTGCCATTATTTCAGATACAGTCACTTCATTTTTCAAAAGCAATTCAAGGATACCAAAATCTATCATTGCCGCTATTGCTTGGAAGGTAAATGGAGCAAATGCAAGTTTTTGTGCGTTATTCAAAGCTTCGACTTTTGAATATTTCTTTTTGTTACCGCGTCTGTATTTAATTTTTGCAGATTTTACTTCAACCATGTTAGTATTATAACATGGACATATTTTATTTAAAGTTAAGTAATTTTTTGGACACCTTAAAAAAAGATGAATTGGCAAATTTTATCTTGTTATATGGTAATCCAAAATATAAGTCTGAGAAAAGACTTATAGAATACGCGTTTGGTAGATTTCTTGTTAAAACTATAGCTAGAGAGTTTTACGGGATAGAAAATTCTGAGATAGAAATAAAAAATAGTAAGCCTTATTTTGTAGAAAGTGATTTACATTTTAGTATTTCTCATAGCCAAGATGTGGTGCTTGTAGGATTTGATAAAAATCCTATTGGTGTTGATGTTGAGTTGATGAAAAAGCGCAAATTAAAGGAAATTTTGGCTCATATTAATTTAAAGGTTAGTGATGTCAGTGAGGAGCTTTTTTATAGATACTGGACTGCTTATGAGGCTAAAATTAAATTGCAATCCGAAGTTAAGTCCGGTTGTACATTTAAACTGTTACCTCAATATATGTTATCAATTTTGAGCAATCAAGATTTTGAAATAAGTAAAATACTTAGAATATACGAGCTTAAAAGTCCTATGGCTAGTACAAGTCCAAGTGAACTTATTAATTCAAAACTTGTAAAAGCTAGCATTGAAAATGAAAATACTGTTGTAATACAGGAGATTAATACAGCATCGTTGGAATTTTTTGAGCCATTAAATCTAAATATAGCATAATCAAGTCCAAAGCCTGTAATTAGGAATATTGCAAGGATGTGGAAAAGATTTATTTCTTTGAATATGCCTATAAAACTAATTGCAAAAATACTTGAGATTAATGATGGCAAGAGAATTTTCAGGGCATTTTTGAATGAAAATATGTATCCCAAAATTATATATAGCAACAAAAAAATTGGTATTAAAATTTTTATACAAGTAATTCTTATTTTTTTGATTCCGTTGGAAATTTCTAGGGGTAAGTTTATATAAGTGGTGTTTTTAATGTCGGTTAAGAAATCTATATCTTTGACGTCGTACAAAATCATAAGAGAATGTTTTTTATCAAGCATAAAATCATTTAGTTGTGTGATGTTCAAAAAAGCTTCATCTTGAAAATAATTTTCGTTAAAGTTAGAAATGTTACTTAAATCTTGAGCTGTTAAAAGTTCGCTGAATACTGATAATTCACTTTCGTACAGTTCTTTTCTTAGATGTATATTTTCTTTTTGTCTTTTTATTGAAGGCAAAAATTTACTCAATGATTGGTAATAAATTTTCTTTTCGGATAATTTTTCACCGACCAATTCTTCTGTTTCAAGAATATGTTGTAAATTATTTCCTTCAACAACGATAAAAGAAGTATTAGAGTTCGTATTTACTGTCTTTTTATATATACTTTCGGCTTCAATCATCTGTTTATTTGGCTTATACATTGCTCTTATATCATCATTGAAGTGTATTTTAAAAAGTCCTGCAAGTGTTATTAAAAATATAACAATAAGAATGTTTTTGCTGAAATTCATGTCAAATTTTTGTTTACAGGTTAGTTGAGGCAGTAATGGATAAAAAAGAATTACAATAAAATATACAGTTATTAATCCTGTAGATGTGAATACCGCTATTTGTTTTAGTAATTCAATGCTAGAAAAAGTCAGAATAAGTAAGGCACATACTGTTGAGATTAGGCTTACTGTAAGACTTTTTATTATTTTTTTTATGTCGCATTCCATTAAATAATGAAGTGAATAATCTACACATATGCCTATTAAGGTTGTAGAAAAAACGAAAGTAAGTATATGTATTGAAGAGAAAATAATTGAGCTTACAAAATATCCCATACTCATACCGATAAAAAGGCTTGCAAGTATTGGAATTAGGACTTTGAGCGAGCGAAAATACCACAAAATAAGACCACTTACAAACATTGCAGAAATTATGCAAATAACATTTATTTCATTCATGGACTTTTCACTTGCGTAATAAGAATGAACCGGTGCTCCTGTTAAGTAAATTTTGACCGTATTGTTGCTCATAGAATTTTGTATGTTGATCAGCTTTTTAATTTCTTTATTTGCCAAAGAAGGTGATAAGGCATCGTTTTTATCAATTTTTAAATTTATTGTTTCATAAAACTTATTTTCAGCTGAATTTATTAAATTACCGTTATTTAAAGAGGTGATGTAGTTAGTAAATAACATGAACGGATCTTCATTTTCCGGTAGTAGTGAAAAGCTAAACGGGTTATATAAATTGTCGACTGCTTGCTGGGTAATTGTTTCAAAATCGCCATTTTTCATAATGAGGTAATCATTATAAGCAAGTAAATTGTTTTTGTATTTTTTGTAAAAATCTAGTGTTTTTTCAAAATTTGCTGATTGAATTTCAAAAATTGATTGGTCTATTTGATTGAGAAATTCTTCTTTAGTCTTTTCGAGTTGATCAGGGGTATTGCTTTCAAATAAAATATTGATATTAGCAGAATATTTTCCACTTAATTCAATTAGTGTTTCGTTTTTTTCATTGTTAATCAAAAAAGCACGCAACAAATTGGTTTCTATATTTCTGGGTTTAAGTAGGGAAATTATAGAAATTGTAGCCAATATAACTATAAAAATTATTCTAAAAATATTTAATTTTTTCATCTGGTTAATCACAATCAAATTTTATTTTGGTATAGTTGCCGTTTAATGTGTTTATGTCTATTTGATTAATATTTCTATTACCATATATAATTATATTTTTAAGTTGTTGTGCAGCTGGAGATTTTGCTTTTGGCTTCAGTGCAACAATCCAATTGTTAGCTTCTTTTTCATAATATAGTTCAAAATTTTTATTTATAAAAGAATAATCTTTATTTGCAATTCCTTTAATTATATTATTTATTTGGCTATTGTTTGCTGAGGTGTATGACGTTGTTGTTTTAACCGGGTATAAAGTTTCAAATATTACTCCGCGTTCTTTGACAAAATGGAAATTTCCCCCTGATTTGAGGGTACTTTTAGGAAATTTTTTCTCTTGTGTAAATTTACAGGAAACGCTGTTAATTTCAGGTAATGAATTTGCTAATTTTTCTGCTGTAGTTTGGTGTTCAAAAACATTAGCATATGCACAGGAGAATACCGTTAAAAATAAAAATATTGTTGAAATTGCTATTTTATACATCTAAGTCCTTCTTTTAATTTTTCAGGTGCTTCGTAAATACTTTTTCGAGTTACAGTATCTACGCATATTTGCATAGTTGAGGCTTTGAATATAGTTTCATTTGTGTTAAAATCTTTGATAATATATTTAATTTTAATTGCAGGTTCAATTTCTTCTAAAATTGCTTTCACGGTTAATTTTTGAGCGAGGGTTGCCGATTTTATAAATTTCATATCCATTTTAGCAATTGGATATACGACACCATCTTCACGCATTTCGTTATAACTGTATTTTATTTTTTCCATTAGTTTACCACGAGCGATTTCTGTGTACTTCAGAAAATTGCCATGCCATACCACATTCATAGGGTCTAAGTCATAAAAAGGGACTTCCACTGTTATGTTATTTTCTACAAAATTCATATTGACCTCATTTTTTTTGAATTATAAAACAAATTTTTATTTGATGAAAGTACCCGATGAGAAAATATTCTCCCCATCTGTGTATCGATAGTCGACCGATAACGGATTGTTAGTTAGTGTTAGGTTAACTATTTCGTTTGGTTTTATGATTTTAGAAAATTTTACTTTCTTAATTTTATTTTGTGAAATTTTATTTTTAAAACAGTTTTCAGCGAAAAAATGAGCGAAATATAATTGTACTACGCCTGCAAGGATGGGCAAATTAGGAAAATGTCCTTTGAAAAAATTACTGTGTTGTAAAAAGGTTAATTTGATTTCTGTAACATTTGATGTTGTTTTCATATTAAGTACAAAAGGCATTGAAAGATTAAGTCCGAAGATTTTTTGGATTAATTCTTTGTCAACTTTACCTGTTTGTGTTTTTGGTATTTCATTGAGAAAACGCCATTTTTGAGGAAAAAGTTCTGAATACTGGTTGGTGTGTTTTTTGAGAATTTTAACAAGTTCAGCATGACCGTTGTTTAGTAAAAACTCTTTACCTTGTTTATTCAAAATAACGACGGTGGCAATTTTTTCTTTAAATTTAAAGCAATATGACTCTTCAATGTATTCACTTTGGTTTAGAATACTTTCTAATTCAACTGCAGAAATCCTTTTTTCCTGTATTTTGAGCACTCGGTCTGAGCGGCAAATAATTTGAAATTTATTATCAACTATTTCCACAATATCATTTAATATAATTTCATCTTCCAAAAAATATCTGGATTTTACACACAGTTGATTTTCTAAATCTTTTTTGATTTTTACATTTGGTAGTACAGCAAAACAGTCTTGCTGTGAGTCGATTTTATATCCGACAGCACTAGTTTCAGTAGTCCCGTATATCTCTATTACCTTGGAGTGCTGTTCAAAATATTTACAAGTTTTTTTGTTTAGTTTATCTCCTGCTGAAAATACATATTTAGGAGGTATTGGATTAATGTCATATTTTGCCATTCTATCCAAAAATGAAGGCGTAGATATAAAAGCAAATTTTTTTTCTGTAATTTGTTCAGGAAATTTAATTGCATCGGCATCTATTACATAACCGTAAATAAACGGATAAAAAAATGCATAAGTAAGCCCATACATATGAGATAATTTTGTTGTAGAAAGGAATATTGTATCTTTTTCTATGTGAAAAGTATTATTTATATCTTCTGCTTCGTATATTATATTTTGAAGTGATTTTCGGACTCTTTTTGGAGTACTTGTTGAGCCTGAAGTGAATAAGTTTATAAAAACATTGTTGGGATCTATTTTTATTATAGGGGACAACTCATCAGCATCTTCATATTGCGTGATAAAATTTCCTGATAATAAATTCAACTTGTTATAATCAGTAAGTAAGAAAATTTCTTTACCTGCATATATCCCTCCGAGAAAATTTATTATGAATTCAAAATTATCATCTTCATATAAAAGTAAATTTTTACAAGATTTTTTAGCGAAAAAGTTTGCTCTTTTCAAAACCAGCGTTTTTATTTCTTTGCCAGTATAATCCTTGCCTTTATGTTTTATAATAACTTTTTCATCACCAAACTTAAACATTGTGCTTTCTCTTAAAAATAATTCGGATAATATATTCTACCGCAAATATAGTACCAGTCAAAAGATAGGATATACAACCGTTATAAATTGTCCAGATTTTCGAGCTCATAAATATTGTAGCAAAAGAAATTAAAAAATTAAACATCAAAAAAACACACCATATATAGGTAAGGTTTCTTGTATATTTTTTTACAATGTCCGGTAATTCTTTACCTTCCATAATTTTTGCAAACTTTTGGATTATGGTTTCCCTAGCAAAAAGTGATGAAAAAAATAAGAAGAAAATCAAAAGATTAATCATAGCAGGATAGAACTTAAGCGCAACAACTTGAGTAAAGTGAAACGCACCTATTATGATAAAAGTGAAAATTATAGGAAAAATCATTCTCATAGCAATTCAACAATAGCATTTACTACATCATCAATTGTCTTGATTTGTTTAAAATTGTCTGGGGAAATTTTCTTATGAGTAAACTGTTGGACTCTGACAGCTAAATCAACAGCATCTATACTGTCTAAATCCAAATCATCAAAAAGATTTGCTTCAGGGGTTATCTGATTCTCTTCTATCTCGAAATCAGAAACAAGTATATTTACCAATTCTTTATATACAGTATCTTTTGTCAATTTTTCATCCATAACCAACCCTTATTTAGTTTGTTGCTCAACAAAGTCAGCAAGTGTTTTCACAGAATAAAAATGCTTTTTATTGTCTTCACTGTCCGTACCCATTTTTAAATTGTATTTTTTCTTTAACGCCATTCCTAATTCTAAAGCATCAATAGAGTCAAGCCCAAGACCGTCTTCAAAAAGTGGTGCTTCTGCATCAATTTCATCCGATGTAATATCCTCTAAATCCAAAGCTTCTATAATAAGCTTTTTAATTTCATCTATAATCATCTTCCTGCCTTCTTTATTTTACATGATAAACTAACAAAATTTTAATGTCAAATTCTAAATTTCTTTTTTTATCAACTCCATAATTTCTTTGCGGGCTTTTATATCGCCTAAATTTGCATAATTTTGCGGATAAATCTCATCTTTAACTTCAATATTGTATGTTACAGGTCTTTTCCCTATATCGCAAATTGATCCGTGTTTTTGTAAAAAAGGGTAATCGGTTGTGATTTTTACAGGGATTACACCTGCGTTTGAATTCAATGCTATAACTGCAGAACCTTTGTGTAATTTGATATTTTCAATGTCAACTGTTCTTGTACCACTTGGAAAAATTATTATATTAAATCCGGCCTTTAAAAATTTATCAGTTTCCGATTTGAATTTTTCCAATTCAGTATCGTTGATTATGTAGATTGATTTCACTATGTTTTTGAAAAAAGGATTTTTTAAGGTTTCTTTTTTAGCAAGGCAAGTCGAATTGGGAATTGTACCTATTAGAATTACGATGTCAATAAATGTTGGATGACTCGCTACAATTACTTTGCCGGATAAATTAGATAATAATTTTTTGTTGCTGAAGTTTATTTTAATTATGCCTATTTTTTGAAGCAGATTTATAAAAAACTTCCAAGTATTGTGAATGACATTGGCATAGGCAAATTTTTTATTTTGTGCAGACATAAAACAAGTAATCAGTGGGAAGATAATGAAACTTATAAATAATGCACCGATACCAAATATGAAAAAACAAATGAGGATAAGAAATGATTTATAAAATTTAATCATTACGCTCTCCTTAGGCAATAAAAAGGAGACAAAAAGTAATTCTCTTCTTTATTCAGGAATTTTATAAAATTCTTATATTCATTTCCGTAGCATTCGTTTTTTCGTAAAGATAATTCAATTTCATCTGCATTATCTTTTTTTACATTTCCTATAAGACATGAAACGCTTTTTGTTTCAGGAATAGTGTCAGCATAGCAAAAAAGAGTTGTTTCATTTGCCGTAATTGCTTCCAAAAGACCGTTTGAAAGACTGTATTCGCCTGCTGATACGGCATTATACTTGTTATTTATTTTGTTAAGTAGTGAAAATGTTCCTATTGTGTTGTTGTGAACAGATGAAGAAAAAGCGATTGGAGACACCTCATTTTCTTTTGTGTATTGTTCGATTAGCAAATTAAGTTTATCTACTTCACCATATTGTGAGGCGAAAACTAAGTTTATGTCGTCTTTTTCAAAACAGTTATAAATTGTTGAAAAAGCACACTTCACAAGCGGACTTAGTTTTCTCCTTGTCATCATAGGTATGAATGATAAATCTGTATTTAAGTCTGTTGAATATGATGTTTTGTATATGAAAAATTTACGGTTCATGATATTATACTAATATAACGGGAGAAAAAATGCAAAATAATTTACACATTTCCAAATATGAAGCGATTTGTAATCTTGGTAATTCCATTGATGAAATTTTTAAAAATGCTATATTATGTGATAATAGCTTTTTGACCTTGGATTCAAATATTGTGAAGGGGCAGAAATTTTATTTAGGAAAGATAAATCATAAATTACCTAAAATAGAACAAAGTGATTATAATTTGCGTTGTAACAGGCTATTACTGTATTTGATTAATAAACTAAATGGAGATTTGAATAATTTAATAGCGAGATATGGTAAAGATAGAATTGGTGTTGTTGTAGCGACGACAAATTCTGGTATTGAGGAATATGAAAAAAATCGTGTAAATAAATGTTTTGAGATTGGTAATCCTGCTGAATTTATGAAAAATTATCTTGAATTGGGTAGTTTTTATGAAAGTGTATCAAGTGCATGTTCCTCAGGAATCAAGGCTTTTTCAACAGCACAGAAACTCATCAATATGAATATTTGTGATGCGGTAATTGTAGCAGGGGTGGATTCTCTTGCAAAAATGCCTGTTTTTGGGTTTAATTCTTTAGAGGTTTTGTCCAAGGGGAAAACAAACCCATTTTCTAAAAATAGGGATGGTATAAATATTGGAGAAGCTGCCGCACTATTTATTGTGGAAAAAGGTAAGGGTGAAATTTTGATAAAAGGTATAGGAGAAACATCAGATGCATATCATGCTGCGACTCCTGATCCCAAAGGTTATGAGGCTTCTCGTGCAATAAATTTGGCATTAAAGAATGCACAATTACCTCCTGATGCGATAGATTATATAAACTTGCATGGAACAGGGACTATTGCAAATGATTTGATGGAGGCAAATGCGGTATACAATGTTTTTGGTGGTTGTGTTGAAGCAAGTTCTACCAAGCCACTTACTGGACATTGTCTTGGTGCTGCTGCCTCATTAGAAACAGCCTTGTGCTGTAAAGTACTTAAAAATCAAACTATTTTGCCTCATTTATATGACGGAGATTATGATTTTTCACTACCTAAGATTAATCTCATAACCAAACCGGTAAAAAAAAGAATAGATAATGTTTTGTGCTTATCATTCGGGTTTGGTGGGACAAATACTGCAATTATATTGGGGAGAGAATAATGCCAAAATATGATATGGAAAAAGTTTTACCACATAAAAAACCCATGATATTGGTAGATGATGTAATTGAATACAATCTTGAAACACATTCGATAAGTGTGCTTGTTAAAATAGATGAAAATAAAGTCTTTTTTGATAGTTCAATTGATGGTGTACCTGCAATTGTTGGAATTGAGTTTATGGCTCAGGCTATAGGATGTTATTCCTATTTTCAAAATAATATGTGTTCTCCAAAGGTAGGTTTTTTACTGGGAACCAGATTTTATGAAAACAGCCTTGCTTGTTTTGAAAATCATAAAAGTTATATTGTAACAGCGAAAGAAGTTTTTACTGATAATGAACTTGTTTCATTCGAGTGTTTAATTTATAATGGAAATGAAGAGTGCGCTAAATCGGTTATTAATGCGTATATGCCTTCTGATGAAAAAGATTTTGTAAGGAAATTAAATGAGTAATACAGTTTTAATTACGGGTTCAAGCCGTGGAATAGGAAAAGAAATAGCCTTATATCTGGCAAAAAATGGTTATGATATTGCCTTGCATTGTAATAATTGTATTGAGGCTGCCAATGAGTGTATGAAACAGATTGAGGCTTTAGGTAGGAGTGTGAGAATACTACGTTTTGATATTTCAAATAGAGAGCAGTGTCGTGAGGTAATAGAAAAGGATATTGAACAAAACGGTGTATACTATGGCGTTGTACTTAACGCAGGTATCGCAAAAGATAACGTATTTCCGGCTATGGATGATGGGCAGTGGGATGATGTTATTAATGTAAATCTTGGAGGGTTTTATAATGTTCTGAAACCGATTGTTATGCCAATGATTTCAGCACGTATTAAAGGTAGAATAGTTACAATGTCATCAATATCAGGGCTTGCAGGTAATAAAGGACAGGTTAATTATAGCGCTTCCAAAGCTGGAATAATCGGAGCAACAAAAGCTTTGGCTTTAGAATTGGCAAAACGTTCTATTACCGTCAATTGTGTTGCGCCTGGAGTCATTGAAACAGATATGATTAAAGATTTACCTATAGAAGAGATGAAAAAATTGATTCCAATGCGTCGAATCGGTAAGGTTAAAGAGGTTGCAAGTCTTGTAAATTATCTATTGTCAGAGGATGCAACTTATATAACGGGACAGGTTATTTCTGTGAATGGAGGATTATATCAGTGAAGCGTGTTGTTGTGACCGGCATGGCATTGGCAAGTTCTTTGGGATGTGAAGTAAACGAAGCCTTTGAACGTTTAAAAGTTTATAAAAATTGCGTCAAATATCTCCCTGAGTTGGAAGAGTATTCAAAGTTAAACACAAAGTTGGCAGCTCCTGTGACTGGTTTTATTGTCCCAGAGCATTTCACAAGAAAAGTTACAAGAACTATGGGACCAATTTCTGTTATGAGTGTTGCAACTTCTGAAAAAGCACTTAAAGATGCTGGTTTGCTTGATGATGAAATAATATTTAACGGACAGACAGGGGTTGCTTATGGTTCCTCTTCAGGGTCTTTAAATACTATCATTGATTTTTATTCGATGCAGGTGGATAAAGAGGTGAAAAATTTAAATTCAGCCTCATATGTTAAAATGATGTCGCAAACTGCTGCTGTAAATATTTCATTGTACTTTAAAACGAAGGGTAGACTAATTCCTACTTCCACAGCCTGTACATCAGGCTCGATGGGGATTGGTGCGGCTTATGAAGCAATAAAAGACGGTTATCAAACGGTTATGATAGCAGGAGGGGCAGAAGAGTTTCATGCCACTCATATTGCGATATTTGATACGCTATATGCGACAAGTCTAAAAAATGATACACCTGAATTAACGCCTTCACCTTTTGATAAAAATCGTGACGGTTTGGTAATAGGTGCTGGATCTGGCACTTTGATTTTAGAAGAGTATGAACATGCTAAAAAGCGCGGAGCAAAGATTTATGCGGAAATTATAGGCTATGGTACGAATACCGATGGAACGCATATAACTAACCCTAATTATGAAACCATGGGGGCTGCTATGCTTGAAGCACTAAAAGGTTCAGGCGTATCACCTGATGAAATAGGCTATGTAAATGCTCATGGAACCTCTACAATGCAAGGTGATGTTGCAGAATCTGTGGCAACTTATGATGTATTTAAAAGAGCTGTTCCAATTAGCTCAATAAAAAGTTACACAGGACATACTTTGGGAGCTTGTGGAGCTATTGAGGCTATTTTGTCTATTTGTATGATGAATGAAAATTGGTACTGTCCTACATTAAATCTTAACGAAGTCGATGATAAATGTGCGCCATTGGGGTATATTAAAAAGTCAGGTGTTGAAATGGATAATAAAATTGTTATGTCAAACAATTTTGCATTTGGTGGTATCAATACTTCTTTAATTTTCAAAAAAATTTAATGACAATTCCGTAGATTTTTTAAGGCACATTTGTAATTGTTTTTGATAATTAATTTTTGATTTGTAAGGTTTTCTATATCCGATTGATAAAGATGTATACGTTCTTTTCTTGCTTCGTTTGTACAGGGCATACTTCCTGCCAATTCTTGTATTGCGAGTAATTTCCCTTGAATTTGTGCATCTATTACTTTGTATTGGACATTTTTTTTGTTCTTTAACATCTGTTTTTGCATTCTATAGCTATAGCCGCATTCTGATGCTATTACGCTTGAAGAAATTAAACTTATTATTAAAGATAAAATTAAATATTTTTTCATCAAACTCTCCTTTTATGAAAATGATTTTATATTCTTTAAAAAAAATAAATCACCGATTGAATAGAGTTATAACTGCTTCAAAATTCATTAAAAATTTAATTGCTTTTTAAAATAAAATTGTGTACAATATTAAGTATAGACAAGGTTAGAAATATGATAAATACTGCGAATACATTAATAGAATACCCTACTGATTATACAGTTGTCGATATTGAGACTACCGGTTTTTCAAGACAACTTGATGAGATAATTGAAATTTCAGCGTTGAAAGTCCGTAATGATAAAATAGTTGGTAAATTTTCGACATTGATAAAACCAAGTTGTAGAGTTTCTAGATTTATTACAGACCTGACGGGTATTAATAATTCAATGTTACTATACGCTCCTAAAATTTATCAGGTGTTGCCCAAATTTAAACGTTTTGTTGGTGATGATATTTTATTGGGGCACAACATAAAATTTGATATAGGTTTTATTTCAGCAAATTATTACAAATACTTTGGTAAACATCTTTTTAATGAATATTTTGATACTTGTAAAATGGCGAGACGTTTTTGCTCTACTCCAAATCATAAGCTTAGTACTCTTGCTAACTATTATGGAATTAATACAGAAGGTCATCACCGTGCTTTGAAAGATTGTAAGATTACCTTTGAATTGTATAATCTTATAAAAAAGGAGTTTATTTGATACAATTTTTGTGGTAAAATGTTAGAGTGCATATATCTTGACTGAAGCGATGAAAAAGACTATAATATCAATATTTTTATTGTTAAATATAATCATCTCACAGAATTGTGGAGCAATCGAGGATAGTGTTAGAAAGGTTGATTTACAACAGGCGATAAATGTTGCGGTCGAAAATAATTTAGATTTAATGACATCTAAGTTAAATATTAATATTGCGCAAAATGCTATAAAACAAGCTAATCGTCTAAATAATCCGAGTATAAATACATTTTTTAATTATGGAGCTGCTGGATGGAGTGAGCCTCAACAAATTGGAGCTTCTGAGCTTATTGAAATAGGTAAGCGTGGACCTCGTAAACAGTTAGCTAAAGCTAATTTGGAATTAGTTAATGAATATGTGAAATTTAACAAGTTTAAGCTGAAAATGGATGTAAGGGAAGCTTATGTCAAATTAGTCGCTGCAAAATCAATTTTGTATACGCTAAAACAGCAACAAAGTCTGCAAGAAAATCTTTTAAGTATTGCAAAAAAAAGATATAAAGCAAATTTAGTCCCTGAAATTGATGTTATTCAAGCTGAAATAGCATTGAATCAAATGATAACTCAAGTAAATTCTGCTGATGTTGATGTAAAAACGGCGTTAAATAATTTCAATAAAGTTATCAATGATAAAAATAAAATTGTATATGATTCTGTAGATAAGATATTCGCAGAAGAAAATAATTTTGAAGAGCTTTTAACTCCTGATCCTCAAAGGGAAATGCCAACTTTTGATGAAATTGATGAGAGGGCATTGACAAACCGTTTTGATATAAAAATTGCTAAAAATCAAGTTGATATTGCGCATAAAAATTTAATAGTTGTAGCAAGGCAAAGAGTACCTGATATTGAAATAATAGGTGGTTGGTTGTATCAAAAAGCAAATCATACTGATGATAACCGTTTTAATGGTGGAGCTTATGCCGGTGCAAATCTTGTTAATATTCCTCTTTTTTATAATTATTCGCCTGAGATTAAAAATGCAAAACTTGCGCTTGAGCAGGCAAATCTGAACTATACATCTGTTGAAAATAAAGCTTTAATAGATTTGCATTCGGCTTATGACAGATTTTTGACAGCTAGAGTAAATCTTAATCATTATGAGAAGAAAATATTGACGGATTCAGAAGAGTTGATAAATGTATCAACAAAAAGTTATGAGACAGGTAAATCTGACATTACTTCTTTAATTGTCATGAAACAATCATATCGCTCAATAATAATCGGATATACTCAGGCATTAGCAGAATATTATAACAGTTGGACAAATTTTTTGCGCGAGGTGAATGATCAGGAATTTGATCTTTATGTAGATGAAGATCTTTAATAGTAACTGATTTGATAGTTATCGCGTATAACTCTTGCGGTACAAGCTAATCCCAGTGCTGCGGTATTGCAGTTATAAGAAGAATCATGTCCAGCAGGTAGAATGGTTTCTCCGCGCAGCACAAAAGCAAAGATATCAGAACCAACTTGGTTAGGTCTTCTGTCTCCGTTTACATCGACAATAAACACGACAGACGGAGCATCCACGTTAACTCCAAATTCTTCTCTAATGATTTGTTCTGAAAAAACGTTCACAAGTACGTTCATACCATCAGTTAGAGTAAACATGTATTGATAAGGTTCTACATCTGTTAAATATACTTTACCACTCAGATATTTTGTCGGATATTTCCAACAACCGGGCTCATTTGAGCATTCTCTTAGGACTTTAAAGTAGGGTTTATAATAAGTATATGCCTTTGCTGCTGACTCATAGTCATAATCTTTTAAATCCCAATATAAAGGTGACATGTTATCATTGATTACAAGTTGAGTTACCTGTGCCAGTGAGCTTTGGATTTTTCTCAGTGCAGCCATGTTTCTTGATTCCTCAATGGATGAAACAATATTGCTTATAAGTAATGAAGCAATTGTGCCCACAACAAGAAGTGTTATCAATAAATCAGATAAAGTAAACGCTGATTTCCAAGATTTTGGCTGAAAACCTTTTTTTAATAATAACTGTCTCACATTATTCTCCGCTATTTTTAAATTGTCCATTAAAATAACCAATAAGTATGGGATGCTTCATACTTCTTATATTCCCTTTTTGACTATAATTTAAACAGTTATAATAGAAAATCATTCAAATAGATGAAATTTTTTTCTGTTTGGAATAAAATCAAAGTATGTATGAAAGTTATTACGAAATTATAAAGAAATTAGATGAAAATTCTCATTTGAGAAATATTAAAGATTTTTCTTCAAAGGATGAGAAGTATATTTATTTTGATGATAAAAGATTTTTGAATTTATCGTCTAACAATTATCTAGGCTTTGCGGATAGTAAAAGTATTACCCGAGAATTTTTGGATAGTGAGGGAGATAAGTATTCATTTGGAAGTGCTTCTGCAAGGTTATTGACAGGAACATTACCTATCTATCGTGAGTTAGAAGAATTGATAGCAGTTCTGTTTTGCAAAAGTGCAACGCTTTTATTTAATAGCGGATATCATGCTAATGTAGGGATTAACAGTTCACTTGCAGCGCGTGGAGATGTTATATTTTCAGATAAGCTCAATCATGCCAGCATAATTGATGGGATGAAATTGTCTGAAGGGAAATTTTTCAGATATCCTCATAATGATATGGAAGCTCTTGAAAGGCTTTTAATTCGAGAACGTAAAAATTTTAATAACGCGGTAATTGTTTCAGAAAGTGTTTTTAGTATGGATGGTGATATCGCAGATATTTGCCGTTTAGTCGAATTAAAGAATAAATATAATTGTATTTTGGTGCTTGATGAAGCCCATGCATTCGGTGTCTTTGGTAAAAAAGGGTTGGGTGTTTGCGAAACTTTAGGTTTGATTAATGAAGTAGATTTGATTATTGGTACTTTTGGAAAGGCGATTGGGTCTATGGGGGCATTTGCAACTGGTAATAAGGTTTTGATTGATTATCTTATCAATAAGGCACGTTCTTTTATTTTTTCGACTGCTCTTCCTCCAATAAATGTTGCTTTTTCAAAGTGGATAATTGAAAATAAATTGCCCGATACTTTTGAAAAAAGGAAGTACATGCTTGAATTAGGTAGAAAACTAAACAGTGAAAGTCATATAATACCTGTTGTAATAGGGGAAAATCAAAAGACTGTTGAAATGTGTGATATTTTGTATCAAAACGGTTATTTTACTCTTCCAATAAGACCGCCTACAGTTCCTGTTGGTACATCTAGAATAAGATTGTCTTTGACTACAGAAATTCAACAAAAAGATTTGGTAAAATTAATGGAGATATTAAAATGCAATATCACTGGTTAAATAAATCTGATAATAAGGATTTGATAATCTTTTTCGGAGGCTGGAGCTTTGACTATAAGCCTTTTGAATACTTAGATTGCGGTAATAACGATGTTTTAATGTTTTATGATTATACAGATTTGAAATTTTCATTAGATGAAATATTGGGAAATAAAGTGTATGAAAAAGTCCGTTTAATCGCTTGGTCTATGGGGGTTTTTGTTGCATTTTACTTAAAAGACGAACTTCCAAAGCTTGCTGATGCTCTTGCTATAAATGGAACTCCATACCCGATTGATGATGAAAGGGGTATTCCGCATAGAACTTTTGATTTAACTTTACAGTATGCAGAAATTGGGTTAAAAGACAAATTTTACAAAAATGTATTTTCTAATGAGGCATTTCTTATTAGATATCTTAAAACACCGGTGGAGCGATCAGTTGATAGTCGTGTCATTGAGCTTGAAAGTTTAAATGAATTTATTAAAGGAACTAATCAAACTTATGATAATGAATTTTATCAACGCGCTATAGTTGGAATAAAAGATAAGATTATTCCAACTAAAAATCAGCTGAATTGTTGGGGAAATATTGCAATTAGACTTGATTGCGGACATTTCCCGTTTTATAATTTTGAAAGTTGGGAAGATATATTAGAATGCAGATAAACCCTAAAATAGTAAAAAGACAATTTGAAAAAAGCATGGATAGTTATGGCGAGAATGCTATTGTTCAGTCAGAGCTTGCTAAAAAACTTATTGAGGCAGTTGTTAATATTGATACAAATTATGAGAAAATATTGGAACTCGGTTGTGGTACAGGTGTTTTAACAAAGGAAATAGTTAAAAGCTTGAAATATAATAAATATTTTGCCAATGATTTGATAAAAAAATCGAAAAATTATATTACTGAAATTATTCCTGACTGTCAGTTTGTTTGTGGAAATGCGCAGAAAATATCCTTAAATACAAAATTTGATTTAATAATTTCGAATGCGATGTTCCAGTGGTTTAAGGATTTAGAAAAATCTTTGTTGCACTTTGTAAAACTGCTTGAAAAAAATGGTGTTTTAGCTTTTACGACTTTTTCTTCTGAAAATTTTAAAGAATTAAAAGAGATAGCAGGGGTGTCACTTGATTATAAAACGGTAGATGAACTAAAAAAAATTATTGAAAAGCAGTTTGATATTTTGTATTCTTATAGCTATACACAAAAACTTGAGTTTAAAAGTCCTTTGGAGTTGTTAGCACATTTGAAATCTACCGGTGTAAATTCACTTTCTTCTTCGCATTGGACATTTAAAGAGGTGAAGAGCTTTTGTGAAAAATATAATGAGTTATATCCAAAATTCGAATTAACTTATGCACCGGTGATTATTATTGCAAAGTTAAAATAAGAGGAATATGTTATAAGGCTTGTGAAATGTGGAATAAGATTTAATAATGAGGGTATGTATATTTAGTAATTAATGTTTGTTAAGGAGATAATATGATTTTAGTTACAGGCGGAGCAGGATATATTGGTAGTCATTGTGCATTAGCTTTGTTAGAGCAGGGATATGATGTTTGTATTTTCGATAATTTATCAACAGGGCATATGCAAACAGTAGATGCATTGAGTAAAATTAAAGATGTAAAATTTATTCAAGGTGATTTGTTAAATGAGGATGACGTAAAAAATGTTTTCAAGGCAACTGAAATTGATGCAGTTATTCATTTTGCTGCATTTTCACAGGTAGGAGAATCAGTTATTAATCCTGCAAAATACTACAAAAACAATGTAGTTGGTACATTAAATCTTCTTGATGCTATGAGAGAAAATGGAGTTAATAAGATAGTATTTTCATCTACAGCAGCTACATATGGAGAGCCTGTGAGCATTCCTATTGATGAAAGCCATCCGCAAAACCCGATCAACCCTTATGGACAATCAAAATTGATGATTGAAAAGATTATGGATGATTATGACAAAGCTTACGGGTTAAAATCTGTTAGATTAAGATATTTTAATGTTGCAGGTGCCGATTTTCTGGCTAGAATTGGTGAATGGCATGAACCTGAAACTCATTTGATACCTAATATTTTAAAATCGTCATTTGGTGGAAATAGAATTTTCCAAATGTATGGAGATGATTATAACACTAAGGATGGAACTTGTGTTAGGGATTACATAAACATAGAAGATCTTGCGCAAGCTCATTTGCTTGCATTGGAATATTTGAATAATGGTGGAAAGACAGATTATTTTAATCTCGGGACTAAAGAAGGTAATTCAGTTAAGGAAGTTTTTGCAGCTTGCGAAAGAGTTATTGGTAGATCAATTCCGGTTGAAATAAAGCCAAGACGTATTGGAGATCCGGCAAGTTTGGTCGCTGATAATTCAAAGGCCAGAAAAATTTTAAATTGGATCCCTAAAAGAAATTTAGATGTCAGTATTGATACCGCATTTGCTTGGGAAAAAATATTGCAAAAACTTTGAAAATATTAAGAGAATCTTTTAAAGAAAAAGTCACGTATTTTAGATAATAATTTATCTAGAGTTGTTTGTGATAATAGTTTATTATACTTTTTCCACTCGTTTTTAAGTTTATTTTTGCAATCTTTGTCCCAAGGCTTTTTTGAACCTGTATAGTGAATTATTTTAGCATTTTTTATTTTATTTTTTTGTTTCTTTACATTTTCTGATGCAAAATTGTATATACTATCGAGTTCTAAAATCTTATTTTTGAAGGTAATGTTTATAATATCTTGGTCTTGATATTTTATTGAATCTTTGTATTTGACTGTATTTTCAAATAGTTGAGCCGATATATTTTCTTGCTTAAGTTTTTTTAAGTTGAGTAGCAGTACGCCCCCATTGATATATAGGTCTTGCTCCGAAAAACCAATTTTATTTTTATGGTCAGTATTTTTTATGTATAAATCTTCAACTCCGGCAGCGTAGTATTCAGAAATGTTAGTGTTGTAAAATCTAGAGATATCACCCTTTACTATAATATCAGAATCCAAATATAATGCTTTTTCTTCGTTAATAATATCGGCTATGATATAGCGATAGTAAGAAATAGTACCGATATAATCAATAGTTATAGGTAGAGTGTTAAATTTATTTTCATCAATATTTATAAAGTTGATTTTACAGTTGGGGTATTTGAATTCTAATTCTGATAATTTTTGTTTGTTTATATTAGAAATGTTAGAGTGCAAAATGAAAAATTTTATAGGCAAATTGTTATTTTCCAGAATAGAAACAATGGTTGTCATTAGTTGTATAATATATTTATTATCAATTGTAAACGCAATATTCATAATTATCCTTTTTTTTGAAATAAGTTCTTTGTAAATTTAATTTTTATTCCTAGTATAGTTAAGATTTTATGATGTTCATTTGTATTTCGAAGTGAAAGAAAACTAGTACAAAATGATTTATAATAGAGTTTTTTTATTAAAATACTTATAATTTTATTTTGGCTATTTGAGTCTTGTTTTAGAAAGTTAAGCATATTTTCTTTTACCAAGCGTGAATGTTTGATGATTTCCTCGTGTTTTATTTGGCTTATGTTATGTTGTGAAAGTCTGTATAAAAGAAGTACCTCTTGGATGTTTGCAAAACGAAGATATCTAACTGCTCTACTCCATAATTCATAATCTTCGCACAGAAAATTTTCATCATATTTTAGGTTGTATTTATCAAAATCACTTTTTCTGAACATAACAGTGGGATGTCCAATACAACATTTTTTTATGAAATCCAAATATCTTGGATGGGGGATCATTTTCACTGTTTTGTTTTGGGGAAAAACTCTATACCAAGAGCCACATATGGATATGTCGGGATTTTTTTTGAAAAAAGCAATTTGTTTTTCAAATCTTGTTGCTATCGCAATATCATCTGAATCCATTCTCGCGATGTATTCACCGGATGCCTTTGATATTCCGAAGTTGAGTGTATTTGCAATACCGCTATTATCCTTATAGTAATATTTTATTCTAGGATCTTTGTAGGAATTTATAGTTTCCTTAACTTCTTTTATAGTAGACCCATCATCAATTATAATAAATTCAAAATTTTTATAAGTTTGATTTAAAATACTTTCAATAGATTCTTTCAAGTATTGACTTGGCGTATTATAAACCGGCATGATAACTGAAATTTTTTTTTGATTGGATTCTGTTTTATCAGTACATTCTTCAAGTATATTTTGTAATATTTGTGGAAATTTGTTAATCATTAGTTTATAGGCGTTTTCAAGGGTAATTCCTTCTGCATTAGCTTTGTTTGTATGTATCAATCCTACATCTTGAGTGCCTTCTACAAAATACAGATTTTTGTCAAATCCGTCTACCACCTGAATTTTTGTTTTATTCAAAACTGCCATACTCCAAAAATAGACATCGTCATGGGTTGGCAATGTGGTTTTTATTAATTCTGTATTTGTAATATTTTCATTTAGACTGTGCGGAGGGTATAAACAACCGCTTCCGCCCATAGGTTGGTTTAAGTAGGTGGGTTCTATATTATGTTGATACAAGTATTTTCTACTAGATATATTTTTTATATTATTATTCTGTAGTTCCAGTTTTACAGCACGTTTTACGTATATGTTTTTAGGATTGTTAATATAGGCATTGTATAAGCTTTCCAACATGTCATTTTCATAATATACGTCATCATCTACTGTTACAATAATATCGTCAGGAAAATTTTTTAGTGTAGGAATGAGTTTTTTATATGACTTTAGATCCTCACAGTATCGTATTTCCAATCCGAGTTTTTTTAATTTTATAAGATTTTCAGGTAGTTGCTTATCTTTTTGCGGAAACTGAGAGTTACCAAGCCATAGGATTATTCTGTCAGGTTGCAAACTTTGAGTAAGTAGTGTATTGATTGTTTTATGTACCGTATTAATTCTTGCAGGATAAGTCGTCAAAGAAACAATAAGTTGAGGGTTGCGTTTTTGATTCGTTATTCCATATTCTTTTGCTTCTCTGTATACAAACTTAGATTTATGTTTTAGACATATTCTTATTCCAAACAGATAAATTATGTAGTGGTCATCTAAATCTTTAAAGAAAAATAGTTTATTGGTATGTGTTTTTGACATTTTGAACTGCCTCAATAATTTCGTCAATATTTGGGTTTTGGAAGATTTTTACATTATTGTATACCTTTTCACTGGGAGCCCAAAGTTTTTTTGTGTTTTTTTCAAAAAATATACATAAAGTTTTTGTTCCAACGGCGTAACCTAAATGCATAGTACCTGTGTCAACGCTTATGAGTTGATCAACTTTTTTTAATATTTGCGCCAGTTCCAAGATTGTCGTTTGGTTTACCAGATCGTAGAAATTGCAATTCCAGTGTTTAAGTTCATTTGCAAAATCTTCTGACTTTTTACCTGCTCCTGTGAGAATTACTTGGTAACCTGCTTTGTTTAGTCTGTTTATTAGTTCAACGGCCATTGTGATAGGGAAATCTTTTGCCGTATTTTTTGAGATTGCACAAAGGGCGATACTTTTTTTATTGGAGTCAAAAATATTTAAAAATTTGTCAGTTGATTCATTTTTGACGATATATTTAATTGGAAGGTTTTTAACTTCTTTGTCAGTAATTTGCGTAAGAATTTTAGCGTGTATTTCTTGCATAGAAATATTTTTATCTTTGTTTTTTGACACAAGGATTTTTTTTACACCAAGCATTTGAGAAATGAAATAATTACGTTCGTTTCGATATGTTATTATGGAATAATCAGCTTTTTTATATGGAAAATCTTTTATAAATTTAATCAGACCCAATAAACCTTTGTGTAAGTTCTTTTTATCGAACACTATTACATCATCAACTCCCATTTGGTATCGCGCAATATCTTGATAAGTTTTATCAGCTATGAATATGACTTTTGAATTCGGATATATGTTTTTTATATTTTGTATTAAGCAATTGCACAGTAAAACATCGCCAAGACAGGCAGTATTGAATACCAAAAAAGTACTTTCATGATTTCTTTTGTTTTCTTCTTTGAAAAAAGTCACTACGTTCAAACTCCTTTTTGGAATATTAAATTTTGGAAAGTGGTATTACTATAATTGTATAATACAAGGATAGTAAAGTTTAATCCTCCCAGTAATTTTATCATAAAAATGTTATTGAAAAATTTTTATGAAGTATTTGTAACAGTATCTATGTTATTTTTTTGTTAAAAGTTTATAAAATTATCCCTTAATGTTTGATTTATTTGGCTCAATTCGTTGTTTTTGTTTATTTAGTCGGCTAATTTTAATGTTTCTTATTTCATTGCGTAGTTTGTCTATCCAATAATCAAGATAACCTATTTTGTCGTTATAATAGTCAATTGATGATATTACATGACTTTTTTGCGATAAACTATTTAATTTTTCAATTTCAAGTTCGTATTCGGCAATTCGGGCTTCCATTTGGGCTATTTGCGTCTTTTCTTTTGAGGTTAATTTTAGAATTGGACCTTGGTATTCGCTAATAGGTTTTAAATTTCGTCCTTGCATATTAACACTGACGTTTATTGGAGTAATGAGCATAACATAATCCTCTGTATTGTATTCAATAGTATGAAAAACCGAGAAAAAATAATTTGCTATTAACTTCAATTTGTTTGCGTTGATTTGGTGGTTGTGCGAGTTATTTTGTCTTTCACTGTTTGATTTGATACACAAAGAGTGTAAGGTGTTTTGTGGGCTTGAACTCTATTCTTTGTTAAATAAGAGAGCAGGTATTTTCTTGTAATTGATTTTAGTTTTCAAGCTCCCTTTTATTGGGAATTGCTGTTATTGCTGAATTAAACAGATTTCGAAATAAAATTATAGAGCGATAATTTATTCTGGTGTAATATTCTCAATATTTTGCTTTGTAAACAAATGTAAATTTTATTCATGTTACAAATTCTAAACAATATATAAAATTCCATGTTGACACTCATTTTTGTTTATCTTAATATTGATATGCTTGAGATATAGTATTTACTAATATCCGAAATATTTTTGAATAGCAGTATCTCTGGTCAAGGGCTGAAAGTCAGTCTTAGCAAAGCTTTCACTCTTGTAAGGTAAAGTAACAGTTAAGAAAAAGGAATGTCAAATGGCAAGCACAAAAAGACAACGTATCAGAGTTTGTTTGAAAGCATATGATCACAAGTTGATTGATGTATCTTCAGACAAGATCGTAGAAACAGCAAAAAGAACTGACGCTAAAGTTGCAGGCCCTATTCCTTTACCTACAAAAAGACGTATATATTGCGTTTTGCGTTCTCCACACGTAGATAAAAAATCACGTGAGCACTTTGAAATGAGAACTCATAAACGTATTATCGATATATACGAACCGACTCAACAGACAACTGAAGAGTTAAGCAGATTAGATTTACCTGCAGGTGTTGATATCGAAGTTAAATTATAATAAACAAGGCTTGAACGCACGGCATAGAAGACTATAACGGTAGTTCAAGCCAAGCACAATCAACCCCAAGCACTTTTAAAATTTAATAGCATTATGCATGAGATAATGTGAACTGCGACCGGTTAAGGCAGGTAAAGCGAAGGCTTAAAACTTGATCGGGACAATCGAAAGGTTGTCGAGGTGGAAATCCTCATAAGGTAAAGACAAAGGCAAGACGTAGCGCTCGCAAGTGAAAATGCAAACCCGAATAAGGGGTGGAATGTGTCCACACCAAGTAGGGGGAGCAGGAAAGGTTAAAATATGACACTAGGTGTAATTGGTAAAAAACTAGGAATGACTCAAATCTTTGATGAAAAAGGTTTAGCAATCCCGGTAACAGTTATTAAAGTAGATGAAACTGTAGTAACCCAAGTAAAGACTGTAGAAACTGATGGTTACAACGCTATTCAAGTTGGTACAGTTGCAGCTAAAGAAAAACATTTAACAAAAGCTGAATTAGGTCATTTTAAGAAAAATAGCTTAAATAACTACAGACATCTTCAAGAATTCAGAATTGATAATCCGCAAGACTACAAAGTAGGTGATAAAATTGAATTATCAGTTTTGGAAAATGTTGAAAAAGTTGACGTAACAGGAAAATCAATAGGTAAAGGTTTCCAAGGTACAGTTAAAAGATGGAACTTTGGAAGAGGACCGATGGCTCATGGTTCTAAAAACCATAGAGAACCTGGTTCAATAGGTGCAGGTACTACTCCTAGCCGTGTTATCAAAGGCAAAAGAATGGCTGGTAACATGGGTAATGAAAGAGTTACAATCACAAAACTGAAATTAGTCAAAGTTGATTCTGCTAATAACTTAGTTTTGATTAAAGGTTCAGTACCAGGCTGTGAGGGTAGATTGGTTACAATCGTTCCTTCAAGAACAAAATGGAACTAATTAAATTTAAAAAGTAAATCACTCCCGAGTTGCCATATAAAACGATTTTATATCGAAAGCGGTAAACGGTAATAGATAAGGAAAATAGAAATGTCAAAAGAAATATTAAGTACAAATGGTGAAAAATTAGGCGAAATCACTTTAGAACAAAGTGTTTTCGGTGTTGAACCAAACTTACACGTAATGCACTTGGCATTAAGAAGACAATTAAATAATGCACGTCAAGGTTCAGCATGCGCTAAAACCAGAGCTGAAGTATCTGGTGGCGGTAAAAAACCTTGGAAACAAAAAGGTACAGGTAGAGCAAGAGCTGGTTCTTTGCGTTCACCTTTATTCGCAGGTGGTGGTGTTGTGTTCGGACCTAAACCTAGAGATTATGGTTTCAACATGCCGCAAAAAGCTAGAAAATTAGCTTTGAAATCTGCGCTATCTGCAAGACAGGATAATTTAGTTGTGGTTAAAGATTTTTCAACTATCAATGAGCCAAAGACTAAATTAATGGTGTCAGCACTAAAATCATTGAAAGTTTCAGGTAAGGTTTTGGTGATTGCTGATGTGAAAGCTGCTGAAAATAATTACTTAGAATTGGCAGCAAGAAATATTCCAAGCGTAAAAATTATTTTGCCTTCAAACTTGAATGTAAAAGATTTATTGGAAGCTGATTTTGTGATAGTTACAGAATCTGCAGTGAAAGATATTACCGAAAGATTAAGCTAGTCATAAAATCTGAGAACAGTAAAGGAAATAAAAATGAGTAAAGACAGAACAAATACAGAAAAGTTATATGACGTGATTAAAAAACCTTTGATTACTGAAAAATCAGTAGGTGCAACAACTCTCGGTCAGTATACTTTTGAAGTAGTTAAAGACGCTACAAAAATCGAAATTGCAAAAGCAGTTGAATTAGCTTTTCCTGGTAGAAAAGTTAAAAAAGTAAGAACAGTTTATATGCCTTCTCATGAAAAAAGAATGGGATATAAATTTGGAAGAACAGATTCTTCTAAAAAAGCAATCGTAACAATCGAAGGTGATCCAATAGAAGAATTAGTAGGGGCATAATCATCGAATTTGGTGATGGCTCGATAGGTAAAAGGGGCGTCAGGCACAAGTCCCAATGTAAAATATCAAAAGCCGTAAAGGAGAAATAAAATGGCAATTAGACAAATAAATCCTACATCTCCAGGACAAAGAGGAATGACTAAATCTGATTATCAAGAAGTCACTACTCAAACTCCAGAGAAATCATTATTGAAAAAATTAAAAAAGACTGCAGGTAGAAATAATACTGGTAGAATTACATGTCGTCATAAAGGTGGCGGTGTAAAAAGAGCTTACCGTGTAATCGACTTCAAACGCGAAAAATTTGGAGTACCTGCTACAGTTAAATCAATAGAGTATGATCCAAACAGAAATGTTAGAATTTCATTGGTGTATTACGCAGACGGTGAAAAAAGATATATTTTAACACCGGAAGGTTTAAATGTAGGCGACGTTATAGTTTCAGGTCCGGAAGCACCTGTACAAAACGGTAATGCACTTCCTTTAGAATTAATCCCGTTAGGTACAATTGTTCATAATATTGAATTAACACCTGGTCGTGGCGGAGTTATGGTAAGATCTGCAGGTAATGCTGCGCAAGTTATGGCCAAAGAAGGTAACTATGTAACTATTAAACTTCCATCATCTGAAATGAGAATGGTAAGAAAAGAATGCATGGCAACCATAGGTACATTAGGTAACGCTGAATTCAAAAACATTTCATTAGGAAAAGCTGGTAGAAAACGTTATCTTGGTATCAGACCAACTGTTCGTGGTGTTACGATGAACCCTTGCGATCACCCTCATGGTGGTGGTGAAGGTAAGACCGGTCCTGGTGGACACCCTAAAACACCTTGGGGTAAACCAGCACTTGGCTATAAGACAAGGAAAAAAGGTAAAGCTTCTGACAAGTTAATTGTAAGAAGACGTAAGAAATAGTCTTAGTTGTGCTCCAAAGGGGCTTTGTATAAAATTCAAATGCCCCTTGCATAGCTAAATCCTTAAGCCAAATCAATACAAATCAAATACAAAGGAGAAAAAATTAATGGCACGTTCATTAAAAAAAGGTCCATACGTAGAAGAAGCTCTACAAAAGAAAATTGAAAAAATGAATGCAAATTCTGAACATAAAGTGATAAAAACTTGGTCAAGAGCATCAATGATTATCCCTGATATGTTAGGACACACAATCGCAGTTCACAACGGGAAAACTCACGTTCCTGTGTATGTTACAGAGCAAATGATTGGACATAAATTAGGTGAATTCGCACCTACAAGAATGTATAAAGGTCATGCAGGTTCTGATAAGACTGCTAAAAGAAAATAGGAGATCAATTAACGTAAATTGATAAATTCCTACTCCGTGTAATAGCGGAAATAACAAAAGAAAAGCGATAAGCAAAATAAAGGAAAAATAAAATGGAAGCTAAAGCAAGACAAACAGATATTAAAATGACGGCAAGAAAACTTCGTAGAGTAATCAACGAAGTTAGAGGAAAAGCTGTTAAAGAAGCTCAAGATATGTTGCGTTTTATGCCTTACTTTGCAGCAAGAGTGGTTGAAAAAAACTTAAAAGCTGCTGTAGCGAATGCACAGGAACAATATGGCGTATCTGCTGATTCTTTGAAGATTTCTGAAATCTTTGCTGATGAAAGCACAACATATAAAAGAGCAAGAGCAAGAGCGCAAGGTCGTATGTACAAAAGACTGAAACGCACTTCTCATCTCACATTAAAAGTTAGTGATACACAAAGCAAATAAAGGTAGATAAAATGGGACAAAAAACACATCCAACCGGATTTAGAGTAGGTATAATTCAACCTTGGGTTAGCACATGGTTCGCTAAGATTAAGGAATATGGTGAATTTGTTGCAGAAGATGCAAAAATCAGAAAATTCATTAAAAAGAAATTATACGCAGCCGGTGTTTCAAAAATATTAATTGCAAGAAAAGCACAAAATACAACTATTACTGTTGTTACAGCGAAACCTGGTATAGTTGTAGGTAGAGGCGGTCAGGGTATTGATGAACTTAGACAAGAAGTTACAAAGTATCTTGGTAAACCTGTTATTATCAATGTTGTAGAAGTTGCAAGAATAGATGCAGATGCGCAATTAGTTGCAGAAGCAATCGCTCAACAACTGGAAAAGCGTGTAGCATTTAGACGTGCGATGAAACAAGCTATGCAACGTACTATGCGTGCTGGCGCTCAAGGTATTAAAGTTATGGTATCTGGACGTTTGGGTGGTGCTGAAATCGCTCGTTCTGAGTGGGCAAAAGAAGGAAGAATCCCGCTTCAAACTCTTAGAGCAGATGTAGATTACGGTTTCACTGAAGCTGATACTATAATGGGTAAAATTGGTGTTAAGGTTTGGATTTTCAAGGGCAACTTGATGCCAGGTGAAAAAGCTGATCAAAACATCAAAGCAAAAAGTGAAAAAAGTGGTAGCGAAAAAGGACAACGTCGTTCAAGACGTCGCTCAATAGAGACTACTACTGAAGCGTAAGGTATGAGTAAAAATTACAGGAGCAAATATAATGTTACAGCCTAAAAAAACAAAATACCGCAAAATGATGAAAGGTAGAATGAAAGGTACAGAGACTAGAGGTACATCATTCGAATTCGGTCAGTACGCAATAAAAGCGTTAGAACCAGGTTGGATTACCAGCCGTCAAATAGAGGCAGCACGTCGTGCAATGACCCGTGAAATCAAACGTGGCGGTAACGTTTGGATTAAGATTTTCCCTGATAAACCTATTACAGCAAAGCCTGCTGAAACTCGTATGGGTTCAGGTAAAGGTAATTTGGAATATTGGGTAGCGGTTGTTAAGCCTAACAGAATACTTTTTGAACTTGATTATTTTGATAGAAATGTTGCAGTACATGCTTTGGAATTGGCTGCTCAGAAATTGCCTATTAAAGTAAAAATTGTTGAAAAAGCAAAATGTGAACAAAAATAAAAAGGAAATAACAGATGAAACTAAGTGAAATGCGTGAAAAATCAGTGGATGAATTACAAAACGCTATCATAGACTGGAAAAAAGATTTGTTTAACTACAAATTACAACTTTCCACTCACAAATTGGAAAATACAGCTTTGATATCTCAAACTAAGAAATTCATCGCTCAAGCAAAAACAGTAATAAAAGAAAAAGAGGTACAAAATGCCTAAAAAAGAGAAACAAGGAATTGTTATTAGTAACAAGATGGATAAGACAATCGTGGTAAAAGTAGCAGATTACGAACCACATCCAAAGTATAAGAAAATTATAGAATCAAATAAAAACTACAAAGCTCATGATGAAGCAAATGTTTGTAATGTAGGTGATGTAGTAAGGATTGTAGAATCTAGACCTATGTCAGGCGACAAGCGTTGGTCTTTGCTTGAGGTTGTAGAAAAAGCTCGTTAATATAAAAAGAGCTGAAGGCAACATTACCATAGAGTAATGAGAGGCAAGTAAAATATTCTTTAAAATAAAGGAAAAGAAAAATGATACAACAAGAAACAAGACTAGAAGTAGCAGATAATACAGGTGCAAAAGAACTATTATGCATTCGTGTAATGGGTAGTTCAAATAAGAAATTTGCTGCTGTAGGTGATGAAATTGTTGCAACAGTTAAAGCAGCTGCTCCTAACCAGACAGTAAAAGCCGGTGAAGTAGTTAAGGCTGTTGTAGTAAGAACAAAGCACGATATTAAACGTGAAGATGGTTCAGTTATCAGATTTGATGAAAACGCTGCCGTTATTATTAATAAAGACGGTAACCCTCGCGGTACTCGTGTTTTTGGACCTGTAGCTCGTGAATTAAGAGATAAAGGATATATGAAGATCGTATCTCTAGCACCGGAAGTAATATAAAAATAAAACTTATGTACATGTAATAGACCAGTTTCATGGTCAGTCCATGATAAAAAGCTTGAAAAAGCAGGAGAAAAAAATGACAGATAAAAATAAAAAAAGCTTGCATGTAAAAACCGGCGATAGAGTTATCGTAACAGCAGGCAAAGACAAAGGAAAAATCGGTAACGTAAAAAAAGTAGATCCGACTGCATCAACAGTCGTAGTTGAAGGCGCAAACATGGTTACAAAAGCTCAAAAACCTCAGCCTATGGCAGGTATTCAAGGCGGATTGATTAAGCTGGAAGCTCCTATGGATTCTTCTAAGGTTATGATAGTATGCCCTGCTTGCGAAAAACCGACAAGGATCAAGCACGATGTCGTTGACGGCAAAAAAGTTCGTGTTTGTAAAAAATGTGGTGAACAATTAGATGTTTAATCTTAATACACAGATTGACATCGTATTAATTAAGGAAAAGAAAAATGACATTAACTAAGAATTTGAAATCAAAATATCAAGAAGACGTTAAAAAAGCGTTGAAAGAAAAATTTGGTTATAAAAATGACCACCAGATTCCTAAATTACATAAAATTGTATTAAATATGGGTGTTGGTGAAGCTTCTCACAATTCAAAGATTGCTGAAGCTATTGAGGCTCAATTGACAAAAATAGCTGGACAGAAATCAGTTGTAACAAAAGCTAAAAAATCAATTGCATCATACAAATTGAGAGAAGGAATGCCTGTAGGTGCTATGGTTACATTGCGCGGTGAAAGAATGTATGATTTCTTGCAAAAGTTGATTACAGTTGTCTTACCTCGTATTCGTGACTTCCGTGGTATCAGCGCAAAAAGCTTTGATGGCCGTGGTAACTACACTTTGGGCTTAAAAGAACAAGCATTATTCCCTGAAATCACTTATGAAGAAGTTGATTTGGTAAAAGGTATGAACGTATCTATCATCACTACTGCTGAAACTGATGATGAAGCAAGAGAATTGTTGAGATTACTTGGAATGCCTTTCAAAGGAATGAATAAATAGGTCGATATGACTTGTTAAAATTAGCAAAAAGAAAATTAATAAAAATAAAGATACAAAGGAGATATTCATGGCTAAAAAAGCGATGATTGACAAAGAACAAAAAAGAGCAGCGTTAGCTGCAAAAGGTAAATATCCAAAAGTAAGATTGCACAATAGATGCAGTATTTGTGGTAGACCTCATGGGTTCCATAGAGATTTCGGTTTGTGCAGAATTTGCTTGAGAAAAATGGCACACCAAGGTCTATTGCCTGGTGTTACTAAAGCAAGCTGGTAGTACCTTAATTTTTAGCAACATTTAAAAGAGTAACTTTGTTACTCTTTTTGTGCTGTATAGCGTGATTCTATTTTTTCCAATGAGGCTTAAAATTAATTATTTTTTCATAGACTGATTCAAAATTTCAGTTAAATGTGATTGCTCAGTCGTCAAGGAATATGCCACTGAATGGATTTTTTTTGTTACTTATTTGATAAATGTACTTCTCTATTAAATTGCTTTTTAGCCATTTTTTTACCAGCTTTTTGTTTCTGGTAGTGAAAATTTCGATTTTATAATTCTCTGAAAGCTTTTGTATAAACTCAATATCCCCCTGTTTTATCATGGGAATATTGGCTGCATTGTATTGTCCGTTGTATGTGTTTAGAACTCCATCCAAAACAATACTTATAATTCGTTTCATTATTATTGTCCTCTTATCTATTCATTATTATACATATAAATAGATTACTTTATGCACTATTTAAAAATATTATATTAAATTATTATGAATGCAATAGGTAATCAGGTTATGGAGATAAAATGAAAAGGCGTTTATCAGCAAATGGTAATAGTTGGCATCTTTATCTGAATAAGCCTTTAGCTCAGCTTTTAGGGATAACTAAAGATGAGTACACTGTCCTTTTGAAAATTAAAAACAAAGTTTTGTATGTGACAAAAGTGGCGAATGCTGATATTCAAAGTTATGAAAATAGGTTATGTAAAAAGCTAATACGTCGTTCATCTGGTTATGGGCTGAATATACCTCTGCCCCCTTACTTGAGATGCTTGAAATAGACCCTGAGATTGATGAAATTGAATTTAATATTGAAGATGATGTGCTTACTATCAAAAAGGCATCTTAATATCTTGTAATCATGGGGTTGTAATTTTTTTTTATTTGTTGTACACTTAGCTTGTTGACTGCCGGAATACGTTCCCGCTTAAGTGATGTGTTTACTGATGCTGTGGAGCAAAAGTTAGTCCGGTAAGAACGGGTAGAAGGTACTGACAGAGGTTAATTTTTTATTGACTTTTAGCTGTTACCACAAGAGAAAAGGAAGAAAATTATGTCAATGACAGATCCAATAGCAGATATGCTTACAAGAATTAGAAACGCTAGTATGGTTTCTCACCCTTCAGTTGAAATGCCTGCTTCAAAATTAAAAGTTGAATTGGCTAAATTGTTGAAAGAAGAAGGTTTTATCTCTGATTACAATGTTAAAGAGGTAGGTAAATTTAAAGTTTTGGAAATTACATTGAAGTATGATGCTAAAAATAAGCCTGTAATTTCTAAATTGGAAAGAATTTCTAAACCTGGTCTTAGAAACTATAGCAAGGCTAAAAATTTACCGCAAGTATTGGGTGGTATGGGAATCGCTATTATTTCTACAAGCAAAGGTCTTTTGACAGACAGAAAAGCTCGTAAAGAAAATATTGGTGGCGAAGTACTTTGCTACGTATACTAGTTTAAAAATTAAACAGACAAAAAAGGGCAGATGATTCTGTCCTTTTTTGTGCGTATAATGTTAAGTATTGATAAATAATATGTCTAAAATCCTTTGACAAATGAAAAATTTGTAGTAGAATTAGTGTTGCGAATGTAATTGGTAGAAAGATTCGCTGACGAGAAAGCCGAAATATTTACTCTTGTCATTTATAGTAGTAGATATACCCATAAGGAGAAGAATTATGTCACGTATTGGTAAAAAACCTATTGAGATTCCTCAAGGTGTAGAAATTACTCTTGACGGTCAAACAGTTACTGCAAAAGGACCTTTGGGCACAGAGGTTGTGGTAGTTCGTCCTGAAATAGCAGTGAAAGTAGAAGACAATCACATCATTTTGTCAAAAGTAGGTGACTCAAGAGAAACTGATGCATTGTATGGTTTGTTCAGAACTTTGGTTGCAAATGCTGTACACGGTGTTAAAGAAGGTTTTGAAAAGAAACTTGAAATACAAGGTGTTGGTTATAGAGCAGCTATGGAAGGCAAAAATCTTAACTTGTCACTAGGCTACTCTCACCCGGTAATTGTTGAACCGCCTGCTGGTATTACAATTGCTGTTGAAGCAAATACAAAAATTAGTGTAAAAGGTTCAAACAAACAGACTGTAGGTGATGTGGCTGCGTTCATCAGAAGTAAGCGTCCTCCTGAAGTATACAAAGGAAAAGGTGTTAGATACGAAGGTGAACACATTAGACGTAAAGCTGGTAAGGCTGGTAAGAAGTAATAAAGTTTAACTGATGAATGTCAGTTTGTATAGTACAAAGCCCGCATAAACCCTTGATTTGGTTTTCAAGAAGGTTTGGGTGAAAGCGGGTTTTCCGCAGAGGGTGAATAGCTTAAGCCCGTTTGACGCGGATAACCAAAAGGAGAAAAAGAAATGATTAAACAAGAAGCTAGAAAACCAAAAGTTCAAAAAAGACACCAAGCAATAAGAACAAAGTTGTCAGGTACAACTGAATTTCCTAGATTGGCTGTTTATAGAAGTACAAAACACATCTATGCGCAATTAATTGATGATGAAAAACACGTTACAATTGCTTCAGCATCTTCAAATGATAAGGACTTGAGAGAAAAGTTATCTCATGGTGGTAACATTGAAGCTGCTAAGGTTGTAGGTGAAGCTATTGCGCAAAAAGCTAAAAAAGCAGGTATTGAATGTGTAGTATTTGACCGTGGAGGATTTTTATATCATGGTCGTATCGCTGCACTTGCTGATGCTGCTCGTGAAGCTGGTTTGATGTTCTAATTTTGAGCATTATAGCGATAAAAAAGTCACCTCTTAAGGTGGCTTTTTTATTGCAGAATATTATTGTTATTTGAGGAAAATTGTCACAATAAAAATTTTTTGTGCTATCCTGATATTATACGGTTAGAATTGTAAAGGATAAGAATATGATAGAAGCATCTATAAAAATTGATGATTTACCAACGGTTTATGATCCCAAGGATACAGAAGAAAAAATATATAAATTTTGGGAAGAAGGAGAGTTTTTTAAGGCTGATGCAAAAAGTCCTAAAAAACCTTATTCAATAGTAATTCCTCCACCTAATGTGACAGGTGTGTTGCATATGGGACATGCATTGGATGAAACATTGCAGGATATTCTTATTCGATATCACAGAATGGCAGGATATGAGACATTATGGATGCCCGGTACTGACCATGCGGGAATTGCAACTCAAAATGTTGTAGAAAAAAAATTACGTGAGCAAGGACTTTCACGTTATGACTTGGGTAGAGAAAAGTTCTTGGAGGAGACTTGGAAGTGGGCAAATGAACACAAATCAGCTATTTTGGATCAATGTAAACGTCTAGGTGCTTCATTTGACAGGTCTCGTGAAAGATTTACTTTTGATGAAGGCTGTTCACAGGCTGTTAAGGAAGTGTTCATTAAGCTTTACGAAAAAGGACTTATATATAAGGGCGCTTACATTGTAAACTGGTGTCCTCGTTGTAATAGTGCTATTTCAGATGTCGAGACTGAATATGAAACTGAACAGGGACATATGTGGGAAATTTCATATCCGTTGAAGGGTGAGCATGGTGCAATAATTGTTGCAACAACAAGACCAGAAACTATATTTGGTGATGTTGCTATAGCTGTGCATCCTGATGATCATAAGTATTCTGAGTTAATCGGTAAAACTGTTATAATACCACTTTCAGGAAGAGAAATTCCTATTATAGCGGATGAGTATGTAGATAAAAGTTTTGGTACAGGTGCTGTAAAAATTACTCCTGCTCATGATCCTAATGATTATGAAGTCGGTAAACGTCATAATTTGGATCCGATTTGGGTAATCGATACAGAAGGTAAAATGAAGGCTTGCGGTGAAGTTCCTCAAGAATTGCACGGGCTTGATAGATATGAAGCCCGAGAAAAGATTATTGGTATGCTTTCTTACAATAATTTCTTATTGAGAACCCGTGAGCATGAGCACAACGTAGGAAAATGCCAACGTTGTAATACTACTATTGAGCCACTTTTGTCAGAGCAGTGGTTTGTAAAAATGGCTCCTTTAGCAAAAGAAGCCATAGCTGCAGTAAAAGATGGAAGAATTAAGTTTGTCCCTGAACGTTGGGAAAAAAATTATCTCGGTTGGATGGAAAATATTCGTGATTGGTGTATTTCTCGTCAGCTTTGGTGGGGACATCAAATTCCTGCTTATTATCACAAGGTAACAGGTGAAATGGTTGTCGCGAAAGAAAATCCTGATCCTGAAAATTACGTTCAAGATACAGATGTTTTAGATACATGGTTTTCATCCGGTCTATGGCCTTTTTCAACTATGGGATGGCCAAATACAGAGGCTGAGGATTTTAAAAAATTCTATCCGACCACAACTCTTGTAACCGGATTTGATATAATCTTTTTCTGGGTGGCAAGAATGATTACCATGGGATTAGAATTTACCGGTAAGGCACCTTTTTCTACGGTTTATATTCATGGGCTAATCCGTGATGAAAAAGGACAAAAGATGTCAAAATCAAAAGGTAATACGATTGACCCTGTAAAAATTATAGATAAGTATGGCTGTGATGCACTTAGATTTACGATGACTTCGCTGTGTACATATGGCGGTCAGGATATTAAAATTAGTGATGAAAGATTTGAATATGGAAGAAACTTCGCTAATAAAATTTGGAATGCCTCCAGATTTGTTTTGATGAATTTAGATGGTGTTGATAATAAAGAAATTGATTTTTCAAACCTTACTATTGCTGATAAGTGGATTTTGGACAAACTTAATACAACCGCAAAAGAAATAAATAGTAATATCAGTGAATTTAGAATTGGTGAGACTGCGCATATTCTATACGACTTTTTCTGGAATTCATATTGCGATTGGTATGTTGAGATTGCAAAAATTCAGCTCCAAGATGAGTCATTAAAATTGAATACTCAACGAGTATTAAGATATGTGCTGGATATGGCTTTGAGGATGTTACATCCGATTATGCCTCACATCACTGAGCGCGTTTGGCAGTTAATCCCTAAAAATTCTCAATTCAAGGCTATTATGGTTGCAGATTTTCCGCAATATCAGGAAAAATTGTCATTCGCCCAAGAGGCTAAGGAAATGGAATTGGTGTTTGAAACTATTAAGTCCTTGAGAAATGTTCGTCAAAGTTTCAATATTGCACACTCATTAATGCTTAATATTGAGATTCGCGCAAATAAAGAAGAAAAAGAGGTATTTGAAGCTATTGAGTCATATATAAGAAGATTAGCAAGGGTAGATGAAATTTTATATGCGGATGAAACTGCTGATATTCCTCCAAAGTCTGCAACTGCTGTCGTTTCAGCTTCTAAAATCATTATTCCTTTAGCTGATTTGATTGATTTGGATGCAGAAGTAGCGCGTCAACAAAAGAAATTAGATAAACTTTTGGCCGAGAAAAAATCGCTTTCAGGTCGGATAAATAATCCGAAGTTTGTTGCAAATGCTCCAAAAGAATTAATAGAACAAACAAATGCCCGAATAGCAGAAATAGAAATTCAAGAAAAGACAATTTCTGATTTGATAGAGTCACTTAAGGCTTAAGTTGTTAAGATATATTAAAGATAAAGCGGAACATAGACAAAAAAAGTTATGTTCCGTTTTTCTATTATTAGCGATAAGTTAGAAAAAGGAAATAAGATGACAAATATTCAAAAAGTAGGCTGGGACTTTGCTAAAATGGCAGCAAAAAGACAACAAAAATTAATGAGTGTACCATTAAATGATAATAGTGTAGCAAAAATTTTGTGGAACGATAATTCTGTAGATTGTTTTGTTATGAAAAACGGTAAGATGATTGAAGGCCGTGGTGCTCAAGGAAATTCTGATTTTATTACCAATGAATTGGCTAAGGTACTCGATAGAGTTCGCGAATCTGCAATTCCTGGATTTGATATGCTTATGAGTTTTGTAAAAGCCTCAAAGTAGTAAGTTAAATAATGTAAAAAAAAATTTAAAAAACTTTACAAATTTTAAAACATTTGTTAAAATGATAACGTAAACTATTATGTATGTCGTAGTTGAGACGACAGTGGAGTAAAATATGGCATCAAAAAATGAATTAGATTTTGAAGAATTATTGAAACAGTATGATTACAAATTTCAAAAAGGTGATTTAGTTAAAGGTCTTGTCTGTGGTTATGAAAGTAACGGAGCGTTGGTTGATATTGGAGCTAAGACAACGGCTGTTGTTCCTGAAAGGGAGGCTGTAGATAAGGGTGAAAATATCGAAGAAAAATTAGAAAAAGGTAAAGAATACGAATTTTTGATTATTCGTGAAGAAGATGAGGATGGTAAATTCCTTTTGTCTCGTAAGAAAGTTGATTTGGCTTATGCTTGGAAAGAACTGGAAAAAGCAAAAGCAGCTGATGAGACTATACTTGGTACAATTGCAGGAATAGTTAAAGGCGGATTGTTAATTGATATTTCAGGAGTAAGAGGTTTTGTTCCATCAAGTCAGTTGCGCTCAAAAGATTCAGACTTAGAAGTAGGAAGTAAAATTGAATTAAAGATTTTAACTTTGGATGCTCAACAAAGTAACTTTATTTTATCTAATAAGAAGGTATATGAAGATAGCGCAATAGAAGCTAGAAAAAATGTATTCTCTCAAATTGAACCAGGACAGGTTGTTAAGGGTGATGTTGTGAGAATAACAGATTTTGGTGCTTTTATTGATTTGGGCGGTATTGATGGTCTATTACCACTTTCTCAGTTAAGCTGGCGTTGGATTGATCATCCGACAGATATTTTAAAAGTCGGTGATAAAATAGATGTTGAGGTAATTGCAGTAGATCATGATAAACAAAGAGTTTCATTGAGCTTGAAAAATCTTGAGCCTGATCCATGGTTAGAAGCTGAAAAACAAATAAAAGAAGGCGATAAGGTCGAGGGTACAATTACCAGAATTAAGCACTTTGGTGCATTTGTAGAAGTGTTTCCAGGAGTAGAAGCTTTATTGCCTCATGCTGAAGTTGAAGAATTACAAAATAAAATGGATTGTATTTTAAAGGTAAATGATAAGATTATGACGTATATTTTGAAATTTAACTCAGCAGATAAACGAATTGCACTTACAGTGAATGAGCCTGAAATTGTTCCTGAAGTGGAAGAAACTGAAGAATAGTTTAATATATGAAATATAAAAAGAAAGATTCGCAATTATAAAAGTTGCGAATCTTTTTTAGAAATATTTAATATTTTTATAGGAATTTTGCTTATATATCTACACCAATTGAAGTATTTTATGTTATATGGGATATATTTTTTTTATCTTGTGCCGTATAATTTGGTATAGTTATGTTGACTTTACAAAAAACATAATTAATATATACATACATGTAGTAGATATTATAATTGGGAGATTTGCTTTATGGGTATGGCAGCTTCACAAGCGAGATATTTGGCACTGACTGCTAGGAAAACGAATGTAGAATACGAAGGTCAGCAGGTTAACCAAGCGCGTACGGCTTTGGCGAATCAAAGTGCTAATACATTTAATGAGTTGTTGGCGTTAGAAGTTCCAACAGCGCCTAGTACCAGTGATTATACTACGTTGCAGTATAGTTATGAGGATGGCACGACAGGTGAAACAATTACTGATATGACGGCGTTATATGATGATCCGGAATATAATTATTTAGTTACTCATTATCATTATTCTGACGTGTTTACAGGTATTCAATCAAAAAAATCTAATCCTCAGGTAGTTATGGGTCTGAAGCCTACTGAGGGTGTGGTTGATCGAGCTAATATTGTGCAGGATCCTGTGAGTGGTGAGTATACGATAAATGGAAAGGAAGTACAAGATTACGATCCATTAAATAATGTTCAAAAAGATAGCTTGTCTCAGATTTATGAAGAATATCCTGATTTTGAACTTGTAGATCCGGCGAATATTGGTTTTTACCAAGATGATGACAATGTAATGCACTTTTTTGATAAGACGCAATTGGCAGGAACTGATAATATAAAGGATTATTATGTACAACCGGATGTTCCAACATATGTAGGAAATTGTGAGGTTTCAGCTTATGATCCTACAGATGAAGAACAAAAAGCAGCTGTTGAACAGATAAAAGAAGATTTTCCTGATGCTGTCTTTGCCAATGCTGATGATGATCAGATTTATACTTGGGAATATCAAGGTAAACGTTACTTTGCTTGTCAAGAAGATTTGTATGCAAGTGCAATTTCAGGTATTGATCCTGCGCTACCTTCAGAAAATCAAGATAAACTGACATATTATAATGCGCAAGATGTTAAAACTAAAATTGAGCGTACAGAAAAAGCGTTTGTAGACTTTGATGATCAAGGTCGTGCGCAGAGTATAAGATATGAAGATTCTTCATTGACTTATACGCTTAAGACAGAGACAATAACTGATGAAGCTGCTTATCAAGATGCAATGAATCAATACAATTATGAAAGAGAAGTATATGAAAAAGCTATTCAAGATATCAACGCAAAGACCGAAAAAATCCAAGAACAGGATAGGACTCTTGAGTTGCGTCTAAGACAACTTGATACAGAACAAGATGCGTTGCAAACAGAAATGGAAGCAGTTAAAAAGGTTATTGAAAAGAATATTGAGTCTACATTCAAAACATTTGAATAATGATGGAATAAGTAAGAGGTTATTATGGCTTATAAAAATGACAGTTATTTAGTAATAGCGAATAAATTTGGCTCCGCAAGCGGTGATGCAAAGGCAATGTTATTTGAAACTTATGACAAGTTGAGAGACATAACTGTGTCAGGAAGCGGTCAAGGAACCGGTTTTGAAGCGACTGGCGGATTTTTATATAGTTTGGCAAGTATGTTAGCACCGTCATCTTTTGCGACAGTATTTGGTGGGTCAGATTCTATGAATGTTCCTGGTACCTCTTATTATTCCAATTTTTCGGGAGGAACCTCTTTTGGCATAGATTCTTTATATAATTATTCAGGATTTCCAGGTGGAGCAGCACCGATTTCTTGGGGATTAAGTGGAAGTGCAACAGGTGGAGCTGCAAGTATTTTAGGATGGGGTTCAGATAGTGGTGTTGCTACCGGTTATGCTTCTGGTATTGGTGGAATTGCAGATGTTGCTAGTGCTGCTGCTTATGGGGTTGGTGCTGCAAATGGTTATGGATTTTTTGCTAAAAATATAGTATTACCTTTAGCTGGTGTGATTTCCGGTTGGGGTGGTATTATGCAAGCTGCTGCTCCATATTTGGGTGAATACGGACTTCCTGCATTGGTTATGGGTAACTTAATGCAAGGTACAACTTCTTCTGCATTAGCAGCTTATCAAAGAGTTACAGGTAATATTACTGCAAATGCCGATACTATACTTTCTAATAAGGTTAGAAATATTGAAACAGTTTGTAAAATGCTTGATACACAAGGTGATGTTGTTAAAAAAATGCTTAAAGAATCAATTGACGGTGATAGTAAAGCAATTCAAAACTTGTAGTATTTTATGTAAAAATATATTACAAAAAGTGATAAAGTTGGCTTGTGAGTTAAAGTTTGAGCCGACTTTTATCGTATTATAAAATGTAAAGTATAGAATCCATGTACTGTGAAAATTTAGATCTGCAGCATGATTAAGACATGTTAAGAAGCCTATGAAAACATGGCAATAATTGCTAAAGGCTGGTTTTATTATATGTAGGTCTAAAGTTGATAAAGGAGAAAAATGCTTCGTGAAACTTTAGAGATGAATATAAAAAGGTTGATAGACTTTTTAATATATTCGAGAAATTTCATAATAAGGAAAAATCCTATAAAAGCGTTAGCTAATTCGATAGTTGATGGTTTGAAAGATTTTCTTACTATGAAAAAGAAGTTAAAGATGGCACAGTACAGGCTAAATTATCACCGTCATCAGTTTCATAAAATGGAGCAGTTGATAGCCGAGAACAACCAGCATAGTTTCCTGAAAGGTAGTCATCTTAACGAAACCAGATAAAGGGAAAAATCAATGGGCATACTTGTAGCAACAATGCGGCTTCAATATCTTATCCAGTCCAAGGCGGATTTGGAGTATAAGATTCAGTTGATTACGCAATCCAAAATGGGATTGATGCAATCGACTAATGAGCTGATGTCCGTTGGTAATGATTATGATCCGGATTCTCCTATAGTAAAAACTCTTCAACAAAGACAAGCGAAATTAAAAATTCTTGAGCAGCAGCTAGATATGCAGATGACTCAGTATCAAAACAGATTGAAGGCAGTAGAAACAGAAATTGAGTCAGCTAAAGGTGTAATAGACAAGAATATTGAACATTCATTCAAATATTAAAAAATAACGCCGAAAAAAAGGCGTTATTTTTTTAAGCATAAATAAAATATCTAGTTGCCTGTTTGAATGAAAAGACTAATTATATCATTTAGGGCAGCTGATTGTCTTGTGTATTTTTGTACTTGATTTTCAAGTAGGACAATTTGTCTTTTATATTCCATAATGTTTGCTTGACATTCTCTTGAGGAGTTGTTTATTCCTTCTTGAACTTGTTGAGCTTCTTGTAGCACACTTTTCATAGAAATACCGAGAGCTTCCATAGTCTGTCTGATAATTTGAGCTCCGGTTTGTTTTGTGACTCCTGTAGGCAGTTGTGAAATAAGTTGTTTTAGCACGGCAACATTTGTTGGTACTTCAAAATCATCCAAATCTTTTGCAAAATTTTGAGTTGTGTTTATTGAAGGTGTTGAATTAATATTCATCTGAGGTTGTGAAAAGCCCATGCTTGGTTGACTTTCAAATTTTGGGGCAGTAAATGTTGCTTGAACATTTTGTTGCTGAATTGTAGGTTGAGATATTTCAACATCTTGATTATAGATATTTTCTTCAACAATTTCAGCTTCTTCTCCAAAACCCATATCAAGAGCTTCATCTTCTAATGAATTGCTATGTGAATTTTCAGTTTCAAATTCGTCTGGGGTATCTTCACTAATTGGGATAATTTCAATATCATTTTGTTTTTTTAGCGCTTCTACGATTTTTTTTCCAACGCCTTCGTTCATTCTATTATTTATCATGATTCCTCTTCTTACAAATTAATTTATATTTCGTGTATTTAAATTATAAATTAGTAAAAAAATTATTTCAACCACATAGTTACAAATTGAAACGTATCAAATTTGCATAGATTAGATTTTTATGGTAAAATTTCGTTGAAAATATTACAATGGAGTAGGTATGACGGAATTTGATTTTCAAGAGAGATTTCAAAAATATGAGTTTGATCAGATAAAGTGTTTGAATTTTGGAGAAAATCCTCATCAAAATGCAGGTCTGTACAAAAAAGGAAACCAAGCAGATTATCAGTTGCTAACAGGTGGCGAGCTTACATATTTGAATATAATAAATATGTCTGTAGCCGTGAATGTTGTATCTGAATTTTTTGATGTAAGTGCGGTAGCTATTACAAAAAACGCTTCTCCTTGTGGGGTTGCGCTTGGTAAGAATATTTATGATGCTTATAATAAAGCATTTGATTGTGATCCAGTTAGTGCATTTTTTGGCACAATAGCTTTTTCAAAAGAGGTGGATATTGAAACAGCAAAGCACATAAGTTCAATGGCTGTTGAACTTGTTATTGCACCTTCTTATGAACAGGCAGCGGTAAAAATACTGTCGGAAAACCATTATACAAAGGTTATTAAACTGCTTACTCCGTTGAAAGATTATAAATCACTTGCTTGTGAAGATATTAAAATAACACCTTTTGGTACGCTAATCCAAGAGGTTAATAAAAGTGAGCTTGATAAGGATTTATTTAAGGTAGTTACAAAGACCAAGCCTACCGCAGAACAAATTGAAGATGCTGTATTTGCTTGGAAAATTGCTAAACATTCAAAAAGTTGCTCTGCGGTTGTTGCAAAAGATTTTAAAACAGTCGCAATAGCGCAAGGGGAGATTAATCCGATATCAGTGATTGAGCATGCACTTGATTATGCTTGCGATGCTTCAAAAGATGCGGTTGTAGCTTTTGATGAACCTATTCCGACAGTAGAGTGTATAAACGCTGCTGCTCAGGGACGTGTGAGTCTTATAATACAACCTGGGGGGGCAATGAAAGATAGTGAAGTGATTGCAGCCGCAGATAAGTACAACATTGTTATGATAATGACTGGGATAAGAAATTCTCGTATTTAAAGTTAGAAATGCAAAGGGGAAAATATGGAATTAAAATCGTGGGAAGATTATTTTTTGGATTTAGCACGAACCTGCGCCAGCAGATCGAATTGTCTCAGAGCTCAAGTTGGTGCGGTGATTGTCGGTGAAGATAAAAAAATAAAAGCGACAGGCTATAACGGCACTCCTTCAAAAGTTGAATCTTGCTATGAGCGCGGTGAGTGTTATCGAATAAAAAATAATATTCCTTCGGGTACTTGCTATGAGACTTGTCGTTCCATACATGCGGAGCAAAATGCTATAATCCAAGCTGGTCAGGATAGATGTCAAAATGCTACTATGTACATTTGGGGACATAATTTTATTTGTATTCTATGCAAAAGGTTTATTGTGCAGGCAGGGATAAAAAATGTCGTATTACGAAAAGATGAAAATTCACCAATCTTGCACGTGACGGTCGATGACATTCGTAATGAGTTGAATGCTCAATAATATTCTTGAAAACTCCAAACAGATGTTGTATAGTCAAATGGGGGGATGAATTAAATAGTAATATTTGAATTAAAAAAAGATGTAGATATGGAATGTATGTCTAAAAATCCAAGTTTAGCAAATATTCACAGAGTAGGACGATTTCTAAAGGCTCAGCAAAAGTGTTTTACGCAGATGAATAAAAAGACACAAGTTAGCGAACTTGTGTTGAAGTGTATAAAGAGCAATAAATCAACTTAAAAGGTAGAATTATTTAATAAAAGGAATTAATAGCTAGAATAATAAAAATAAAGGAGTGCAAAATGACAAAAGCAGAAAAAAAGAATTACTTAACAAGAACCGCATTCCCACTGGCAGAAGGTGGTCGAAGACCACTTCAAAAGTTGGGTCAATTTCGAACAGCGTTTACCTTGGCAGAAGTATTAATCACGCTAAGCGTAATCGGAATAGTAGCAGCACTGACAATTCCAAGCATGATAGAGAACCATAACAACAAAGCTTGGAAAACTGCAAAAGACCTGTGGGACAAAAAACTTGTGGAAGCTACCCGTCAAATGAATATAGACGGCGTGATGACAGGAGTGGCAAGTACTACAGAAGATTACATGAATTATTTTAAGAAGTATGTAAAAGTAATCAAAACGTGCGAAAACGATAAACTAGAAAACTGCTATGCAACAAAGTTTGTTCAAACAGGTGATAAAGAAACAGAAGTAGAAGTAAGCAGCTTAACAACCGCAAGCAAACTAGGACAAAAAGAGTGGAATACAAATACAATGGGATTTGTAATAGCGGACGGCACAACCGTGGTTATGGCATACAACCCGAATTGTAGCAGTGTAGACCCATTAAGCGCAGAAGGTCAAAACGGTCAGGTAGGCTGCATGAGTATGTTGATAGATGTAAATGGTAAGAAAGGTCCAAATAGAGTAGGGGATGATATCCAATTAAAGAATGCAACAATCTCAACCTGTGATATGAAATTCCAAGACAAATGCATAGCCGCAAGTGATATCTATCCAACGACAGCAATAAACACCTGCGATGGAAGCCCAGATTTAGAATACGATGAGCGAGGAAGTAAAAACCCTTATTGTGCCACAAATCATTGGGCAGGCGCGAAGAAAGTATGCGCAGCTAATGACATGCGTTTGCCAACAATGCAGGAATTGGCAGATGTGGCGACATATATATACAAACAGGAATCCAGTCCTATTGGAGCAACGCAGGACAGAGTTGACATAACTCCTGATTCTGATCGAGTGACTGAACTCAATTGGGCAATCGACTGTAGCTATTGGTCAAGCGAGCCAGATGGTAATGACTTCGCATACAAACGCAGCTACGCTTCTTCCGGTAGTGGTCGTTTATCTTCTAGTATGAATGCCTCTCGCAGTCATGCAAGGTGTTTTAGTAACTAACCCACTTTGCTGGCTAGGATTTACTCTGCGTTCACAGAGTTACTGAAGGTCTGATTTCTAAATCATACGATAAAAACGATAATATAATCAGATTAAACTTAACAGAAATAATCACAACAAACAGGTGCCTAACTTTTGGGCACCTACTTTATATAAAAACTTAAAAGAGTTGTTTGTGCTTTTATGTCTGGACTTTTGTATATAAATCATTAAATATATTGTGTAATCTCTCAAAAATCAATCCATTTATCTACACGATTTGTATGATTTATGGAGGATTCGGTGTATTTATTTAGAAAAATTACGATACAATGATAAAGGAAAGGCGGGTTGTTATGTTTAACAGTTTTTATCCACAGTATGATTTGGCAGGTAGAATTCAGCACACAAAGCTTGATACGGGTATTTCCGATCGTATGCCGTCAGCTAGGATGGGGCGTGTTGAGGATCCGAATACTCCTGATTTTAAGCAGGTGTTTTCAGGGCTTGTGGAGAATTTTAACACGGAATTGAATGCTCCTGATAATCTGTTGAAAGATGTTATGTCAGGCAATCAAAATGTCGATATTCATGATGTTATGACAGCGATGGCAAAGTCAGAAATAAGTGTTAATGTAGCGACACAAGCTGTCGGAAAAGTCATCCAAGCGTATGACAAAGTTATGCAAATTCAGGTGTAGAATAAGATTACTATAAAGAAGTTTAAAACAGACCGGGGACAAAATGGACTTTCAAAAATTACTTGAGAATAAACCTTTATTGTATGGAATTATAGGCGGAGTAGTCATTGTATTTGCGCTGATACTTACTATTGCAATTACGGCAGGCTCAGGGAAAAACAGTCAAGTACAAGGTGGTGAACCTTTAAAGGCTGATGTAGATTTGTTGACTACTGATAATTTAGGGAAAGCTTTGGAAATTCAAGCTTTACTTGCAAGACAGGGAATTACTGCTCAACGTAAGGCTGATGGTACAAAGTCCGTTTTATATCTACCAAAAGATAACTGTTCTACTTTGACCAAAAAGTGTACAATCACTGATCGTGACAGAGCTATTTTAACCATCGTTAAAAGCGGTATGATGGATAAAAATGTTGGCTTGGAAATTTTTGACAAAGGTGATTTTACGTCTACCAAAGAAGACAAAAAAATTAGGCTTTCACGCGCGATTAACGGTGAATTAGCAAGATTAATAAGAAATATCGGAGGCATTACTGATGCGTCTGTATTTATTTCTATACCTGAGCAAACGATGTTTACTTCAATGCAAAAACCTGTCACTGCTACAGTTCAGGTGGTAATACCTGAAGGTGAAAAACTTGACCAAATGAAAGTAAAATCTATTACTAACTTACTTTTAGGAAGTGTATCGGGATTGGAAGCTGAAAATGTCGCAATTACAGATACTAACGGTAACGTCTACCACAGCATATTAGATGCTCAAGATGAAATGCTTACCAAGTTAGAAGAAAATGATAAATACATGCAACAAAAAGTTGCTCAACAGTTGGATAGACTTATTGGTAAAGGTAATTATGTCGCAACTGTAAGTACTTTTTTAGTTCAGGCACCTGTTGAGAAGTATAGTATTGTATATGATCCTGAAAAAAAGACCGCAGTCAATGAACAGTCTTTTTCTGAGGGGTTAGGTGATAGGACTCAAGATACAAATCGCGGTGTGAATGCAGTTAGTGTATATTTGCCAAACGGACTTCCGGCAAATGGTACTGATTCCTCTCAAAATAGAAATTATTCCCGTTCAGCTACTGAAACTCAATATGGTGTTACCAAAACTCAGATTAATGAATATATTAAACCTGGGGTAGTAGAAGAAATTTCTATTGCGGTTACTTTAGAAAAAAGTGCTCTTCCTGCAAATACTACTTTAGAAGAGTTGAAAGAGTTAATTGCTAATGCGGCTAGTCCAAAAGCATTGGCTGAAAATGTTTCAATTGCATTTTCTGATGCAACAGATCCATATCTTGCATCAGACAGACCTGTTAATCTACCAAAACCTGATGATACAGGTAATCCATGGTGGCTTGCAGTTGCATTGTCAGGGGTCGGTTTGATTATTGTATTTAGAATAATCTCAAATAAAGTGAGAGCAGTACAAGAAGAGAATGCTCAGGAAGTTGCAATGTTGAGACAAAAAACTCAACAACAAGATCAGCAATTAAATGATATTAATCAACGTGCAAATCAACTTACTCAACGTCAGTCAGAGTTGGCTCAAAACTTGATTGAACAACAACAAAGAGAAGCCTTACCAAGTTCTGATCAATTGGCAGAGACATTGTCTGATTTGTCTTCACAAATGGCGGATGCTGACGAGGAAGAAACTGCAGAAAAAATTAAAAGTTGGATTGAACAAGGTTAGTAAAATTAGGTAAAAAAGAAAATGGCAATAGAAGGGTTTGATTATAAAGGTTTTGCTCAAAATTTAACGCAACAGGCTTTGGAATTAGTGCCTGCAGAGTTTAATAATGCACAAAAACAATATGTCGCAAATACCTTATTAAACTTTTCAACAGTTGCGGGTGAGGCGTTATACAATGATACAGAACTAAATTTCAACGCTGATACGGCAGTTATGATAACTCAGATTATTGCCGAATGGTCTTTCCATAAGTCGGTTGACCTTATAAGATCAGGTATTCCACAACAGTATTGGGATCCGATTATGCAAAAGATTGCATTTACGATTTTTGAGGTCGCTAAGCAAGCATTTAAGCAAAATTTGCCTCAGGATCAGATTTTGCAGTTGATAGAGCATCATGTTAGAAAAACTTATATTGATGCAATTGCTGAGTTAAAAGAGAAAAATCTTATAACCGAAGAGTTGCAAGAACGAGCATCTAAAATGTCTAATATTGATGATATGATGCAACAGGCAGCTGCACAGGAACAAGCGGCTCAGCAAGCTGCAGCTCAGCAGAATGCTCCAAATCAGCCAAGCGGTGGACTTCCTCAGCCTGTTCAGTCAGGTGTGCCTCAACCTCAACAATCAGCAGTTCAGCCGAAAATATTTAAACTCGCAACTCTGGCGATGTTGTTTAGAAATATGAAAGCCGAAAAAGTCCAAACTATACTTAATCGCTTTGATCCTGATGATGCAACATCTGTTATTCGCTTTATGGAAATGGACGATTTGGATTCCAAAGTAGATGCTCGTGCTGCATTGCGCTGCTTGCAAGAAATAAAGATGAGTATGCCGAAGACAAAAGATGTTACCCCAAGTAAACTGGTTAATCGTATTCAAAATATTTCACAATATGTAGATAGAGCACAAATGGAACAAATTCTTAAACTTGAACGACAACGTGTAAAACGCTTTGTATTCAATGCTTTAGAGGGAGAATTTTATGAAATTGCACCAAGAATTGGTAACATTATTGCCTCACATATAGAAGATAGTGTATAATATAATTGATCATGATTATAAAGAAAAAAATTCAAAAAACAGACGCTATTGAAGAAGATGTTAAAGTAGAACAAACTATCGAGGAGAAGACTGAAGAAGTTGTAAAAGCAGCTGAGGATACTGATGAAATAGATTTGTTTGATCTTGATAATATTGACTTTAAGCAGCGTCATGAACGCAGACAAGGCGATAGAAGAAGAGGTTTTAGGCGGATTGATGACAGAAACCTCATTTCTCGTGCTCGAGAAGAAGCTCAATCTATTAAAGAATCAGCTGCCAAAGAAGGTTATGAGGAAGGTATAGCTCAGGCGAAAGCTGATATTGAAAACTTACGTAACTCGATAGGTGCTTTTTTATCTGCTAAGCAAGAAGTGTTTGATTACATATCACCTGATCTGCTTGAAATTAGTGTTGATATAGCTAAAAAAATAATTAAAAAAGAACTGCAGCAAGATCCTACAATTATTTTAGAAAATATTGTAGAATTGTTGAAAAGTTTGTCAAAGGAAGAAACGAAAGTAACTTTGCGTGTAAATCCGGAGCAGGCAATTTTACTTAAACAAAAAATTCCGGAAGTAGTAGAAATGGCAGGATCAGAAGCTAAAGTTAATGTGATTTCAGATGAAAATATAACTTTGGGCGGTTGTATGGTCACAACTACAAATGGGATTATAGATGCGACAATTGAGACTCAAGTTTCAATAATAAGTGAGGCGTTAAAAGGATTATAATGGCACAAGGGCAAGGCGGAAGTTCAAATCCATTAAGTGAAATATTTATGGCAGTATTCGTACTGTTCCTTATTGTCATTTTGTTGGTAGAGTTACCAAATTGGATTATTAATATTTGTATTTGTATGAATATTACACTTGGTATTGTGCTATTGATGTTTGCGTTGTATGTACAAAAAACACTTGAGTTATCATCATTCCCATCTATCATTTTGATTGGTACGATGTTTCGGTTGTGTCTTTCAATTGCTTCAACAAGGTTAATCCTAGCTAAAGGTGAGGCCGGTGAAGTAATTCACGCTTTTGGTACTTTTGTCACCGGTGGTAACATGATTGTCGGTGGTGTTATATTCTTGATTATTACAGTTGTGCAATTTATGGTAATTACCAAAGGTGCTGAACGTATCGCAGAAGTTGCTGCAAGGTTTGCATTGGATGCTATGCCAGGTAAGCAGATGACTATCGATGCGGATTTTAACGCTGGATTAATTTCGCCTGAGGAGGCAACTAAAAAAAGAGAGGATTTGCAAAGAGAATCAAACTTATTTGGTAGCATGGACGGTGCTATGAAATTCGTAAAAGGGGATACTATTGCAGGTATTATCATCGTAATTATAAATATTGTAGGTGGTTTGTGTATCGGTTGTATTATGAATGGTATGCCGGCTGCTGATGCGGTTTCTAAATACACGATATTAACCATAGGTGATGGTCTTGCATCTCAGGTGCCTTCGCTTTTGATGTCAATTGCAGCAGGTGTTTTTATGACTCGTTCCTCTGCTCAGAGTGCATCTTTAGGTTCTGATGTTGCTGGGCAGATTCTGAGTAAACCGTATGCTTTGTTTTTTGCTGCAGGATTTTTGATATTACTTGCGATAACTGGTCCTGTGACTGGTCTACCTTGGCTACCTTTTACCTTATTTGCTATAGGGCTAGGTATTGCAGGATTTTCAGTATTAATCAATGCGGATGTTCAATCCCAGTTGGGACAGTTAGAAAATGTACGTCAAAATATGCAGGATTTGGTTAACCCTAACAGAATGTATGAACGCTTAGGGGTTGATACATTGAGTTTGCAAGTCGGTTCAAATTTGCTTGTAATAGCGGATCCTGATCAGGAAGGTCAATTGCTTGCGAAAATCGCTGCGTTGCGTCAAAGGGTTACTGATGAGTTGGGATATATTATACCAAATATTAGAATTATGGATTCTTCTGCACTGGATGCAAATGAATATATGATTTCTATTCGTGGTAATACTGTTGCTACAGGATATGTTTATCCAGGTAAATTTATGGTAATCGCAGATCAGTGGGATTCTACGAGAAGAGAGGTCCCTGATGATGCAATTATCGGTATTGACCCTACATATCAGACTCAAGCTTACTGGATTTCTCCGGATGATGCAAAAGTTGCTCGTTCTGTTACTGCGGTGGATGCTACAGACGTTATTGTAACTCATTTACAAGAATGCGTAAGAAAACATGTTGATGAAGTTATGACAAAGACTGATGTACTGAAGCTTATGGAATTGGTTCGCTCTCAAGACCCTACTCTTGTAAATGACCTTGTACCAACTATCATTTCTACAAGTGATTTAAGAAAAATATTTGTAAATCTTATCAGGGAAAAAGTTTCTATTAAAGATATTATATTTGTGTTTGAAAGACTTTGCGATTATGCCAGATTTTCAAAAGAACCAGATATTTTATCAGAAAGACTTCGTGCGGCTTTGGGTCGACAAATTTGTCTTTCTAATGTACAAGAAGATAAAGTGTTATACGCTTTAACTCTTTCTCCGGAGTGGGAAAAAACTCTTGATGACAGTTGTCAAAGAACTGAGCTTGGCACTATGTTCCTTTTGAATCCTATGCAGGTGCAGGAGTTAATTGAAAGTGCAGCAACCACATTGATGCGTGCTCATCAGGCTTGCGGACAACAACCTGTAATTTTATGTTCTCCAAGGATAAGATTACCATTATATCAATTACTAGAAAGACATATCCCAACTATTGTGGTAATTTCTTATTCTGAATTGATTACTGATATTAAAGTTGAGGCTGTTGATACAATTGGTGAAGCATATGCTATGGAATAAAATTCTTTAGGTGCTAATATTAGGATATGCTAAAAAGTCTTGTATTATTCATTATAAAAATATATCAGAAAATTTCAAAATATACACCTGCAGTGTGCAGGTTTAGCCCGACTTGTTCTGAATATACAAGGCAAGCGGTTGTAAAATATGGTGTATTAAAAGGTCTCTGGCTAGGCATAAAAAGGATTTGCAGGTGCCATCCCTTCAATGAAGGTGGCTATGACCCCGTGCCTTGAAATTTTCCATATATTAAATTTCTATAAAGATTGTAAAAAATACACTTGCTTTTTGAATGTATTTGTTTTAAAATGTAATTGTGAAATAAATCACGAATAGCAAAAGTTACTGTGCAATTGTGAGTTATAAAAGGAGATAACACTTATGACAACAAAAAACAAAAAGACAGTAGAGAAACTGGAACAAGCTTTAAATAGCTCAAATACAGTTGAGACTGCTGAACAATTGGAATTGTTAATTGAAAGAGTAAAGAAAGCTCAAAAGATTTATGCAACATTTACTCAAGAACAAGTTGATGCGATTTTTAAAGCAGCAGCTACTGCAGCAGATAAGGCTCGTATTCCTTTAGCAAGAATGGCTGTAGAAGAGACAGGCATGGGCGTTTTGGAAGATAAGATTATCAAAAACCACTTTGCTTCTGAATACATCTACAACAAACATAAAAATGCTAAGACTTGCGGAATTATCAAAGAAGATAAGACAAACGGTATTAAAATAGTTGCAGATCCTTTGGGTGTAATTGCAGGTATTGTACCTACAACAAACCCTACTTCAACAGCAATATTTAAGTCATTAATAGCTTTAAAAACAAGGAATGGTATTATATTTTCACCACACCCAAGAGCTAAAAAATGTACTATAGAAGCAGCGCGAGTTGTATTGGAAGCAGCAGTTAAAGCAGGTGCTCCAGCAGATATTATTGGTTGGATTGATCAACCGGCTATTGAATTAACTAATCAATTAATTACCCATGATTCAATCTCTTGTATTTTAGCAACAGGAGGTCCTGGCATGGTTAAGGCTGCATATTCATCAGGTAACCCAGCATTAGGTGTAGGTCCTGGTAACGCTGCTGCTGTAATTGATGAAACTGCAGACATAAAAATGGCAGTATCATCAATTCTTATGTCAAAGACATTTGACAATGGTATGATTTGTGCTTCTGAACAATCAGTAGTTGTAGTAGATGAAGTATATGAAGAAGTTAAAAAGGAATTCATATACCGTGGTGCACACCTATTAAGCGCATCAGATGAAAAGAAATTGATAGATCTTCCATTCATCGACCCTAAACGTGGAACTGCGCATCCTGACATTGTTGGTCAGCCGGCTCATAGAATTGCGGAATTGGCAGGATTTAAAGTTCCTCAAACAGCAAAAATATTGTTAGCAGAAAGACCATCAGTAGATTGGGAAGATCCGTTCTCAAGAGAAAAATTGTCACCAATTTTAACTATGTATAGAGCAAAAGATTTCGCAGAAGCAACAGAAATGACTTATGAATTAGTATCAAAAGGTGGTGCAGGTCACTCAGCTGACTTATATACTGATACTCGTAGTCAAGAAAGAGTTGACGCATTCTCAGAAAAAATGCCTGCTTGCAGAGTTTTAATCAACTCTCCATCAGCACAAGGTGGTATCGGTGATTTGTATAACTTCAAATTAGAACCGTCATTATCATTGGGTTGCGGTTCTTGGGGTAAGAATGCAATTTCAGGTAACATCGGTGTTGAAAACTTATTGAACTACAAAACAGTTGCAGAAAGGAGAGAAAATATGCTTTGGTTTAAGGTTCCGCCAAAAGTTTACTTTAAAAGAGGTGCTATCGACTTAGCTCTTCGTGAACTTCAAGGCAAAAAACGTGCCTTTATTGTAACTGACAGATTCTTGTTCAATTCAGGTGCAGTATATAATATTACAAATGTATTGGATGAAATAGGTATTGATTATCAAATCTTCTTTGATGTTAAACCGGATCCTACATTGTCAACAATTAATCAAGCAATGGATATCATTAGACCATATGAACCTGATGTAATTATTTCATTAGGTGGCGGCTCACCAATGGATGCTGCAAAAATTATGTGGTTAATGTATGAACAACCGGATACAGTATTTGAAGATATTTCAATGAGATTCATGGATATCAGAAAAAGAATTTGTCGTATTCCTGAGTTGGGTAAAAAGGCTACAATGGTTGCTATTCCGACTACATCAGGTACAGGTTCAGAAGTAACTCCATTCGCTATTATTACAGATGATGAAACTCACGTAAAATATGCGATTGCAGATTATGCTTTGACACCAAATATGGCAATTATCGATCCTAACTTTGTAGATGGTATGCCAAAAGGCTTGACCGCTGCATCTGGTATTGATGCCTTAGTTCACTCAATTGAAGCTTATGTATCAGCTATGGCTACAAACTTCACAAATTCAAATGCTTTGGAAGCTACTAAGTTGGTATTCAGATATTTAGAAAGATCATACACAGAAGGTGCTAATGATCCTATTGCAAGAGAAAAAATGCACTATGCTGCAACTATTGCAGGTATGGCATTTGCAAACGCATTTTTAGGATTGTGTCACTCAATGGCTCACAAGTTGGGTGCAATGTTCAATGTACCTCACGGTGTTGCTAACGCGTTGTTAATAAGACAAGTTATTAAATATAACGCAGTTGATTGTCCGAAAAAACAATGTATCTTCCCTCAATACAAGTTCCCTAATGCAAAAGCAAAATATGGTCAAATCGCAGATGAACTTGGTTTAGGCGGAAAGAATGATGATGAAAAAGTTGAATTGTTAATTCAAGCAATTGATAAGTTGATGAAGGCTGTAAATCTTCCAAATTCAATCAAAGACTTTGGTGTAACAGAAGCAGACTTCAACGCTAAATTAGATGAAATGGTTGAATTGGCATTTGACGATCAATGTACAGGTGCTAACCCAGCTTATCCGTTGATGGAAGATATCAAGGCTATCTACAAAGATGCTTATGAAGGTATCGTTAGAGATTACTACGAAGTTAAGTAGTCAAGACATACAAATATAGTAAAAATAGGCGGTTCTAGTTAAAAGAGCCGCTTATTTTTGTGTAAAAATTCTTATTATTGAGAATTTTTTACATTAAACTAGTTTAATGATTATCATGCAAAATGATTGTTAAAAGGTAGATTTAAATAATCTAAAAAGTGGTGTGTCATTTGACACACCAACAAATTTTAAAAATGATTTCAGAAAGTTACAATTAGTAGCCTACACAAAATGCATATCCAGAGCCATTATCACGTTTAAGAGAGGTATCATTTCCCACACCTACTCCATGACTCAATAATACAGAATAATATACTTGATCTTCATCGTGTTCTTTATTTGTCCATATATACCAAGAAGAACGATTATCGGGCAGACCATAATAGGATAAAGCGTCCTTATCTAGAGTAAGATTGTAGTTATTACCAGTAATAGGTTCATCAGTATGATATAATTTACTTGCAAGTTTGGCTAATTGTTCAACACTCATCATTTTATCTATACCACCACAGAATTTTACTGCTCCAGCCCAATAATCAGTGTCGCAGTAACATTCTTTTATTCCCAATTCAGTTTTTTGTTGTTCACATTCTTCATAGCTCATTGCCTTACCCTTTACTGGTGCTGTAAAACAAACACCATCTAATTCAAAAAGACAATTACTTCCTAGGCTTATTATATTTATTGCCCTCAGGTCTTTAGCTTGCGTATTAGGTGTTTTAAATCCGCTTATATCGTACAGAAGGGCAATACAATTTATACCGGTATATTGATTATTGAAGGGATCTTGCGTGCAAGCGGGATTGTATGCAAGAATCCCATTCACACCATTAGAAAATTGTATACCAATATTTTCAGTACCCCAATCCTCTTGTCCAAAATTTTTGGAATTTTTTATTTTAGATATATAGATTTCCTCTTTATTGCTCCCCCAATATATCTTATTAGAAAAACAAGAGGTTAATTTATTATTTTCACATATTTTGGTTATTTTAATATGTTTTGACAATTCATGTACAAAATCTTTGGTTGTCGTGTAACCTGCTAGAGTTTCTTGCGCGTTCATGCTTTTTAGAGCTTCTTCTAGTTTTCTTTCAAAAGTAATAGATGCAGTAGTCCATGTTCGCTCTTGATAGTTTTTTACAATGGTTGGTATTGTCAACGCAGCAACAATACCGATAATGGTTAATGTGATTAATACCTCTGCTAACGTAAATGCTTTTTTCATATTTTCCTCCTACAAATAATATCCATATTACTGGGAAATATCCAGTAACATTATGTTATCATATCCAGTAAAATTGTCAAATGGACGAAAATGAATTATATAAAAAACTTGGAAAACAAATAAAAAATCTTCGAGAGCAAGCACACCTTACACAGGAAAAACTGGCAGAAAAATGCGGAATTTCTTTGGATTATCTTGGAAAAATAGAGGTTAATATCAATAAGCCCGGTCTAAAGACATTGATAAAAATTTCTAATGCTCTAAATTTACCTATACGGGTATTATTTGATTTTGATTAATCATCTTGACAATAATCTATGTATTTTGTATTATGAGGAAACAAGGATGAGGCGACATGGCCAAGTGGTAAGGCAGGAGCCTGCAAAGCTCTTATCCCCCAGTTCGAATCTGGGTGTCGCCTTTTTTTATTTTTTTTGAGTATTGGGAGTTTTAATTATGGGAAAGATTTTTGGTATATCAGATAACCCTGTGTCTACGATAACATCTGCATTGCAAGAAGTGCGAATTGAAGCACCAAAGGTTGTGGTTTCAAGTTTACTTAAAAACACAACAGAGGCTGATAAGTTTGTATCAAAGACAAAGCAGCCTCAGTCGAATGCTTTTATAAAAATGAGAAACGGATTTGGTAAATTGATGGCTCATTTTAGTCATCCCAATAAAGTTCAAAATAAAATTTCCTAAGAATTTTTAAATTTTTCGTGTTGAATTATAACGATTAGTTAAATTTTATTGACAAAGTATATATCAAAATGTTAATATATGTACTATGTTGAAGAAGATTTTATTGTGTTTATTTGGAATATTATTTTTGACAAGTGTTGCTACGCAGGCTATAACTCTTGATTTTAAGGGTTTTATAGCGGATGAGGCGAAGCTTTTGTCAGATGATGTGAAAAACGATTTGAATGTCACATTATGGAATTTGCAGCAAAAGTCCGGAGCAGATTTGGCTGTTGTAACGTTACCTTCTTTAAGTGGGAGGAAGATTGAAGATGTTGCATTAGAAATAGGTAGATCTTACAAGTTGGGTGCTGTGGGTAAAAATAATGGCATGGTCTTTTTGACAGCACCGAATGAAAGGCTTATGCGTATCGAATTAGGACTTGGGCTTGAAGATAAAATAAGCATAGAAACTTTAGAATATATACGTGATAATGATATTTTACCTTATTACAAAAAGGGAGATTATGAGTCTGGTATAGCAAGGGGGACGTATCTTTTGGTGCATGAAATTGCGAGAGCAGAAGGTGTAAGTGTCGAAGCACATGGAAATTGTCCTCCTAGAGACAGATCTAATTCAAAATCAGATATTCCTCTTTGGGTATATGTTTTGGTAATAATATTAGGTGGATATAGACGTATGCGAACCAGCAACACCGGAAGTTTTGGAGGCTTTGGTGGAGGCGGAGGTTTCGGCGGTTCCGGATGTTCAGGCAGTTGGTAGCGAGGTAAATTAGTATGAAAAGTTTAGATAAATTTTTAGCGGATGTAAAAAACATTTTGGGTGAAAATCTTGTATCAGTTATCGCCTTTGGCTCTCAAGCGCAAAATGATCAAGTAAAAAATAACCTTAACCTAGCTATTATAACGAATCGTTTAACCGCAGAGGAGTTATATGATTTATCTGCACCAGTAAAAAAATGGGTGAAAGCAAAAAATCCAATTCCAGTCATAATGAATAGAGAAGAGTGGTATTCGTCATTTGATGTGTATACTATTGAGTATTCTGATATGAAAGAAAATTATCGTATTTTACTAGGCGAAGACTTGGTGTCTGAGTTAAGAATAGACAAATATTATTTGCGTTTGCAATGTGAATTTGAGATGAAAAATCTATTACTCAAGTACAAGAATAATTTTTTACTAAACATCAAATCAGATAAGGAAATGAAACGAGTATTAAATAATGTAATAAAAACTTTAGTTGTAATTTTCAGGTCAATATTGCGATTACATGATAGTGCTGTTCCATATCGTGCTGTGGATATAATAGAATTTGCATCGCGTTATTTATCGTTTAACAAGGTAGTCCTTTCAAAGCTTGCAAGGGTAAAGTATGAGAATGAAGATTATACAAAGCAGGAGCTTATTTTTATAGAGGCAGAATTGCTGAAAGATATGCAAGTGATGTTAAGACAGATTGACGGTATGCGTTTTTAAGTTTTTATGTTAGAATAAAGTCATGCACAGGAAACTCACTTTTATTAAAGTGAAAGTTCATGGCTTTCGCCTCCTCAAAAAACGAAGTTTTTTAGAATGGTAAGCGTGAAACAATTGAATAAAAAAGGCGATTAGCACTCTGCCGAATAAAAAATATCCAGCGGATATTTTTTAAGAGAGGGGTAGCGCAGCCTCAAAAAAACGAAGTTTTTTAGAATGGTGAGCGTGAAACAATTGAATAAAAAAGGGCGATTAGCACTCTGCCGAATAAAAAATATCCAGCGGATATTTTTTAAGAGAGGGGTAGCGCAGCCTCAAAAAAACGAAGTTTTTTAGAATGGTGAGCGTGAAACAATTGAATAAAAAAGGGCGATTAGCGCAGTTGGTAGCGCACCACATTGACGTTGTGGGGGTCACGTGTTCGAGTCACGTATCGCCCACCATAAAAAGGGAATTGATAAAATCAATTCCTTTTTTATAAATTTCACCAATTTTTTAGAGGCATTTTATATAAGTATCAATATCCTCATCAGATATCATTTCAGTTGTAGCGATTAAAATGTGTTTGCTATCCACTTTTATACCGCCCAGAATGCTGTTTAATTTAAGTTTTGCAAGGAATGCATTTGCATCATCTACTTCGATTAAAAATTCATTATAGAAGTTTTTATTAAGTGTTTTGATACCTTTTGCAGCGAGTTTTTGAGAAAGGGAGTGTGCTTTTTGTGCACTGAGGTAGGCAGCCTGATAAAACCCTTTTTCACCTAACAAACTCAAATAAAGAGTAGCACAAAGTCCTATTAAAGCCTGATTAGAGCAGATGTTACTGGTTGCTTTTTCTCTTTTGATATGTTGTTCACGGGTCTGTATTGTAAGACAAAAAGCTTCGTTACCTTGAGCATCTACAGTTTTTCCTGCGAGCCTTCCAGGGAGTTGACGCATATACTTTTCTCGACAAGCGATAAATCCTGCGTGAGGACCGCCAAATTCCATAGGTATACCGAGAGCTTGAACATCTCCCACGACAATATCTGCGCCGTATTCAGAAGGCGGTTTAAGCAATGCAAGTGATGTGATATCAACCGCAACGACAAGCAATGAATTTTCAAGCGGTTTAATTTTGTTAATTTCACCGTAGTAATCTGGATTTTGGACCATAACGCAGGCGTAATCAGATGTATTTTGCGGAATTTCGTCGAAAAATTCAATTTCGATATTACTTGCCCATGCGTAGGTTTTAACAACTGATTTATATTCAGGGTTAAGCTTATTAGAGATGAGAGCTTTTGATTTTTTGCTTATTCTAACAGCCATAAGCAAAGCTTCAGCGCAAGCTGTAGCAGCGTCATAGACAGTCGCATTTGAAATATCCATACCTGTAAGATTTGATATCATTGTCTGAAACTCATACATAACCTGTAGAGTACCTTGAGAAATTTCAGGTTGGTATGGAGTGTAAGCAGTCAGAAATTCAAACCTTTGTGCTACTTGTGAAATACAAGCAGGTATAAATTTATTGTATACACCACCGCCTAAAAAGTTGATATATTCGCTGTTATTTTTTTTAGCGAGAGTACGAACTTTTTTTTGAGTTTCTAATTCAGAAAGTGCCTCTCCCAAATTAAGCCCACCCATCTTTGCTTTTAGTGGAATTTGCGTAAATAAATCTTCAACGCTTTCAATTCCAATAAAATCAAGCATTTCTTTTTTTGTTTTTTCGTTATGTACCAAAAAGTTATTCATTATGCTAATTCTTCTTTATAGTCTTCATATTCTAGTAAGTCGTTAAATTCTGTAATTTCGCCTGTTGCTTCAATTTTAACAAGCCATCCTTTTTCGTAGACATCTTCATTTAATGTTTCAGGGGTGTCCACAAGTGATTCATTTACTTCAATAATTTTTCCACTGACAGGCATGTAAATTTCAGACGCAGCCTTTACTGATTCTATAGTTGCAAAAGTTTCGCCTTTTTTAAATTCCATTCCTACTTCAGGTAATTCTAAAAATACGATATCACCGAGCTGTTCAATTGCGTAGTCGGTCAAACCAAGAGTGTATGTCCCGTTTTCATTATCGAGTACGTATTCGTGTGATTTTGAACACAGAATTTTTTCTGTAATACTCATAGTTAATTCTCCTTTATATAGTAACTTTGTTTCTTTTTTGAATAAAAGGTCTTTTGACGACTTCAGCGTTGTGAAGTTTTTCTCTTATCATAACTTGAACAACTGCACCAGTGCAAATATCTTTAATATTTTTTACATAAGCAAGTGCGATATTTGCACCAAGCATTGGGGAAACACCTCCGCTTGTGATAAATCCGACCTTTTCTCCATTAAAATACACATCATATTCATGTCGAGCTATTGATTTATCAAGCATTTTTAGCCCGATGAGTTTTTTTTCAATACCGTTGTTAATTTGTGAAAGGATTACTTCTTTACCATTATAATTTTCTTTTTTGTCTTTTGGTACAGACCAAGAAAGACCTGCTTCTATCGGTGTTGTATTTTCATCGAGGTCGTTACCGTATAAGTGGAGTGCCGCTTCAAGTCTAAGAGTATCGCGTGCGCCAAGTCCGATAGGCTTAATTCCAAAAGGCTTACCTTCTTCAAGGATTTTATCCCAAAGTATTTCAGAAAACTCATTTTCGACAAGTAATTCAAACCCATCTTCACCAGTGTAGCCTGTGCGAGAGGCAAGTACCTTAATTCCAGCTACTTCTCCTGCCTTTATTGTGAATGAGGCTTGTTGTGTATCAAGTCCCATTTTTTGCATTAAAGTTTCCGCTTTTGGACCTTGTATTGCAAGCAAAGAATAGTTATGAGATTGATTATCTATTTTTACATCAAATCCTCGCTTGTTACGTACCATCCAGTTTAAGTCTTCATCAATTCTGGATGCATTGCAAATTACGAGATAAGTCTGTATTCCAAGCTTGTATATTATTAAATCGTCTATTAAACCGCCTTTTTTGTTGGGAAGTTGACAATATACAGCTTTTTCGTAGTTAAGCTTAGATATGTCTTGTGGTACAATTTTGTTGAGAAATTTTTCAGCGTCTTTGCCTGACACAAACACTTCCCCCATATGCGAAACATCGAAAAGTCCTACATTTTCTCTTACGGTTTTGTGCTCTTCAATAATTGAGGTGTATTGTACAGGCATGTGCCAGCCTGCAAAATCTACCATTTTAGCACCGAGTTCAATGTGTTTTTCATGCAGGTAAGTCTCTTTTGTCATAAAATCCCCCTTTTGTATACAAATATTGTCCGTCTGATTTCGGTGTTTGTCAATAATATATTAAGACTTGTTTTTTTAAGTGTATGCTTTTGTAACGAAATGCAAAGCCTTGCAGTGTTGAGAATTGAGGCTTTTTCTCGTGCGAATGAAGGAAATTTTACCGTCCCCCTTGCGGAGCTTCAAAAAATACGATATAATCAGAATATGAACTTGAACAAGCAGACAAATAGAGAATATATAAGGGAGTCGTATTTAATGAGTGGCTCAAAACCTTTGTACCACGTGGTTTCCACGGGGGGGGGGGGTAACCTCTAGCGGCTTGATATACGGGCATTTGCGCCATATTGGAATAAACACAAGTAGTAATACTTGTGCGCTTTGCT
>CALUVH010000009.1 GCA_944324175.1 Candidatus Gastranaerophilales bacterium | reverse complement strand
GCATATCAATTAGGGAAAAAAGCTTCCTTAAGCCCTATAGAAGCAGGCAAAGCACCATTTAATAAAAAATTCTGGGGTGATAGTAAAATTAACTTGGACGAAGCAAAGCTAAGTTACACACCTCAGGAGTCAGCATATCAATTAGGAAAAAATGCTTCCTTAAGCCCTATAGAAGCAGGCAAAGCTCCATTTAATAAAAAATTCTGGGGAAATGGTAACATAGATTTCAGTAAAGCTGAGTTTAAATACAATCCTAATAGTTCTGACCGAAAAATATTAGGTAAAGCATCAGAGGCTGTTTCTGAATTAGATCCAAAGAAGTTTTCACTTAAAAATCTTTTCTCCGGAAAAAACTTAAAACAAGTATTCAAAGGCAAAAAAGGTAAATGGGGCATTGCAGCTGGGGTAATAGCTCTTACTGGAAGCGGAGTAGCCGCTGCTTGTGCTGCAGGCAATTCAAGTAAGGGTTATACAACAAAGACAATACAAGCACCTGATGGATATCTTGATCTTTTAAAAAACTATGAAACAACTCACCAATGCTCGGATATGTCTTATAAACGCTTGGAAAAATTAATTGCATAAAAAAAATCCTGAGAATTAATCTCAGGATTTTTTAATTATTTAAGTGCGAAAGTCATATCTGCTTCAACGCAAGTCTTTCCGTCCACACTACCTATCCCATGTGCTTTGCATACAGGTCCTTTAACCTTAGTAAGTTCTACGTGCATTTCAAACTTATCACCTGGTCTTACAATATTTTTAAAACGAACATTATCAACACCTGCATATAATGTTAATTTACCTTCAAATTCTGGCATTGTCATTAAAATTGGTGCAGAGCACTGAGCCATAGCTTCAAGTTGTAACACGCCAGGCATAATTGGATTATTTGGAAAATGACCTTGGAAAAATTCTTCATTCATTGTCAAATTCTTATAACCTTTTGCATATTTTCCCGGTACACACTCAGTAATTCTGTCTACAAGTAAAAACGGATAACGATGTGGAATCATTTCCATTATTTCCATTGTGTTAAAACTCAGAACTTTAGTTTCTTCTGTCATGGTTTTCTCCTTTATAATTTTATTATTTACATTCGATTAATTTGTCTTTAAGTATTTTAGCAACTTTTAAATGTACAGCATGTCCTGCCTCTTTTACTAAAATTTGAGCTTTTAAATCCAGTGGATTTACGCCTGTCAAATATAAATCTCCAATCAGATCAAGAATTTTATGCTTAGCAGGCTCTTTGTCTGAACGTAACTCAGTAGTATATCCATTACCTTCGAGTCCGACGGTATTTTCATACGTCACGCCTTGTGCGAAGCCAAGCATTTGAAATTTTTTTAAATCTTTATAAAAACCAAAAGTTCTTGCTTCAATAATTTCTTCCTGATTTTTAGGATTGTAATTTACCCAATATTTTGTGAGATCAGGGTGCTCATAATTTACTGCGTATGATATATATAATTCTTTATCTGGTAAAATCACTAAACTGGTTTTGCCGTTAAGATAATATACAGGTTCAGAAAGAGTGTATTTTTTAGCTGAATATAAAAACGGCTTTTTAATTCCTGCTTTTTTGAATAGCTCTACCCACTCTTTTGAACTTCCATCAAGAGCTGGCACTTCCTCTTCTGACATACAAATATCTATAGAATCTATCCCACAAAAAGCCAAAGCAGCAGTCAAATGCTCTGTTAAAATAGCTTTTGACCCATTAGCACCAATCGTGACACAATGGTCAGTTGAAATAACATTATCAACATTAGCTACAAAAGCTTCTTTACTCTTAACAAAATATCTTATTTTCCCTTCTTCAGATGGGAAAAAATTTACTGTACAAGGCTTGTTTTTCATCAAACCTTTTCCGGTTATAGATATCTCTTTTTTAATTGTTATCATTACTGATATTATCCTCAAATTCTTTCAAAAGCGGTTCATATTTTCTAAATTTAGCAAAAATTTCCTGAGCATCTTTCATAGTTTTGAGTTGTTTAATAAATTCTTTTCTAGGAACAGCTGGGATACCTACTACAATTGATTTTTCAGGGAAAGATTTTGTAACACCTGCTTTTGCTGTAATAATTGAATCAGATCCTATTTGTATGTGATCAGCTAAGCCTGCTTGACCTGCCAACACAACTCTGTCACCGATAACGCAGCTTCCTGCAATACCAACCTGAGAAACGATTAGACAACCCTTCCCTATTTTACAGTTATGACCAATCATAACCAAGTCATCAATTTTTGTATTATCACCTATTGTTGTGTTTTCAATAGTACCGCGGTCTATAGTGGTATTTGCACCGATTTCAACATTGTTGCCAATAACTACTGAGCCAATTGATGGAATTTTAAAAATAACATGACTTGCAGCATTACCTTCTTTAATTTGTCCATCTTTTCTCGCTTGTTCAATATTATCAGGATTTTCAGTAACAAAACTGAAACCATCAGCTCCCAAAGAGACACCATGCTGTAAAATTACATCATTACCGATTTGTACTCTATCACCAATGTTAACCCCTGGATGGAAGAAACAATTAGAACCGATTTTTGCATCGCTACCGATATAGCAATTTGCCACAATTCTCGTATTATCACCAATTTCCGCACCACGAGAGATAACTACATTAGGACCAATTTTAACATTTTTCCCTAATTTAGCTTCAGGATGCACACTTGCACTAGGGTGAATACCTTCATTAACTTCAGGTTCTTTATAAAACAAGGTTATTAGTTTCATCATAGCAAGTCTTGGGCGTTCTACTTCTATAGTTGTAAATCCATCTATTTGTACACCTAGAGGTACAAGTGCAGCCTTGGCTTTTGATTTTGCCAAATTAGCAATTTCCTCTTCTCCTAACGCAAGAGCTAATGTATTTTCATCAGCTAAAAGCGGAGGTGCAATTTTTTCTATTTTTGCATCTTGAGCTTTTGTGAGCATACCTCCTGTAATTTGCGTAATTTCTTCTAGTGTGAAACTTTTCATATTTATCTCCTTTTTTATAAAATATTTATTTAATTCAAAAAATTTTAACTGTTTTTCATTTTTTCAATAGTTTTGGTAGTAGATTTACCTTCAACAAAACTTATAAATTCCACTTTTGTACCATTTTTTACCATAATATCAGCTTCAGGAAGGGTTTCCATCGTGTAATCAGCACCTTTTGTGTATACATCAGGTTTAATCTCGTCTAATAAGCTACGAGGACTATCTTCATCAAATAACACGACATAATCTACGCAATTAAGCGCACATAGAATTTCGGCTCTATCATTTTCATTATTAATAGGTCGTCCTTCACCTTTTATTGAACGCACTGATTTATCCGAATTTAAAAGCACAATTGAATAGTCTGCAAAAGTTTTTGTTTTTTGTAAATATCTGACATGTCCTACATGGAGAATATCAAAGCACCCGTTTGTTGCAACAATTGTCTTTCCGCTTTTTTGCAAGTTATGAACGAATTCTGCTACGTTATCTCTTCTTAACAGTTGTCCCATAATATCCCTCAACTTAAGTACATTTTATCAAAAAAATAACGTAATGCAGCAGATGTTAACAAAAAGTAATATAAAAAGACTTAGAGTAGTTTTTTCGAGTGTTAACCGATTTTATCAAGCTTTTTACCTAATTCTTCACCTATAACACTACCTAAAGAATAAGTCTTATCATTCTTTTGAGGAATGAATTGATTAAAATATTCTTCAATCCTAGCCTGTTCAATTTCCTTTTGGATATCATCAAATCTTGTAGGGATTTTTGAATCAACAATTTGAATAAAATTTTGAGCAATATTTTTTATAGACATAACATACACATTTCCTTTTAATCGGTAAAGTCATGTGAAAAATTAAATTGCTCATTTATAAGGATTTGTTAACCAAAAAAATCAATTCCAACTCCACCGAGAACTCTTGCATCTTCTTTGGCTGATGGATTGACGCCACTTCCAACATAGCAGGCTCTATTTATAAATGAGGGGATAGCTTTTTCTTTAGCTTGTTTTTCTGCAATTTTTCTTGGTAGCGTAAGTGGTTGACCAAAAATCTTTTTAGTTACTTTTAGCAATTCCTGTCTAACTATATGGTTATCAGGGTTAGTAATTTGTGTAGTTTGGAATCCTTTTGATATCGGGGAAACTATTAATTTATTAACGTTCATAATCATGCTCCTTAAAATGTATATTTACAAAAAAGAGGTTTTATGTAAAAACCTCTTTTTAAAACTAGTATAGTCCCATTTCAATAACTTTTTGACAAATTCTCACCGTATTCAATGCAGCACCGATACGTAAGTTGTCAGCTACGCACCATAATGTAATACCGTTTTTGAAAGCTAAATTTTTTCTAATTCTGCCCACGAATACCGGATTTACACCTGATGCATCGCGAGTTGTAGGATATTCAAAGTTATCAGGATTGTCAATAACTTCAATGCCGAATGATTTTTTCAATATTTCACGTACTTCATCAGGGGAAATATGTTCTTCAAATTCAATATCGACGGCTTCAGAGTGACCGTTATATACAGGTACTCTTGCAGCTGTGCAAGAAATAGGCACATCAGCATCCAGATGAAGAATTTTTTTTGTTTCATTCACAACCTTCATCTCTTCTTTTGTGTATCCGTTATCGCAAAATACATCAATTTGAGGTATAACATTGAATGATATTGGCTTTTTGAAACATTTATTTTCAAATTCTTCACCTGCAAGTGTTGCTTTTGTATTTGCGGTTAACTCATTTATTGCTGCAAGTCCAGCACCGGACACAGCTTGATATGTTGAAACAATCAAACGTTTAATTTTTGCTTTTTCATGTAGCGGTTTCAGTACAAGCATTAATTGAGAGGTTGAGCAGTTTGGATTAGCGATAATTCCTTTATGCTTTTTTAAATCTTCATCATTAACATAAGCAATGACAAGTGGAACATCCTTTTCCATTCTAAAAGCACTTGAATTATCAATTAAAACTCCACCGCGTTTTACAATTTCAGGAGCAAACTTTTGACTTGTTGATCCGCCTGCTGAAGCAAGGACAATATTCACATTATCAAAACTTTCAGGTTTAGCCTCTTCGACAATATATTTTTTACCTTGAAATTCAATCTCTGATCCGGCACTTTTTGCGCTAGATAAAAACTTTATCTCATTAAAATTAATTTTTAACTCGTCAACTATTTTTGTAATTTCGCGTCCAACAACACCGGTTGCGCCTAAAATTGCTATGTTCGGTTTATTCATCAGATCTCTCCTGTATAAATGTCATGATAACATTTTATCAAAAAGACCCTCTAATGCACCAAAATATGAAGAAATTTATATACATAAACTTACGTGATTGATAGAGTTATTTTGAATGATGGCTTTTGATAAAAATAGATATATCTAAATTATCTTGTGAAATTTATTCATTAATCTTATATATATATTTTTTGTACTTGTTGAGAATGAGGTGATTTTCTCTTGGGTAGAATAGGACAGCAAGTATTGTCAATGTCATTCCTATTAAAAAGGCCGTAATGGCAGTTGTTTCATCGGCAATAATATTTAGTATAATTGTCATTATGCAACTTAAAATTGATATTGTTATTACAAAGTACCATTTTTTATCTTGAAATATCAAGTTTTGTATTTCTTTTGCAGGTATAGGTCGTGAAAATAAATATTTTATCCCTGTTAATTTATATTCAACGATAATTCTCAAATTAGGATGCTTTTCAATAATGTTTTTATCAATGTCATGGGCAACATTAAATTCTTTTAAAGCTGTGTCAGCTAACTTAATATTACTTTCAATTTTTCTCATTAGTTCACCATTTCGTAGACTTGAATGGTAGACTTCTTCGGAATGTATTGCCGCGTATAGTTCATCAGCATTTTGGATTAGGGTTGACAATCCAAAAAGTGCCATAGATTTTATGTAGTGCAGGTCAGCGTCATTATAATTTTTTTCGATTTCATTTGTGCACAATTCAACTACTTCCATGTAATTTTTTATGGAAGGCGACGAAAATTTATCCACAATTGATTCATAGGTTGTTTGTTTTAGCATAGTTCTATTGTAACTTGTATTTGGAAATATGCATACACTAAATGAATTATTTAATAATTCAATGATGATCTATTACGGTATATTTTTTATTATTTCGAGTATAAGTTTTTTAAAATCTGCTTTTGCTCTGTTAGTTGTATGGATTACTTCTTCATGAGAGAGCTTTTCTGCACCTATTGCACTTGCAGCATTTGAGATGCAACTTATGCCAAGTATATCCATTTTGCAATAATTTGCTACTATCGCTTCAGGTACAGTGGACATTCCTATTGCATCAGCTCCCATTAGTCTTGCCATACGTATTTCTGCCGGAGTCTCATAACTAGGACCTGTATTTGCCAGATATATACCTTTTTTGAGGGTTAATCCGAGTTTTTTTGCAGATTTTTCAGCAAGTTCTATCAGTGATTTTTTATAAATTTCTGTCATATCTGGAAATCTTTCACCAAGTGCATTATTGTTTGGTCCAATAAGCGGATTTGTACCCATTAGGTTTATGTGGTCTGTGATGAGCATTAAATCAGCAGGCTTAAAGGTTTCATTTACTGCTCCTGCTGCATTTGTTAATATTAGAGTTTTTACGCCGAGAGATTTCATAACTTTTACGGGGTAAGTTATTTCTGACATTGTGTGACCTTCGTAAAAATGGTTACGACCTTGCATCATAACAATGTTTTTTTTGTTTACTTTGGCAAAAACCAGTCTTCCTTTATGACCTTGTACGGTTGATTTAATAAAATTAGGTATTCTATCATATGCGACTGCTATATCACAATATTCATCTGCCAATTCTCCAAGTCCCGATCCAAGTATTATACCGATTTCAGGTATAAAATCTCCAATTTCCCCTTTTAAAAATGCTATTGTTTTTTGCATATAAACCCCTTTTTAGACACAATAAAACCCATGATAAATCACGGGTTTAAGTTGCAAAAATTATTAACCGACAAGTCTATTGTCGTCTGCTTCTGATGCTTTTACCATAATCGCGTGTTCCACAGGATTTTCTTTTTTATAAGCACCGTCATAGCTTTCTTCATAGTTATATTCATCACGAGCTTTTTTAGCTTGCATTTCATCAACCAATTTTTTTGCAAGTTCTGCAATTTCATATACTAATTGATATCTATTTTCTGTATTTTCGTTTAAATCCCATGCAACTCTGATAATTTGATCCATTTTTGTTCCTCTTTCTTTCCGTGTATTCATAATAATATACAAAAAATGTTTTGGCAAGTAGTAAAAATTATCTATTCCATGTATAATGGTGGCATGAAAAAATTTAATGAAATTCATTTATATGTTTGGATTGAGTTTGCAATATGGTTTTTGCTGATTTGTATTATTATTGCTGGTATTCGTATTCACAGGTACAATCAATATAAGGAATTGACTACATATCAAATATTTATGTCTGATGTCGACGGATTAATTGTTGGCTCGCCTGTTAAGTTTATGGGGGTTCAGGTTGGCTATATTAGCAAGATCAGCATAGTGGCTAATGAGGTGTATGTTAAATTTATCATAACTGAAAAAGGGGTAAAAATTCCCAAAGGAGCAATTGCTACGGTTGAATTTAGTGGGCTTGGTGGTTCTAAGTCTTTGGAAATATATCAACCTAATAAAGAAAGTATTGCATCTGAAAAATTAATTGTTGTGAATAGTCCGAAAAGATTGCATGACTCTTTAGGTCTATTGAATGATATGTTTGATAAGATTGATTCTATTTCTTCTCGTCTTTCTTACTTCGCTCGAGAGGTCGGGCTTGATGAAAAAAAAGGTAAACCTGCTATTAATATTGATGATATTAGAAAAAATGTTAGCAATGCAGATAAATATGTTGATGATTTAAATACAGAAAAAGACAAGATTAATAAGAAAATAAAGGAGTGGAAAAATGAATAGTGAAAAAGTACGTGTAATTAATACTCCGGTAGTCTGTCAAAATCTTTGCACGATGCGAGATAGAAATACAGACAGTCAAGGTGTTAGAATTGCTACAAGAAAAATCACGAGATGTTTACTTTATGAAGCTTCAAAAAATCTACCGCTTGTGGATGTTGATGTCACCACTCCTTTGACCACATTTACAACGAAAACAATTGACCCCAACATAAATTTGATTATATCTCCTATTTTAAGAGCGGGTTTAATTTTTACAGATGAAGCTATTGACATCTTACCGCAGGCATGTATAAGACATATAGGAATGTATCGGGATGAAAAAACATTAAAACCTGTTTGGTATTATAACAAAGTTCCTATGGAAGCACCTAATCCTGAAAAATTCTACATTTACATAACCGATCCTATGTTAGCGACAGGGAATTCTCTCATTGAAGCAATTAAACTTTATGCTGATAAAGGTATTCCAATTGACAATATAAAAGTGATTTGCATAATTGCTGCACCTCAAGGAATAGAAAACATTCAAAATCATTATCCCGATATTGAAATTATTACTGCTGCTGTCGATGATCATTTGAATGAAAAAGGCTATATTGTCCCTGGTATGGGGGATGCAGGTGATAGAATTTTCAATACTTAAAAAATTCTATTTAGATATAAAAAAGATAAACAGGGCAACTATAATTGTTTTTGCTCAAGTCTTTCCTTTAGCTCTTGGACTTCATATTTAAGTCGGTTAAGTTCACATTTAACTGGATCAGGTATTCGGTTATGCATCAAAACCCCGTTTTTATCTCGTATTTTTCTGTGCACTATTCTTCCCGGTACACCTACTACTGTTGAGTATTCAGGTACATCTTCAACAACGACGGAGCCTGCCCCAACTCGAACATAATCCCCTAAAGTTATATTTCCTAGAACTTTTGCGCCTGCACCCACAATAACCCCATGACCCAAAGTCGGGTGACGTTTACCTTGTTCTTTACCTGTGCCTCCCAAGGTTACCTGTTGGTATATCAATACATCATCACCTATTACGGTTGTTGCTCCGATTACAACCCCTTCACCGTGGTCGATGAAAAATCTTCTACCTATTTTCGCTGCCGGATGAATTTCAATCCCTGTGATAATCCTTGTGATATATGAGATAACTCTTGGAATTAGCGGTATATGCCATTTGTAAAGCCTATGCGCAAAACGATATGCTATTAGTGCATGAAGACCGGGGTAACACAAAATGACCTCTAACAGATTATTTGCTGCCGGATCTTTGTCATAGATTACCTGTATGTCTTCTTTTACCTTTATTATTCCGCGTTTTAAAATTTTGAACATTATTTTACCAGTTTCGCAAATTTACGTTTTCCTGCTTGTAATATTACGCTTTTTTCGAAGTTAATTGTATAGTTCATATCGGCAATTTTTTCGCCGTCTATTTTTACGCCCCCGCCTTGAATTAGTCGTTTTGCTTCACCTTTGCTTTGTACAAAGTTTAACTCTAAAAGCAGGTCTAAAATTCCTTTACCCTGTGTAACTTTGATTTCTTGAATATCTTCAGGTATCCCTTTATTTGATACAACATTGATAAATTCTTCTTGAGCTTTGTCTGCGCCTAGTTTTCCATGGTATTCTTCAGTTATTGTATGAGCTAATTTAAGCTTTATATCTCTAGGGTTGACTGCACTGTCTTTTAATTGATTTTCGATTTGTTTCAACTCTTCATCTGACACGTCAGTTAACAGAGTATAATATTTCATAATTAAAGTATCAGGAATACTCATAAGTTTTCCAAACATATCTTTTGCAGAGTCGGTGAGTGAAATACAATGCTCAGGATATGTCTTGGACATTTTAACCAGTCCGTCTGTACCTTCAATTAGAGGAAGTAACATAACCATTTGAGGATATTTCTTACCATAAGCTGCTTGGATATCACGTCCTAAAAGTGTGTTAAACCTTTGGTCTGTCCCTCCTAATTCAATATCAGCATCAATTACATGTGAATCATAGGCTTGCATTAGTGGGTAGAAAAACTCATGTATAGATATCGGTCTACCTTCTGCATATCGTTTCGCAAAGTCATCGCGAGTCATCATTTGTGCTACGGTAATTTGTGCTGCAAGTTTTAATAATTCGGTAAATCCCATTTTGTGGAGCCAGTCAGCATTATTTGTTACTTCTGCGTTTGATACATCTACTACTTTTGACATTTGCTCAAAATAAGATTTTGCATTTTCTTCAACTTGTTCCTTGGTCAATGAAGGTCTTGTTTCTGATTTTCCTGAAGGATCACCTATCATTGCTGTTGCACCTCCTACGATTAGTACAACTTTGTGTCCGAGTCTTTGGAACTCTCTTAACTTTCTCATAACAACGGTATGTCCTAAGTGCAGATCAGGTCTTGTCGGATCCATTCCTAATTTTACCCTAAGCGGAGTATTGGTATCATGAGCGTGCTGTAATTTTACAGCCAATTCTTCAATACCCCCAGGTAGTACCTCTGCGCCGCGTGATAATTTTGTTGCTTGTTCTATAAATTCTTGTCTTATATCTACCATTTTTTCTCTCCTTAAGTAAAATTATTATATCATAAAGATAATATCTATGTTTTTTATTAAAAAATCTCATAATAAAAAGCTCCCGAATTTTTCAGGAGCTGACTTCACATTACTACCATTCTAACCTTTTTAGGTTTTTACCTTTTACTACAATATGAGGAATCGATTTTAAATTTATTATTCTGCTTTTTGTTCTTTAGCAGGAGTTTTATCAGATTGGTGAGCTAGCAATATCAAAACGATTTTGTTAATTGCTTCAGCTACAGCGTCTTCATCTGTGTTCCAAAAAGCGTTTAATTCAGAATTGATTTGAGCTTTTAGCGGTGTGATAGCTTGTAATGCTTCATCTCCTATCTCTGCAGCTTTTTCAACTAAAGCATTTAGAATATGTGCAACTTCATCATTGCCGCCATTATACCAAAGTGATTTATCGTCATATATTGTTTCAATTAATCCGTTTTTGTCGTCGTTGATGTATCCTGATGCATATCCTGCATTCCAGTTATCAAATACATCCAGCACGTTGTCTTTATTGATTTCATTTATTGCTTCGCTTAATTGTGTGTCTTTTGTGCCGATACTATTTACAGCATCATAAATTCTTTCTGTAATGCTTCTTACTTCAGGTGATACGTGCTTGTTTGTTGTTGTTATAAGGCTTTCTTCAGGATTTCCGTTAGCAGGTGCAATTACTTGTACTTCGCCTTGTTCTCCTGATGGAGCTTGAGGTGCTGTAGGAGCTGGTGTGCCTTCGCCTTCTCCTTCGCCTTCTCCTTCGCCTTGTTCGGCTTCTGCGATTAATGTTTGAAGCATTTCTGCAAGTAAAGTTTGCAGTTCTTGTGCAATTCCTGCGAGTGCTTCCACCTGGTTGTTAATTTGATCTAATATTTGTGGATTGCTTGCCATTTGTGCATTTTGGAATGCTTTTTGTAATTCTGCTTGAACTTGATTTATTCTTGTTAAGAACTTATTGATTTCTTGTTTTTGTTCATCTGTTACAGATGGATCATTTATTAGTTGCCCTAGTTGAGTTTTGCAAGCTTCTAAGTTGCGGTATGAGTTGCCTGAAATCACGCTAATTCTGGTTTTTCTGCCGTCAATATATCCCGCTGCGGTGCCATTATCACCGTATTGCATTCCCATTTGCGGATATTGCATAGGATATTGTACAGGATATTGTGCTGGCATCATCGGGTAGTTCGGCATAAATCCTGAACAACCTGAAAACATATTACCCTGTCTTAGCCAATTGTTTTGAATTCTAAATGCCATGTCAGCTGAAACGTAATCAGGCATTGTATTGAATTGGATACGTCCGCCGTAGTTTGATGCCCAAGTAAATGGATAGCCCGCTGCATTTAGTCTTAAATTCATACAATTGCAACTCATTGTCATTTTCCCCTTAATTGATTCCCCGTAATTATATAAAGGTTTTTGCCAACAATAAATTGCCTGTTTATAATTGTAATCATGTAAAATCCTTTAAATATAAGGGTTTAGGTGCTTTACATTACTTAACAATTCTATAACGTCTTCTTTTTTTATATCCGGTGAAATTTCTTTTATTGAAATTATTGAGTCTGTTGAAATGTTTTCTTTGAATATTTTTTGCAAAAGCTCTTTATTATAGTCAAATAATATGGATCCGTGTTGTAGTATGTAGTTGTCTTTTCTGAATTGTGCAGAGCCTATGAGTTTTCGTCCTTGGTAGCATAAATCAGCTCCTGTAGATATTAACATGCAGTAGTCAAAGTGAGTATTAGGGCGTTTGGAGGAACCGAAATCTGTTTCAATGCCGATTTTTTTCAGTGCATTAATCAAAATTTGAGATATTTCTTTGTAGGAGGATGTTATATTTTCACCGTTTTTTAAAATATTTACGGGGGTAATGTATGAGTATGTTATTTCATTGTCATGTAGTAATGCTCGTCCGCCTGTTAATCTTCTTACTACGTCTATTTTGAGTTTGCTTAAAAACTTATAATCAATAAATTTATCATCCTGATTACGTCCGAGTGAAACGCAGGCAGGAGACCAACCGTATAAGCGGAAAATAGGTTCAGAGATTTGATTTTTTATCGCGTAATCAAGAAGATACGCGTCGTATTCCATGTTCTCTTTACCTGTTTTTATTTCATAGGGGATTAGTTTCATTTTTTATCTTTTTCCCTTTTAATAACATCGCTTTCAAACTGCTTGAATACATCGTTTCCGACAAATTGTTCAAGCGCTGCGCGTTTTGCATAATAGTCAGATTGAGCTTTCATTAGCTCATCTAATGAGGTTCTATAGTATGCATCTGTGATAAGAATAATTTCTCGTGTACTTTCTTGGGATTTTTCATAAATTCTTTTGCGCTCAGCTGTCATTTCTTCAAGCATTCTTAGCTTTTTACGAGCTGTCATATAGCTATAGTATAAATCTACTGCTTTTTGTTGTAGGTCTTCAATTTTTCTGACGAGAATAATCATATCAGCATCGGTTACTTTTGTATACTTATAATTTAAAGCCTTTGTGTCTTGGGACATAATTCCAAGAACATTTCCCCCGATTATTGAGCCTGTTGCAAGTACAGGACTTCCCATACTTGCACCTACAATTGTTGACATACTTGCAATTGTTGACAGAACCTTTTTGATTGATTTTTCATCTGGTTTATCTTCTTCCGGATTTGCAAGTTTATATAGTGCAAAATTTATTGTATCGCTTTGAGTTGCAGCTCCTTGCCATAGTAATGACAAATCTGCAACCATTTCCTCCTCATCAAGTTGAAGTTCTTGGGCTACTTCTTTTGAAATTTGTTTGATGCTTAGATCTGCGTATGTTATTTCATCAACATTAAATTTGTTTACTTCTTCTTTTTTTACGAAGACTGTTGGAATTTCAGGGATTTTCTTTTGTCCTGTAGTTTGTGCTGTCTGTCTTGCTTCTATGTATTCTTTTTCCGGTTCATCAGATAAACCTAGCCTGTATGCTGCAGGGCGTGGAGTGTTTACATCCTTATATTCAAGTGCTATACATGGCAAAGTTGTGGACATTATAAAAGAAAGGATCAGGATTTTTTTTATCATTTATTTTCCTCCTTTTCCTTTAATAAAGTAGCGTTAAAGTTATATTGATATAGGTTAAGGTTATCCACAACTTTTTTGCCGGCAAGTCTTTGCAGCTCAAGGTGGTAACGCTTGGCATTTTCCATAAAGTAAAATTCTTCAATTCGCATGTTGTCGTATAATGCTGAAGATATCGTAATTTCTAGGATATCTTCATTTTCCAATGCATTTGTATAATTTTTATTGTACAAAAGTAATCTTGAGCGTGTCTCTTTTAGCTGAGAAAGGTTACTTTTATAATTGTAATAAGCTTCAATTATTTTATCTTGAAGATTTTCAACAAGTCCTGCCAACTCAATTAATTCAGTATCAGTGAGTGGAATTTCTGTTGGCATATTTTTTTTGTTAATCAAATTTTGTGCAAGTCGTCCAGCTGAATATGCGGCAGTTTGTGTCATGTAGTCAGCTCCGACAAGTGATGGAGCAAAAGATGCCCCTGCCACTATTGCTGAAAGCGTTTTTGCCATTAATGAGGAATGAATTCTCCTTTGACTTTCAGGGGTTGCAAGTTTTTTTAGTGCAAAACCTATAACTTGATTGTTTTCAACAGTACCTTTCCACAAGTTTTCAATGTCTTCTAAATCTTTGTCTTTTTGCAGTTTTACAAGTTCTTGCATGATTTGTTCATCGGTCATTACAAGTGATTGCTTTTTATTTACCTTAGGCTCAGGAAGTTCAATTTTAGGCTTGTTGACATCTTGTAAATGTATTTCCGAAGCTATTGCAGGTAGTGAAAATATAATCAATAAAAATATAGCTACTATCTTCTTCATAATAATGTTATAGCACAATTATATTTATAAATCCAATGATTGATGAAGTTATACATCTTTGGATTGTTCTGGTAATTGGTTAAAAAATATAAAATTATATTGAAAAGAGGTTATTTGTGGTAGTTGAAGTTTCGAATATAAAAACTGTAAAAAAAGCAAAAACAAAAAAAATAAATGATTTTTGCATAAAGGCGGATGCGTTGAGGAATGAGAATTCTTTCAAAGAAGCTGCTGCAAATTATCTTAATTCTATTTTGATTGATAGGAAAGATGCTTATTCATACTATGGCTTGGGAGTGTGTTGCAAGCACTTAAAAGATTATGCTCGAGCAATAAGATATTTGGAAAAAGCAACTGAGATTGATGAAGAATATTATGATGCATTTTTTGAGCTTGGTGTATGTCATCTATTAGAGGGAATTCCTTGTGGGGCAATTAAAAATTTTGTGAGAGCAATTCAAATAGACCCTGAAAAACCTGAGGCTATATTGCAATTAGGAATTGCACATGAGTTGTGCGAAGAATATGATTTGGCTTTGATGATTTATCAAAAATTAATAGACAATTCATCAGGCTTTTTAAAGGCTTATGAGCATAAATCAACTTTACTTATGAAACTTGACAGGTATCAAGAAGCTTCAAAAATTTTAAATGAATTATTAAAACTCAACCCCGAGTATTACCGTGCCTATGTGGGCATAGCAATTTGTTTTGACAAGCTGGGACGAAAAATTGATGCGTTGAGATACTATAGAAAGTTTTTACAGAAAAAACCTTTTTCGCATCAAGCGCAGTTTGTCAAAACAAGATTGTTAAAACTCAAATCTTGTTTTGACAGCAAAAATAATTTGAAGATAGTCCAATAAGATTTTCGTTTTATCCTTAAGTAGATATTGCTTCCCAAATAGTTATTTTATATAGGATTTGAGTTGTTCGATTTTTTCTGTGCTATCGCTTTCAAAGTATATCCTTAAAAGAGGTTCGGTTCCACTTGGACGAATTAACATCCAACTTGTGTCATCTTCAAAATATAATTTTACACCATCTTTTGTGTCGATGTCTTTTATTTTGAATTGTCCTATTTCTTTTTTAAGTTTATATTTTTCGATTATAGGTTTAATTTCATCTGTGTTATCAAGGTGCTTATCAATCCTATCGTTGTAGAATTTACATTTAACAATTGCATATAAATCATTTTGTAATTCTGTTAAAGATTTATTTTCACAAGCCATAGCTTCGAGTATTAGTAGATTTGCAAGGATTCCATCTTTTTCGGGTATGTGTCCTTGAATGCTTAATCCTCCACTTTCTTCGCCTCCTATTATTGGATTGAATTTGCGCATTGCTTCGCCTACATGCTTAAATCCGACAGCAGTTTCAATTACTTCAATATTTAATAATTCAGCAATTTTATTTATCAAAAGGCTTGCTCCGACTGTTTTTACTACTCCGCCTTCCAAGTGTTTATGTTTTTTTAAATGCATTAAAAGTATTGCAATAATTTCATTTGGAGATACATATTCTCCGTTTTCGTTTATGATACCAAAACGATCGCTATCTCCGTCATTTGCCAGACCAACTGTATTGTTATTCTCTTTTACTGTTTTTATAAGTTCTTGTAAATATTTCGGTTTAGGTTCAGGCATGCCACCGCCAAAATTCGGGTCATGATACATATGTAAGCTTTGGTATGGAATTTTGTGCTTTGTCAGTAATTCGTCAAAATAACCTATGCTTGCGGCATACAGACCATCAAATATAATTTTACTTTTTAAATTTTTTAATTTTTCAAAATTAATAAGATTTTCTATATGTTCATAATAAGCCGGCTTAAAATTATATTGTATAATTTCACCTTGCTTAAATTTTTTTGTAGGTGCATTTATATTAGCAATGATTTCATTGGTAATGTCGCTTGTAGCAGGACCTGCGTAGTCGGGTATAAATTTTATCCCCAAATATTCAGGAGGGTTGTGTGAAGCGGTAAACATTATTGCGCATGCATTAAGATGTTTAGCATTGTATGCAAGTACTGGGGTTGGGATTATTTCCTCACTGTATAGTATTGTAAATCCTAAATCACACAGTATTTTTGCTGTTTGGAGTGAAAATTCTTTGGCCATATTCCTTGGATCGTAACCGATTATAATTTTTTTATCCGGTCCAAAATTTTCAAAGACATATTTCCCTATTGCATTTGTAACCAATGTTACATTTTCTTGATTAAAATCTTTCCCAACTATCGCTCTCCAACCATCTGTTCCAAATTTTATATTTGCCATAAATTCCCTCTTTCTGTTATAATTACAAATAATACTCTAAAAAGAAGGCTGGTGCAATTATGAATTTTGATGATGTACAAACTATCGCATATCTTGGACCTCATGGTTCTTTTTCTGAAATGGCGACTGAGTCATTTTGCGATAAATATAGTATTTTTGCAAATCCTATGCCGTTGACAACCATTCGACAAGTTGTTGAATATGTTGACGATAATCCTAATTCCCTTGGTGTTTTACCTGTTGAAAATTCAATTGAGGGCACGGTAACAGAAGCATTAGACAACCTTATGTTTACTAAAAATCCTAACATCAAAATTCTATCTGAATATGTTATGCCGATTCATCATTGTCTTCTTGCAAGAACTACAGAAATTTCAAGTATTATGAATGTCATTTCTCATCCTCAAGCTCTGGCACAGTGTCAAAACTTTATTCATAATGAATTACCGATGAGAGTTAATATTATAGAAGCGACTTCGACTGCAGAGGCGGCTCGTTCTTTAGTTAATTATAATTTAACATACGCTGCAATCGGCAGTAAAAAAACTGCAGAAACCTATTATTTGAATGTTTTGAAAGAAAATATTAATGATGACAAGACAAATCGCACAAGATTTGTCTTGATTGGTGATTTTGAAACTGAACCGACTAAAAATGATAGGACTTCTCTTGCTTTTTCAACTGCAAATGAACCGGGTGCTTTGCTTGAAGTGTTGAAAGTGTTTTTGGAAAATAATATCAATCTTTCTTATATTGCGTCACGTCCTTCAAAACAAAAGTTTGGTGAATATATATTTATCGTTAATTTTGATGGACATATTAAAAATAAAGAGACGTTCAAAACAATAGAGCAAGTCCTTGCCAAAACTGATTTTTTGAGATTTTTAGGATCTTATTCAAAATAATTTTTTTTGTTAGTATAGATTTTATGATAAAAGGAGAAGATGATGAAAGCAGTAGTTTTTGATAAAGAATTAAAGCTAGTGAATGATTATAAAAAACCTGTTCCTAAAAAAGGTGAAGCGTTAATAAGAATTACTTTAGCAGGTATTTGTAACACTGATTATGAAATTACAAAAGGTTATATGGGATATGTTGGTATATTGGGTCATGAGGCTGTCGGTATAGTTGAGGAAATTAATGATGAGGATAAATCCCTACTTGGGAAAAGGGTTGTTTCTGAAATTTCATACGGGTGTAAGGAGTCAGACTGCCCTTATTGTGCTGAAAAATTATATCGCCATTGTCCTAATCGACATACTTTGGGAATTTGGCAAAAGGACGGATGTTTTGCTGAATATATGACAATGCCTTTGGAGGTTTTGTTTGAAGTCCCTGAAAATGTGACTGATGAGCAGGCTGTATTTGTTGAACCTCTTGCTGCTGCTTGTGAAATCACTGAACAACTTCACATCAAACCTTTTGAAAAGGTCGTGGTGCTTGGTGATGGAAAACTCGGATTGATTACGGCTTTAACTTTGAATGCTCAAAATATTGATGTTACTTTGGTTGGTAAGCACCAAAATAAATTGGATATTGCAAAAGCTCAAGGGGTTAAAACTTCTTTATTGAGCGATTTTTCAATTGTTAAAAAATACGATGTTGTAGTCGAGGCAACAGGTTCTATATCAGGTTTTGAAACTGCGTTAGCACTTACCAGACCACGTGGAGTGCTCGTTCTAAAAAGTACAGTTGCGGCGTCTAAAGAATTTAATTTAGCGCCGATTGTCATTGATGAAATTACAGTTTTAGGCTCTCGTTGTGGACAATTCGGACCAGCTTTGAGGCTTTTGAAAAATGAAAGAATTGATTTTTCGCCTCTTATTTCTGCAACTTACAATGTAGATGATGCAGTTGAAGCTTTTGAAAAAAATAAACAAAAAGATGTATTGAAAGTTTTATTGAAGTTTTAGATTCAAGATAATGCAAACAAAAAGTACGATGTTATATTTAACATCGTACTTTTTATAACAAAATTTGAAAAACTATTTAACAGCTTCTCTGAATTTTTTACCAGCAGAAAATGCAGGAACAGTTTTTGCAGCAATTTTCAAAGTAGCACCTGTTTGAGGGTTGCGTCCTGTTCTAGCTGCTCTTTTGCGTGGTTCAAAAGTTCCGAAACCTACTAATGTAACTTTTTTGCCTTTAGCAACAGTTTTTTCAATAGTTTCGATAGTAGCTGCAATTACGTCAGCTGTTGCTTTTTGTGAAACTTTTGCTTTTTTAGCAACTTCTTTTACCAATTCTTCTTTGTTCATTACGAACCTCCTTCTTTTTTTGCCTACGGTATTAAAAGACCATTCTCTCTTCTCCCGCATGCACTTCTATTCGACAAACTTATTATATCATTTTATTTTGTTTTGGCAAGGGGTTTCAGATATTTTTTTTTCTTTAGACCTTATATACACTAGATATCAGCCCTTTAAATGGTTAAATGACCTGTATTTTCAAGCTTTTTTGCTATTTGTAATATTCAGGATTTAGCCTTGCAAAGGTAACATCTTTGTAAAAATATTGTAAAATTTGATAACCATTATAGCCTTGTTTAGCTAGATTATTCGCTCCGTGTTGTGACATTCCGACTCCATGCCCATTTTTTTTGACATTATCGTCGAATGAAGGTACGGATCTTAAATATGGTAAATTGCCTCCCCATACATCGCTTGCTGAAACGCTTTGACCACCTGCAGAAGCTGAGTAATATGCTGTAATTACTTTCATATCATAAGTGAGTACAATGCCCTTTGTCTCTTCTACGGCTTTATTTGTCCTTTGTGTTTCAGCTGAAGCGCCTCCATAGGCTTGATCTTCGGGGGTGTCTTTTAAATCAAAACCCAGACTTGCTCTTTTACCAAGATTTGCTATGGCATAACTTCTTGCTGCAATTGCTTGTGCTTTATGAGCTTCTAATTCCCAACTTGATGGCATTTCTGCAGGAACTACACCTTTTATATAATCGTCGATATCCAAATCATTTATTACTGTTAATTTTCCTCCCTTATTTTGAATAATCAAAATACCACGATACCATTTGCTTTTTGTGCAAACATATCCAGGGGTTAATGTTTTTATGACGATGTTATCTGAGTTAATTTTATAAAATTTACCGTCAATTTTTATTGCTAAAACATTGTTATACGGTTTTAGCTCATAACCCTTCATTGCTTCTGTTTCAAATATTGTATGATTTGTATTAGCGTCGATTATTGTACCTTTTACGGATGTACCCAGCGGAACATCTTCGCTATTGACTAATAACCCTATTTTTATCGCAAAACAGGGATTAGCAATTAAAAACATTGATATAAGTAATATAATCCTTTTCATATAATCATTATAGCATAGCTGTTATAAAAAGTGTTTAGGCTATATGATTGATTTTTTGAGGAATTACCTGAGGAGTTTCTCCCATTGCATTTTTGTAAATTTCTTCAAGATTTAGGTTCTGAGTTGAGGATGCATTTTGTTTATCTTTTATATATTTTGCTGTTTTTTTGCCTATAGCATGTCCTACTTCATAAGAAGTCATTGATCCGGCTAAGAATAAAAGTCCTTTGATTACTGCTCCAGTTGCTCCTCCCCATTTTTTACTTTCAATAAATTCAAAAATAGGTTTTAAATATTTTGTAGAAGCTGCTTTTTTTAAACCATTTTGAATTACAGTTGAATTTAGAATTTTATCATAATGTTTTTTGACAAGAGCTTCTCCGCCAAACATTGTAGATAATGCTGCTGCTTCTGTTATTGCAGTGGATTGTTTGTCGTCAGACATTAAAACCTTTACACCGCCAGATACGGCGATTAAAGGATTAACGTTGTCACTTGCGAATTTAGCAAATTTCCCAGCATAATTCATAAATTTATTTTCTTTAGATAAATCACTGAATACTGACAATACATTTTTAGCACTGACTGCAATAGCATTATCATATTTTGAAATTTCGCCCAAGACTCCAACTGCTTGACCCAGTGCAACAGGAGCTCTTCCTATTTCACCATTTTCGGTCTTATCTATATTTCTAAATGTAAATATTGCTGATGCGACTGGACTAAACACTACAAATAACCTTTTTAAAACTACACTACTCTTATATAAAGTATTTTTTATGCTTGAAATTGCGATATAAAGAATTTTGTTTACAAAAGTTAGTAAAAAATATCATAATCGTTTTGTAAATAATTGTAAAATTAGAATGAGATTTCTTAAAGAATTAACCAATAAAATCCGTACTAGACCATGTATACTCAACTAATGTTACTAAGTTTGTATATAAAGTTTGAAAGGATTCAGGTCGATAATGGGCTTATCAGCATCACAAGCAAGATTATTAACCATAACATCACGAAAGGCGGATTGTGAATACCAATCTATGAGATTGTCACACCAAAAAATTGCGCTTTCTCGTGAAATGAATGAGATTTCAAATGAATATCAAAATTCCTTAAATCAAACTCAACTATACTATGATTTTTATGGCAAAGGTGATACATCAAATCCGCTTACATACAGTTTATTGATGACACCTTCAGCATTAAATGATTATTTGCCTACATTAATAACTAACCAACAAGGACGTGTAGTTCTTGATCCGGCTATTGCAGCGGCAGCAAGGGCTGCAGGTGTACCACAAGAAGGTTTGAACGGTATGCCAAGTGAAGAAATGCGTAATAAATTTATTGAGGGGTTATTTACAGCTGGTGTAATATCTAAAAAAACGAGAGATTCAATTCTATCAACAACTTATAACCAAGCTGCTGGTTTAGGAAGTACAGATTTAATTTCAACACAGTATGTGGAAACAAATTTGGAAGGCTTAATAGAAGCTTTAGGTTCTGTACAAGTAGAATTAAATCCTGGTTGTATGGAAGGCACATATGATATGTTATACATTGGTGCAGGATCAAATAATGTATCTAATTCCCAACAAACATCATTTAATTTAGCAGATTTATTGAAAGATGATGAGCAATATATAGCTTTTGCACAAGCTCAAAAGAATTGCAGAGCTCCAGCTACAGTTACAAAAGGGATTGCAACTATGTTAGTACAAGATGGTGGTTTTATAGACGATTTATATGAAGCATTTGCTTCTGTTCTCGCGGTAGACCCTATAACAGAAAATGCTTTAAAATATGCCACTATTAAGACAAAAGAGCTATATGATCCATCTGAAATTGTTGATAACAATGGTAATAGAAGACAAGATCCAAGAGATATGCACTTAGATACTGTCGGTACAAGAGTTTACTGGAAAAAGAAAGCTAAAGCTTCAGGTGGTTACAATTGTGTTGGAACAGTTAAGGATGCAGCTACCTCAGGTGATTATGTCGGATTTGTTTATGGTGCTTTCTGGAACCATGGTCCTGTTGTTGTAAAACATAGTAGATCAGATACTGCTATCAATTTGAATTCAGTTGTAGATACATTCTTGACTTACTATGCTCAATATATGAATAAAGAAGCAAGTACAAATAACTATGATGCTATAATAGGTCAGAAATCAAACTCTAATATTGTTACTGATGATCCAACATTTATTTACAGAATTAATGCAGGTTCAAGTGTTTCAGAAGAGGATGCTAAAACAGGCTTATTCTACGATACCTTGTTCAACCAATTATGTGCAATGGGTTGGAGCGAAAATTCTGAGATAAAAGATCAAGAATACTTACAAGAAATGCTAAAAAATGGTATGATGTACGTTTCATCAATTAGTGATGACGGATATTATTATCAAGGTAATTACTCAACAAATACATTTATAAAAGAGGTATCAGATGATAGTGCAATAGCGCAAGCTGAAGCAAAATATACTAACCAAAAAGCTCGATTGACAAGTAAAGAAGATGAAATAGATTTAAAAATGAAGAATTTAGATACAGAAATTTCATCACTGACAACTGAGTATGATAGCGTAAAATCAGTAATTGACAAAAATATAGAAAAATCTTTCAAACGATATAATGCATAAACTTAGCTCCTCAATTTTTGAGGAGTTTTTTATATCCCTGAGGTTACAGGTAAATCAATTCGTTTAAGTCGTTGTTCAATTCTACGATACCATTTGAGATGTTGTTTGAATAAAATTTTATAATTTGAGAAATCTCCTTTTGAAATTTCAGTAAATAGAGAATCACAAGCTTTTGTCAAAGCATTTTCAAGATTATGTGTAAGATCTTTTCTGTTAACATTTGAGTTGTCAAGAGTTATCTTGTCGCCAAATTTAACAATAACTTCAGGACGATTATCTCTTAAAAATGTATATTCAACAGCAACAGGTACTAAATTTACCTTTCCATATTTTTTAGCTGTGTTTTGAGCAATATAAGCCAAACCGGTTTGAAATACAACAGGTCTAAAGTGAGGAGGTCTAATAATACCTTGAGGAAATATTCCCAATATATTTTTGGTGTTTCCAAGTACATCGACAGAGTATTTTAATGCTTTCATAGCAGACTGAGGTGATTTTTTGTTTACACTGAATGCTCCCCCACGTCTTAACAATGGAAATCTGTTAAGTTCTTCTACCATTAAGCGAATTTCTTTATGAAAAATTCTGTGAGTTATGTTATACAGAACGATTCCGTCCCACCAATTGCAATGTGGTGCAAAAATTATTGTTGGAATGTTTTCATCCTCTTTGGTAAATTGTTCAAAACCGGTATATCGAAATGCATAAAAACGATTTTGGAGCATGTTAAAAAAGAAAAAACTCGCGACCCCTAGCCAAAACCTATTTGTTTTTGCCGGTTTGAATTTCTCCTCTTTATTCCTCAACTTTGTTGGAGGGATGTCAGAATATAATTGTTCTTCTACACTCATAAAGTAATTCTACTCCATTAATGAAAAATTTCCAATATTATTTGTGATTAATTTTAAGAAAGATTAACATTTTAAAATTTATTAGTTATCATTGTTTAAATTTATAGTTACAAAAAAGATTAAAAAGTATCTGTTTTGTGCTACAATTAATGGTATGGAAAAATTATCGTACAGTCAGGAAGATTATTTAGAAGAAATTTATAAGCAAGTTTTGAAGCAAGGGGTTGCGAAAGTTACTGAAATCTCTGAGGCTTTGAATGTAAAAAAAGCTTCAGTAACTGCGGCTTTGAATTTGTTGTCAGAAAAAAAATTGATAAATTATGCACCATACTCATCTATTACTTTGACCAAGTTAGGTGAAGGATTGGCTAGAAAAATTTTAGATCGGCATAATTCCATGACTGCGTTTTTTCAAGAAATCTTAAATTTATCACCTCAACAAGCTACTGAAAATGCTTGTAAAATGGAACATATATTATCTGATGAATTGTATGAAAAATTTTTGCTATTATATTCATTTATTAAAGATTATGCCAAAGAAGATAAGGGGTTTGCAGAAAAAATAAATAAGAAATTGTGTAAGTAACTTGACAAATATATTTTTTTTGCATAAAGTTAGTCTTGTCTAACAAAAGTTAGATAAGACTAACAAAAGAGTAAAATATGAAAATTCAAACAATAGCAAAATTTGTAGATCAGCCGCTAATTTTAAATAAATTGAATAAAAAAATGCCGACTTTTTTGGTGGGTACTGGGGGGATATATGGAATAGTTGATACCTATAGACACCGAAATGATGATAAAAAGCGAGGTATCAAAAACTTTTTAATAGTAGGAAGTACAGTTATCGCCACTTTGTTGGGTACAAGAGGATTGACAATAAGAGGGAGAAAAATCTTTAACGGATTAATGGAGAGTGAGTCTATTGAAGATGTTTTATTAAGACAAAGTAAAGCAGTAGATAAATATTTGCAAGATATAACTATACAAGACAATAACCTTCTACATGTATTGACCAAACCTAAAATCACTCACCTTTCTCTGAAGGATATTGCCTTATTATCAGCAAAATTGCCTCAGAATAAAGCAAAAAAAGATTTATTTGAGGTGATTTTGCCTGATGTAAGTAAAAAGGAAGAGGAATTTAAAGAGATAGGTCGTTTATCAGCTTTGGGGGCAGTGCCGGTTGTTGGAGGAATTTTGGGAGGAATTTTGGCAGATAAGTTTACAGGGACTTCTTCAAGAAAAAATACTGCTAATAAAATTAAAGAAGGTTTTTATCAATATTTTGCTAATATATGTCTTTGTAATGTTGGAGCAGCTTTAGCAATGTTTGGAGCAAAGCAGCTACAAAAATATAAAATTATAAAACCTCTAACTCCTATACAAAATCTTTTTACGATACTTGGAGGTATAACTGCAATGGGTATAATTGGAGGAAGTTATATCGCAAATTACCTGAGTAAAAAAATAATAGATCCGATATTTGGACAAAAGTCAGCTAAGGGACTTTATACAGAAAGGAAACCTGAAACTTTAGATATAGCATTGCACGCTGATGATATTGCGACGGCAGGTATACTATCGGGATTCAAGTGGATAGAACCGGTTCTTCCTTTAATGTATTTTATATCCGGTTATCGAGCGGGTATTGGATATAGAAACGGTAGCATTAAAAATGATTAACTACCGAGCGTTGTTTTATAAATTTTAACATCTCGTTGGTAAATATTGACACTGGTATGGATTTATTTTACGATTTTCAAAGAGGAAATGAAGTGAAGATCTTCAACTGTAGCCGCAGCCGTAATAGTCGGAACACTCGAAGAAAAGCTTTGGTCACGTGCTTTTTGACCATCGACAAGAACTTTTTTTCAGTGTCCTCTTTGAAAAGAGGATTTTTTAATGCAATTAGCAACTATACAACCGAATAACGCAAGAATAGGGACTTGTCCACATGGATTACCGCTTGGAGCATGCCCAATATGTAACGGCATGGGAGGCGGTGGCATGAAAAAAGCAGATTTTTCAGCTAAGCCCGGTGAAATGAGTTGGAATGAGTGTGCAGCTATTGGTGCTTTTTTGAAGGCTCAACAGAATGCAAAATTAGCTCGAGAGCAGGATGCGCAAAACTTTATACAAAATATTCAAGCATTTCAACAAACAATGGCAAATGCTCATCAAAGACTTGTTGGTTTGTCCCAATTTTTTACTGCAAATACTCCTGCCATTATCGCTAGACCTATAAATTTTGTCCTAAATACTGTATTTGCTAATGCTGTAAATATGTTAAAAAATCTTCCTACTAATCTGACAAACTTAGTACAAAGTATATCTCAAAAGCTTGCTGATATTTCAGATAAACTTACGGCGGTATATGGCGAATTAAAGGCTGCAGTTCAAAAGAAGGTTTCTGAAACTCTAAATGAATTAAAAAAGAAGGTAAAATCGCTATTCTCAATTTTTAAACCACTAGATGCGGATAATGATGATAAGCAAATTGATGAGACGAAAAAAGCCTTTGAACTAAAAACATTTATACATGAATTGTATAATAAACTCACGGGTGAAAATGAAAAGGATTTAATAGAAAATGAATGTAACGACATTTCAAGATAATGAAACCGTTAGACAACAAAGAAATTTGACTACTACCCAAAAGCGTACAAATAGTTACACTAAAGAAGGTGTGCTCGTAAATAATTTTATCAAAGACAATTATGAAAAAAACGTTTTAAATTTGGATGATACAGTAGATACATTAATAATCTCTGACAAAGTTAAACTCCCGTCACTTCTCGGTGAGAATAAAAATCAAAAAGAAAAAAGCTTAATACCGATAAGTGCAGTATCGCTTGGTGTAATGGGAGTAATTGCAGGTCTGTCCATGTTTATTCAACACAATACAAAAGTTGCTGCTGATTTGATGAAAAATCATTTAAAAGAAAAGTGGATACCTACTCTTACTCGTATTGTTACGGTAAATAGTGAAATTTCTCAAGCTGTTTTTCAGATTGTTACCAACCCGACTCCAAAAACGATATTAGCTGGAACAGGAGTTTTTGCGCTTACTGCAGCCGCATTTATGGGTAAAACTTTTTTGGATGGATTTAAAGATATTTGGGTGAAAAAGCGTGAAGCAGATATTCAAAAAGATTTGCAAGAAAAACTTATAGATGTTGAAACACAGTCCTTTGCAGGAAAAATTCAAATAATAAGAAGTACATTATCTGAAAAGACCAAAATATTAAATAAATATATCCAAGAGGAACCAGAGGGAATTTTAACAAATTTTGGTAAGTCTGTTCATATACCGTTTTTAGGAATTAAAAATCATACAAATGAAGTTAAAGACAGAAAAGATGAGAAAATGAATCCGTTCTTATATTTTTTAATGGGAGCAGCAACTGTCGGCGGAATAATAGGACTTACATATTTATCATTGAAGAATTTGAGTAAAAGTAGAGGGTATATAAAAGATTGCATAGCTGAAAGTGAAAAAATTATATCCAAATTGGTAAAAAGTTCAAATGAGCAAACGCGTGAAGTTGATGCGCAGAATTTAGAAAATATGTTTTTATCCATGGATGCTTCAGAAGAAACGATTAGACGTTTAATGAAAGGTGTTAAATGGAACAAGCAAGAAGATATTGAAAAATTTATCAAAGATACAGTAATTAAAATAAATACATCAACAATAAAAGTGAATCCGAATATTGGTGGGGATGGCACTCCAAAGGTTGCATTTTCATCTTTTGTTGATGATTACCGTGCATATTTTTATAACTGGCTGTTAGATACTAAAAATAAGCAATTTAGACAGTTGTTTTTTGGAATGACCGGTGCTGCAGCTATATCTTACGGAGGAAAGCTTACTGGTGATGCAATTAAGGAAGTGCAAGTAAAAAAAATTAATGCGCAAACAGAGCTTGATTTACAAAAACGTCTTGTATCTACTGAGTTGCGTAATTTTAAATCTAAAAAAGATGCTGCAATTCAGCCATTAATGGAGGAGTTTTATAATCAGGTAAGGAAAGGCAAGCCAAAAGAACAACTTAAGACAATGGCAGATAATATATTATTTGAAGTAAAAAACGGACCTCCGTTTGTTTATTCTTAAAGAGGAGGTCTTATGAGTATTCAAGCAGTGAGCGGTTTTAATAGCAATACAATGTCTTTAGGTAATTTATTAAGTAACGGTAAAATATTAAATGCACAAGTACCATATAGAGATGGTATGAACACTTATTTAGCACCTCAAATGCCCAATAATCAAAGGAATTATTGTCTTTTTGATCAAAATAAAGTAGATAGTTTTGTAAAACAAAAAGAGCAAGCGCTTCCATACTTATCAGATATTTTGGTCCATTCTAATAATGAAGCTCAGATTACAGAGACTTTATATATAGTGGACAGGTTGATTGATAACGGTGTGAAAGGTGTAGATAAAATGTATCCTATACTCTCTCGTTTTAACCAAACCAATTCACCTAATATTCAAACATTCTTAGCAGGTATTTATAGAAAAATTCAAGTTCCCGATGCATTTGGTCCTTTAGTTGCCATGTTAATACGTAATTCTGTTAACCCGCCACAATCAGATTTTGATCCTAATGAAGAGGTTGGAGGTGCAATTCTGGCGTACCTTTCGGATAGATTTCGAAAATAGTTTCAAATGTTAATTGTAACAAAATCTTAACATGTTTAAAGTCATGTTTAAAGTTTTAAAAAACATGTGCCGACATGAAAAATACGAGTTACGAAAACAAATGAAAGGAAGACAGAATTATGGGAATGGCAGCATCACAAGCAAGATTTTTAGGCTTGACAGCAAGGAAGACCAATCTTGAATTCGAAGGTCAACAGATCAACCAGCAAAGAACTGCTTTGTCTAACCAATCTGCTAATTACTATAGTGATTTGTTAGGTATGTCAGTGCCGACTCCTCCTTCTGTCGATAATTATACGAAAACAGTTTACTCATTTACAGATGGAGCATTGACTAACACTATTACCGGAATGATTGCTAATACAGATGGATCATATACAGTTAGTTACTTAAAACAATGGACTGATGATTTTTCACCTGTATCTGCTGCGACTAGTATTGTTACCAGAAATGGCGGTAAATATTACATAGGTGCAAATGAGTTGCGTGTAATGAGTACTGCAGGTACTAAACCAAGTGCGGATTTTATTAAAAATGATGCATATTTAAGTCAATTAGAGTCAGATCAAATTGATGGTTTGATGGAAGAAGAAAAAGAGTACATCACACTGTTAAATAACAAATATAATGGTGGTCAGGCTACTGAGTGGTATGTAAGGTATGTACAAGACACCACAACCGGTGAATGGACTCCATACTTCTACAAAAAATCAGATGTTGATAATGCTGATTATAACACTAATAACTCTTCATTGTCTAACATCCCTTGTTACACAATTGGAAGTGAAACTAAGACAGAAGAAGTTAAGGCTGTCACAGATTGTAAAGTTGAAAAGGATTCAACAGGCCGTTATATCAACATTTCAATTCCGGATGCTACAGGTCAATTAATTACTTACTCATTAACAACAAATACTACTACAGACCAAGCTGCATACGAAGATGCGATGAACCAGTATGAGTATGAAAAGTATCAATACGATCAAGCAATTGAAGAAATTAACGCAAAAATTGAGATCGTACAAGCTGAGGATAAAAACTTAGAATTGAGATTAAAACAACTTGATACAGAACAAGATGCAATATCTACTGAAATGGATGCTGTAACTAAAGTTATCGAGAAAAACGTTGAATCAACATTTAAAACATTCGGTTAATCAGAAAATGAAATTGAATAGGGAATTTCCCCCCTGTTCAATGACCGAATACTCAGTTGGCGGAATATATTTAGGATATTCTGCCCGTGGTAAAAGTATAAAAAGTCTTATGAAAATGTTCGTAAGATTAATTGAAAAAAATTTCCTTTCCCTTTTTCCTTTTTCCTATTGATTTTCCAACGACCAGCTTACTTGCTAGTCGTTTTTTTTTAGTTTTAAATTTTTGAAAATACGGAAAGACAAAATATTATTTTTGTGTATTGAAATATAAAAACTAAATTTTTTAAAATTATTTTCCTGTTATAATACTTATTATGAAGGATTATTCTCAAATATACGGATTAGTTAAAGCTGATATAGATGTGGTTATATCTGGTTTGTCTGAAAAATTATCTCTGACCGGAATTTTACGTTCTAAGTTGGAAGCTTTTTTAGAAGCACCCGCAAAAAGAATTCGTCCTTTAGTTGCAATTTTACTTTTGCGTGCAAAAAATTATGAACTGGATAAAAATCATTACAAGCTTTTGACCGCGATAGAACTTGTGCATAGTGCATCATTGATTCATGATGATGTTATTGATGATGCTGAAATAAGGCGAAATGAACGAACTATCAATAAATTATTTGATTCAAAACTGGCTGTCATTGCAGGTGATTACTTGCTTTCTTGCGCAATGGATTATGTGAAGGAGCTTGATAATAATTTGATTTTAGATAGTTTTACTAAAACCTTATCTCAAATGTGTAAAGGTGAATTTTTTCAGTATTTTAGTAAAAATAAGATACCTACCATGGAGGAATACCTTTTGAAAACCGAAAATAAAACTGCAAAACTTTTTATAACAGCAGTTGAATCTTCGTTTATTTTATCAGGTTTAAAAAAATTCGATTCAGCTATTGATTTTGCAAAAAATTTTGGTATGGCATTTCAAATAAAGGACGATTTGAAAAATGTGCTAACTACAAATTCTGACATCGAAAGCGGAATTTACAATGCTCCAGTTATTCTGTCAGGTAGTATTGAAAATTTAGCTATTGAAAAAACAGCTGATTTGTTAAATAATTATGTTAAACTTGCTCAGTTGAGTCTACGAAATTGGCAGGACAATGTTTTTAAAAGAGCTTTACTAGAACTTACGGAATTATATAAAAATGAATAAAGAAGATTTGATGCAAAAATATGAAAAATATAAGCCGGCAATAAAAGAAACTGTAGATACAGTTGTTTTTGTAGTTGTAATGATTATAATTATTAAATTTTTTATAGGCGAAATTCGTTGGATCCCATCCGGTTCAATGCGTCCGACAATAATAGAGGGCGATAGAATTTTTGTTGAAAGATATTCAAGATTTTATACGACACCTAAAAGAGGTGATATAATGGTATTTTATCCGCCATTTGAAGAGTTAAAAAACTCTCCTTGGAAGATATTCACACGTTTAACAGGCTTTTTTTGCAAAGATGTTGCTTACATAAAACGTGTGGTTGGGCTCCCTGGAGAAAAATTTGAAATTAAAACTGATATGTTGGGAAAATTCACTGTATACATTAACGATAAGCCGCTTGAGGAACCTTATATAAGTAGCGCTTATGATTATTCATACTGTAGTGAAGAAATGTATTGCGGACCTTTTGTTATTCCTGAAGGACAATATTTTATGATGGGTGATAATCGAGGTAATTCAAAAGACAGCAGATACTGGGGAACATTGCCTCAAGATAGATTTATCGGTCGTGCTGTATTCTTGTTTTGGCCTTTTACAAGGTGTAAATCTTTAACACACAACTAGAATAGCAAATGATAATATTTCATGTAATCAGCCATTATAACTGAGCTTGTTGCGTTGGCCATGGTTGCTTTTAAATTTTGCTCGTTGTCGGTTTCAGAGACTGCTTTCGTTTTTTGATTTTCTTGTTTTTGTTGTTTTTGAGCTTCTTCTGTTTTGAGGTTATCAATATATTCTTGAACCGTTGCTTTTATTTCTTGTACTTTAGCTTTATCTGCAGAAAAGTTTCCGCTTGATTCTACCCCTGCTTCTTCAAGATCTTTCAGTATTTGACTCCATTCATTGTAGTTTACTACAGAATTGCCCTGTGCTTGGGCTGCAGCTTGCGCTCTTTCCAATTCATCTAAAGATTTTATATCTTCAACTTTGTTGTATGCCATCTCAAGCACTCCTAGACTCTTTCAACTCTTCTATATATACTAAGTATATTATTCCCTTGCAAATTCAATTCTTTTCGATTTTGTAACATTGGTTAACATAGTGGATGTTTTTATAAATATTAAAACATTAAAATGTTAAGAAAAATTTACAATAAAGTCTGAAACTTGCATAAAAAGCCTCCAAACAACATGCAAGTAAAACTTGAATGTGTGCCGTTTTTATAAAAACAAAAAAATAAAAACTCGTTTTTTGGGTGGAAAAACCCCATAAATTACTTGCAAACAAATATTTTGCGAGTATTATTGAATAAGTATGGTAAAATGACCATTCTAGCCGAAAGGGTAAACGGATAAAAGTACAGTTGCCCATTGCGTTTTGATAACTTAATAAAACATATAAATACAGATGTCACAGTTAAAGTCTGTATCTGTTTACTTGAAAGTGCATAAGTAAAATTTTCAAAAGAGGAAAACATGTCAAAAGATGTTATAGAAATTGAAGGTACAATAATAGAATCAATGCCTAATGCCATGTTCAGAGTAAAGTTGGAGAATGATCATGAAATTTTGGCACACATATCAGGCAAGATTAGAAAAAATTTTATAAGAATATTACCAGGTGATAGGGTAAAGGTAGAGATGACTCCCTATGACTTGACCCGTGGAAGAATTACCTTCCGTTTAAAATAAAATCTCACGAAATAACGAAAAATAAAGGAAAAAAGAAATGAAAGTAAGATCATCAGTAAAACCTATTTGCGACAAATGCAAATGTATCAAAAGAAAAGGCAGAATTGCCGTGATTTGTGAAAACCCTAAGCACAAACAACGTCAGGGGTAACTTTGGTATAGGGTGCTCAATGCACTTTAAAGTATACTAAGGCGCCGAACTCGCGGGCATCAGTGAGTGGAGAGGAAGTATTTAAGCCTCTTACATAAAAAAATCTAACAACAAAGTAACAAAAGGAGAAAATTTAAAATGGCAAGATTAGCAGGGGTAGATTTACCTCGTAACAAGAGAATGGAAATTGCATTGACCTATATATATGGCATAGGTCCTACAAGAAGTAAAAAAATACTTGCAGCAACAGGTATTTCACCTGATTTAAGAACAGATGATTTAACTGAAGAAGATATTAAAAGTTTACGTAACGAACTTGCAAACTATCACATTGAAGGTGATTTAAGACGTGAAGTTACTATGCATATTAAACGTTTGCAAGAAATCGGCTCTTACAGGGGCATGCGCCATAAACGTAACCTGCCTTGCAGAGGTCAAAGAACAAAAACTAATGCAAGAACTCGCCGTGGTAAAAAGAACGGTGCGGTTGCAAAGAAAAAATAGTTAATTTTGTTTGATTTTTCAAACGAAAAACAAAATCTTTAAATCAGATTACTTAAAAGTGAAAAAATATAAAGGAAATAGAAATGGCAAGACCACAAAAAACTAAGAAAAAAGAAAAGAAAAACGTATTGCAAGGTGTTGTACATATACAATCAACCTTTAACAATACAATTGTAACATCAACCGATACTCAAGGTAATGCTATTGCTTGGGCAACAGCTGGAGCTACCGGTTTTAAAGGAGCTAGAAAAGGTACACCTTTCGCAGCTCAATCAGCAGCAGAATTAGTAGCAAAAAAATCAATTGACCAAGGTATGAAAAAAGTTGAAGTTCATATTAAAGGACCTGGGTCAGGAAGAGAAACTGCTATAAGAGCTATTCAAGCAGCAGGTTTGGAAATTACCTTAATTAAAGATGTAACTCCAATCCCACACAACGGTTGCCGTCCACCTAAAAAACGTCGTGTATAATTGATGTTATCGTGGAATTATACCAAATGAGCTATGCTCGAAATATGTTAATGTAAACCGCGGGGGCTTGCTCAAAGCCAAAAGCAAACCATAGATGCCCCGCACAAAGTAAAAGGAGAAAAATTAAAAATGGCTAGATATACCGGACCAAATAACAAATTATTCCGCAACAAGAAGGTAAAAGATTTGTCAAATCGTAAGTTAACTTCTTCAATGCGTCAAACAGCTTCTGGTCAACATGGTGCTGTGAGAAAGAAACTTTCTGAATATGCATTACATTTGGCTGAAAAACAAAAGATTAGATTTACATACTTGGTAAGTGAAAAGCAATTCGCAAAATACTACACTGAAGCATCAAGAAAAAAAGGTGTTACAGGCACTATACTTTTGCAACTTTTAGAATCAAGATTAGACAATATTTTGTTCAGGGCTGGATTGGGTATAACCCGCAAGCAAACAAGACAAATTGTAAATCATGGTCATGTGCTTGTAAATGGTAAAAAAGTAGATATTCCATCATATCTGGTAAAAGCAGGTGATGTAATAACAGTTAGATCAAAAAGTGCTGCTTTCATAAAAGGAGTAACAGAGCTTATTGATATGGCTTGTGCACCGGCTTGGATGACAATTGATAAGGAAGAATTGAAAATTACTTTCGATAGAATTCCAGAAAGAGAAGAATTAGATCCTGACTTTAAAGAACAACTTGTAATTGAGTACTACTCTAAGTAGGTTGTTCGTAAATAGTGATGAGCTATTTTTAAAACACAACCGGAGAAATCCACGTATAGTTATTAAAAAAAACTAGGAGATAAAACATGGAATTAAAAATTAAATGTGTTAATACAACAACAAGTTCAGATGGTTCGCAATATGGTAAATTTGTAGTTGAACCTTTGGAAAAGGGTTTTGGTACGACCATCGGGAACTCTTTAAGACGAGTATTATTATCAAGTCTTGAAGGTACAGCAGTTACATCAGCTAGAATTGAGGGCATTACTCATGAATACACAGCAATTCCTGGTGTGTTGGAGGATGTAATTGATGTAATGTTGAATTTAAAGGGTTTGGTTGTAAAGACAGAATCTAAGGAACCTCAACATTTAAGAATTGATGTAGATAAGCCTGGCGCTGTATTGGCAAGTGATATCCAGTTGCCTGCAGGTGTTAAGGTTGTTAATCCTGACTGGTTAATTTGTACAGTAGCAGAAGGTGGTAGTTTCCATGCTGACGTTATTGTAGAAACCGGAAAAGGTTATGTAGCAAACGATGTACCTAGAGATTCAAAAGGTATTTCAATTGATGTATTGCCTATTGATGCTACTTTTATGCCTATTAAACGTGTAAGCTACACAGTTGAAAATACGCGTGTAGGTGATTCAATTGATTTTGACAAATTGACTTTAGAAATTTGGTCAAATGGTTCAATTGATGTTACAAATGCATTGAGTCAAGCATCTAATTTGTTGATTGAACACTTTATGCAAATCTCTGCGATAGCTGGTCAACCAGCTGTTGCACAAACTTCAGCAATTGTGGAAGAAGTAGAAGATGATACAAACGTGCCAAGTATGACAATTGAAGAATTAGAATTGTCAGTAAGAGCATATAATTGTCTAAAACGCGCAAGTATCAATTCTATGGCTGAATTGTTGAAAAAATCAGAACATGATTTGTTAAATATCAAAAACTTTGGCAAAAAATCTTCTGATGAAGTAATCGAAAGACTTCATCATTTTGGATTGGATTTAGCTCCAAATCCTGAAATGGAAGGCGAAATCGGTTAGTCGCTTATTGTCATTCTTGTTCACTCAAAAATGACAAGGAGTGTGAAAACAGAAATAACAATTAAAATAATAAAGGATAAGTAAAAATGAGACACATGACAAAAAAACATACGCTAGGAAAAGCACAAGACCAAAGAAAGGCTTTGTTGCGTTCATTGGCGACTGAACTTTTTGTACACGGTGAAATCAAAACTACAATGGCAAGAGCAAAAGCACTTCGTCCATACGCTGAAGAGATTATCACCCTTGCAAAAAAAGGTGGCTTGCATAACATCCGTCAAGCTGCAAAGTTTATCTATAACAAAGAAACAGGAAGCTACATTGATTTAGCTACAGGGGAAGTGTTTGAAGCTCCTCAGGCTGATAAAAAGCTTGCTTCACAAACAGTTTTAAGAAAATTGTTTGTAGTTATCGGTAAAAAATACACAGATCGTAATGGTGGCTATACAAGAATTTTCAGATTGCCTCCGAGACGTGGTGATGCTTCCGAGATGGCTTTAATACAGTTGGTGTAATAAAAGCCATGCGCTATGCACTTCAAGTTCAGTATATTGGAAAAAACTATGCAGGAAGTCAGATTCAATTTGAAAATGGTAAAGAAATATCGATTCCGACAGTGCAAGGTGAACTTGAACGAGCAATTCGAACATTGATATGCGGGAAATCCGCAACAGATATACGACCGATTAAGACAGTCTTTTCCGGAAGAACGGATAGAGGGGTCAACGCAAAAGGACAAGTCGTTCATTTTGATTTAGAGAAACAATTTGTTGCTTCAAAGTTTCTTTACTCATTGAATGAAATCTTGCCAAATGACATTTCTGTATCCGATTTAAGACAGGTAGATAAGTCGTTTCATGCTCAAAAGTCAGCAAAATCACGTTATTACAGGTATGAATTTATAAATCGTAAATGTCACAACGCGTTTGATGGCGATTTGATGCGTGTTAAGTTTCCTGTAAGTATCGAAAGGATGCAAGAATCTTTGGATTATTTGCTAGGTGAACACGATTTTACCAGTTTTAAAAGCTCCGGTACGCTGAACCCGAGCAAAGTCTGTATTATTAGTAGGGCTGAAGTCCACAAGGTCGATGACAGAGTCATTATTGATATTGTAGGAAACAGGTTTTTGTACAATATGGTGAGGACTATTGTCGGAACCCTTTTAGAGATAGAAGGGCATAACTTGTCAAGTGAGCATATGAGATATGTTCTCGAGGCGAAGGACCGCACGAAAGCGGGACAAACTGTTAGTCCATATGGATTGACTTTAATGAAAGTAGATTACTAAAAAACAAAATAAATGGAGAATAAGCATGAAAACATATTCAGCAAAACCTCTAGAAGTAGAAAGAAAATGGTATTTAATTGATGCCGATGGAGAAATTCTCGGCAGATTAGCTACCAGAATTGCTAATATTTTAAGAGGAAAGAACAAACCTGAATATACTCCGAATGTTGATACAGGTGACTTTGTTATCGTCATCAACGCTGAAAAAGTTCGAGTATCAGGTAATAAGGAAACTGATAAAATTTATTATCATCACACAGGATATCCTGGTGGATTGAAGGCAGCAAGCGTAAAAGAATTACGTGAAAAAGACGCAAGATTGTTAATCGAAAAAGCTGTAAAAGGTATGTTGCAACATAATACTTTAGGTGCACAACAATTTACTAAATTGAAAGTGTATAACGGTTCTGAACATCCGCATGCAGCTCAAAAACCGATTGTTCTTGAAAAAGAAGGAGGTAATAACTAATGGCTAATAAAGAAGTTATGGCAACTGGTCGTAGAAAAACCTCTATTGCAGTTGTTAAGTTAGTTAAAGGTCAAGGCAGAATTTTTGTTAACGGTAAAAAATTGAAAGATTATATCGGCAACAGACCAGCTATCGAAATGTTGGTATACAGACCTTTAGTTTTGACTGACAACCAAGAAAAATACGATGTAAGAGTCAAGGCAGTAGGTGGCGGAATTGTCGCTCAATGTGGTGCTATCAGACATGGTATTTCAAGAGCATTGGTAGAAATGAACGAAGAATATAAAAATGTTCTACGTTTGGAAGGTCTTTTGACTCGTGATCCACGTGTTAAAGAACGTAAAAAATACGGTCGTAAACGTGCTAGAAAACGCTTCCAATTCTCAAAACGTTAATATTCAAACAAAAAGCCGGTTTCAAAACCGGCTTTTGTTATATGTATTAAAAATTCTAATTACACAACTAAAATGTAAATAAATGTTAAAAATGATAATAATTCCTACTTTACAAATTATAAATTTCGTTTTATAATAAATCATGTACTAAAGAAAGGCGGTAAGATATGAAATACGTATGCACAGTATGTGGTTGGTCAACAGAAGCAGACAAGGCACCTGAAAGATGTCCTTTATGCGGAGCTACAACTTTTAAAGAAGTTGGTGGTGGTGAAAAAGTTTACGCTTGTGAACACAACGTAGGCGATGGAAAAGTTGAAGATAAAGAAGTAATGGATGGTTTGAGAGCTCACTTTACAGGTGAATGTACAGAAGTTGGTATGTACCTTGCTATGGCTAGAGTAGCAGAAAGAGAAGGCTATCCAGAAGTTGCAGAAGCTTATAAAAGATATGCATTTGAAGAGGCTGAACACGCGGCTAAATTTGCTGAACTTTTAGGTGAAGTCGTAACGGATTCAACAAAGAAAAATCTAGAGTTACGTGCTGAAGCTGAGCATGGTGCTTGTGAAGGCAAATTAGCTATTGCAAAACGTGCAAAAGAACTAGGCTATGATGCAATTCATGATACAGTTCATGAAATGGCTAAAGATGAAGCTCGTCATGGTAAAGGTTTTGATGGTCTATTGAAAAGATATTTTTCATAGTACACAAAAAACTTTAAAAAAGAGTCCCGAGGAATTTCGGGACTTCTTTTTTATGCTGTTACTAATTCTTTAACTTCTTTACGTTTAACTTTTCTTGTTGCTGTTCTCGGTAAAGGTTCGTGTGATACGACAATATTTACAGGTCGTTTATATTGGGTAAGCTGCAAAGACAGACGTTTTACTTCGTCGCGAAGGAGTTTTTCTATTGTATCTTTATCGTATTTTTGTGCTATTTCGTCTGAAGGCACAACTACTGCTACAACTTCTTCGGTACCGTCTTTTGCACCGAATGTTCTTGATACTCCCAATACACATACTTCGTTGAAGTATGGACTTTTTTCTAAAACAGCTTCAACCTCTTCTGGAAAAACTTTTTTACCACCAGATAGTACAATTAAATTTTTAATTCTGCCCGTGATATATAAATGTCCGTTACGTCTAATTTCAGCGATATCACCTGTGTGCAGCCAGCCATCTTCTGTGAACGCAGCTGCTGTCAGTTCCGGTTGATTGTGATATCCTTTCATTACTGCAGGACCTTTGAGAAGTAATTCTCCTGTGTTTTCATCAATTTTGGCTTGGAAACTTTTTAATAATGGTCCTACAGATGCGAGATCATAGCTTTTTTTAGTATTTACTGAAGCTACAGGGCTAACTTCTGAAAGTCCATAGCCTTGATAAACTTTTATTCCGATGCGGTTAAAAAATTCTCCCACAGCCAAATCAAGCGGAGCGCCGCCGGACATGCAACCAAGGAAGCAACCGCCAAATTTTGCATGAATTCTTTTGAACATTAATTTTTTTACAGAATCGAAAGGAATGAATTTAGCTATTGCAAGCATTGTTTTAAAAGCTGTTCTTATTGGTTTTGGCTTACTTGCGATGTCATTTTCTATAGCAGTTTTGAGCAGTTTTAAAAACGCCGGTACTACAATCATAAATTCAATACGCTTTTCTCTCATAAGACTTAAGATATCTTTAGGTTTAAGACTTTGAGTGTAATAAATGGAAGATCCAAAATTCATAAATGTTGAAAATCCGACTGTCATTTCAAATAGATGGTTCATTGGTAAAATTGAAAGTATGTTGATAGGTCGGTTTGGTAAAAAGCTTCCGAAGGCTTCACTAAGATCATCCAATTGGGCAAACATATTTGAAAAAGTTATTTCTACACCTTTTGGAGAGCCTGTTGTTCCTGAGGTGTAAATGATAAAAGCTGTTGCTTTTGAGCTTCTCATAACCCATTTGTGTTCGTACTCATTCGGTAATTCATAAATACTTTTTAAGCCTGCTGTACAAGGCGGTTCATCCATCACCAAAATCTCTTTTATTGAAGGAATTTCTTTTTGTAATTCAATAGCTTTCTTTACATTAGCCATTGATACAAGCATGACTTTAGGTTCACAATCCGCAAGTATATTTCTTAATTCATACTTGGTTAATTTAACATCTAATGGTACAGTCGTAAGACCTGATATAATTGAGGCAAACACAGCAACACCAAATTCAGGTTTTGATTCAGACAAAATAGCCAGGCTATCTCCTTTTTGAACACCTACCTCGTCCATAAGATAGCAGGCTACTTTTTTTGATAACAAACTTAAACCCTTATAAGTAAATTCTCTCCAGCCAAGTTGGTTTTTAATTCCCAAAGCAACTCTTTCAGAATAGTTATTTGTCCTGTCTTCCAGCAATGTTAAAACGTTGTGTTTCCTTAATCCCATATCATTACTCCTAATGCCGACTACATATTATTAGAATATAATTTCTATGTATAAAAGTCAAGATATTACGATATTTGTATTATAATGTTGATAGTAGTTCAAATAGTTAATGGGATATCATATGAAACAAGTTTATATAGAGACAATGGGATGTCAGATGAATAAGTCAGATACAGAAAGAATGCTTGGGATGCTTTCTCATTTTGGATATGAAGAAACAAAAATACCTGAGAATGCTGATTTATTGATGATAAATACTTGCTCAATAAGGCAGTTAAGCGAAGACAAAGCATTTAGTGCAATTGGGTTATGGGGAAAATGGAAGAAAAACAGACCTGATTTAAAAATAGGTTTTTGCGGTTGCGTTGCTCAGCAAAAAGCAGAGGGAGTTTTGAAACGTTGTCATTATGTAGATTTTGTTCTTGGTACCCATACAATTTACAGGCTGCCTGATATTATAAAAAGGATTAATCAGGGGGAACGCGTATGCGAATGTGAAGAGACTCACAAAACAGAAGCTGATAAAGAAAAAGATTATGAAATAAGTCGTGTAAAAAGTGTTAATGCTTGGATACCTATTACGGAAGGATGTAATAATTTTTGTACGTATTGTATAGTCCCATACACAAGAGGTCGCGAGCGTTCAAGAGAGCCTGAAATAATTATAAAAGAAGCAAAAGATGCACTTGCGCAAGGGTTTAAGGAAATTACTCTGTTGGGACAAAATGTTGATAGTTACGGTAAAGATTTTGAAGATAAAAATTATCGACTCGCGCAACTTTTGCGAGATTTGAATTCATTGGAAGGTAAATTTCGTATAAGATTTGTGACCTCTTACCCAACGGATATAACGGATGAATTAATTGATACGGTCGTAGAATTAGATAAGGTTTGTGAATATTTTCATATTCCTATGCAGTCAGGTTCTTCTCCAGTACTTAAGGCTATGAATAGACGTTATGATCGTGAAACTTATGCAAAAATTGTTAAAAAAGTTCGTGAAAAAGTATCTGATGTTACTATTACAAGTGATTTCATCGCAGGATTTCCCGGAGAGACCGAGGAACAGTTTGTCGAAACTCTTACTGCAATTGATGAATTTGAATTAGATTATTCTAATACTGCAGCGTATTCGCCTAGAGAAAAGACGGTTGCAGCTAAGTGGGTGGATAGGTATATCCCTGAAGATGTTAAATTCGAAAGACTTGCTCGACTAAATGAGCAAGTGAGAGTCAACTGCCTTAAATCTAACCAAAAATTTGTAGGACGCGAAATGGAAGTTCTCATTGAAGGATTTGAAAACCATAAAGGTAAGAATGTTATCACAGGGCGTACAAGAAACAATAAAATAGTTCACATCCCTTGTGATAGAGATCTTACAGGTGAATTTGTTGATGTAAAAATTACAGGTGCAAAGACTTGGTACATCAATGGTGAATTGATATACAGATAGAAATTGTGTAGATCTCTTATTATTGTTGAAGATAAATCTTAGCTATATCAATATCATTTTGGGTTGTTATTTTTATGTTTTTGTAACTACCATCAAGTATATATACTGTTGCACCGAGCTTTTCGAGCATTCCTGCATCATCTGTAAAATCTTGTCCTATTAGTTTGAGATGGGCATTCATAATCATTCCATATTCAAAAGCTTGTGGAGTTTGGGTGTTGTAAAGTTTTGAGCGGTCAATAGTTCTAATAATTTTGCCATCTTGGACTTCTTTTATTGTGTCAATTGTTTTTGTAGCAACAGTTATAGCCTTTTTTTCTTGTACCAATTCAATAGCCCTGTTTACAATATCAATTGATATCATTGGTCTGGCAGCATCATGTATTAGGACATAATCACATTCACTGGCGCGAAGACCATTAAATACAGACTGTTGACGGTTTTCTCCGCCATTGATGATTCTTACCTTTTTGAAGTCTTTGAAAATTTCTTTTAATTCTTCCATAATTGAAGAGTTAGCACATATAATTATTTCATCAACATTGGATTGTTCAAAAATCTCAACAGTGTAGCGTATTACTTCTTTACCGTTGATTTTTTCTATTAATTTGTTTTTAGTTCCAAATCTCGAAGAATTTCCGCCCGCAGGAATTATTGCATTAATTTTCATGACTTCTCCTTAAAGTGATTATAAAGCTTATTTTCAATATCTTTTTGGGTATATAGAATTTGCTTATCTGAATAATTTATTTCTACTCCCCTTCCTGATTTTACTTCACCGATGACTGTAAAATCGTATGTACATTCATCAGGAACGGTTGCGACTAACTTGTAATCTTCTCCACCGTATAGAATTAAATCTTCCCAGTTTTCAAACTGTTTGATTTCATTATCGTATGGAATTTTTTCAAAATCAATACTTAAAAGTACATTGCTTGAATTTGCGATTTGCATTAACGCATCCATTAAACCATCTGATGTGTCCATCATTGCATAATCTTCTTTGATATTTTGTGCAATTTTTTGTGAAAACTCTATTTGTGATGTTGGTAAAAGGTGCGCTCGTGTAAATTTATCAAGAGTTTTTTTACCGGAAAGTAGTTTTTGTAATCCTGCGGCACTTGAGCCATGTATGTCAGATACAATAATTTTCTGACCTATTTTAGCCTGTGATCTAGAGGAAATTTTCCTCCCTGTGGTTTTTCCTATGGCGGTAACTGAGATGTAAATTTTTTCGGCTCCCGTGATATCTCCTCCAACAATTTCTGCACCATTGCTTGCAGCCTGTGCTCCTTTGTAGAAGTCTTTTATAAAATTATTTTCAATTTCATTTGGTAAAGAAAGTGAAATTGTCAGATATGCAGGTTCAGCTCCACTTGCTAAAACATCACTTATATTAACCATTACAGCTTTGTAACCTATTTGATAAGCGCTTGCAAATTCTCGTGAAAAATGTACATCTTCCACTAGACTATCTTGAGTAATTACGATTCCTAGATCTTTTAAATATGCACAATCATCGCCTATATATTTGGAGTTAAGGAGTTTTTTTATTGTGTTTATAAAATCTTTTTCTTTCATGATACTAACTCAAATCGTGGTCGATGAATGATACAAATTCTTGTACTAGCGCTTGATTCCACTTTTTGCCGGACTCTTTTTTTATTATTTCAATAGCTTCCTTAGGACTAAGTTTAGCTCTATATGGGCGTTGCTCTGTCAAGGCGAAGTAGGCATCTACGATTAAAATTATTTGAGAAGTCATTGGAATTTCTTCTTTTGAAATTTTACCTGGGTATCCGGTTCCGTCCCAATTTTCGTGGTGATGCTCGATTATTGGAATAATATCCTGAATATAGGATATAGGCTTAAGAATTTCTCTTGCGGCAATAAGAGGATGTTCTTGCATTTTTATATGTTCAACATCTGTGAGTGGACCGCGTTTTAGTAGAATTTCTTTTGGAAGCATTAAATTCCCTATGTCATATAAAAGTGTTGCAATTCTTAAGTTGTCTATTTCTTCTTTCGATAAATCAAATCGTTTAGCAAGACTTACAGCTAATAAGACTTTTGATTTCATAATGCCTTCAGAATGTAAAGGGTTATAAATACTGTTTATCATATCTGCAACAGAATATAATACATCTTTTGTTTGGGTATTATTTTTGAGTTTTTCACAAATTTCATTTGATAAATTGTTGTCAATTGGGATATTGTGTTTTGTAAGAATGTCAATAAATGTATTGACAGCAATTTCTTGCCAACTTGTTTCAGCAATAGGTTTAGCTAGTGTAACTTGATTTCTACCGTTTCTTTTGGACAAATACATTGCCTGATCGGTTAATTCCATAACTTCTTCAATATTGTCAGAATGTTCAAGATATGAGGCTACACCAATGCTGGCAGTTATATGACCAATTGTTTCAATTTCTTCTGATTCAATGGCTTTTCTTATACGTTCAGCAGCTATCATTGCACCTTTAGAATCTACCCCGGGTAGCAGGACGTTAAATTCTTCTCCTCCCATACGAGCTGCGATATCTATAGAGCGAGCATTTTTTTTGAGTATATTGGCAATTGTTTTTATAGCTAGGTCACCATATGCATGACCGTGTACATCGTTAATTTTTTTAAGAAAATCCAAATCAAGACCTATTATACTAAACGGTTGATTTTGACGTTGTGCACGTGTGACTTCTTTAGCCAGATATTCTTCAAAGTATCGGCGATTGTATAGGCCCGTAAGACTATCTGTAACAGCTTGTGATTTGACGGTCTCAAATAAATCAGCTATTGTAATTGCTACTTCAATTTGTTGTGCATATGTCGACAAAAAATCTGTTTCAGTTTTTGATAATTCCTCGCGAGACGAAAAAACACAAAATAGTCCAAAAGGATTATTCCTTGTATAAAGTGGAATAATTATAAGTGATTTACTCATTTTATTTTGTATTGCTTCTTTTATTATTTCGTCATCTAAGTCAGGTAGAATAGATCTTAATGCCTTTTCAAAATTTCTCGTTTGAACAATTTTTTTGTCTTGTAAAGCTTCTGCATAGAAACTATCAGAAGAGAAAGCAAGTCGCCTTTTTTGCATAGGATTGTGGATTATACTATTGACCCTTTGAATTGCAAGATCCTTTGATTGAGCCAAAACAGACATGTAATCACCGTTTTCGTCGGAATTTACTCTAATAATGTTGCTATGCAGGTATCCGAGTTCACCTTGAATATTATTAACTATGTTTTCCAAAACACTTTGTAAAGGTTTTGCAGAATTCATCATATCTAGTATATGTTGAAGGGTTAAAATCCTTTTATTTGCAACGTTGAGCTCTTTGGTTCTTTGCTCAATTTCTTTTTCAAGTTGCAAATTTCTTTCATATATTTCAAGGTAATCTGTCTTTCCGCCGTAGATACTGTTTTCTACCTCGGAAATTTTTATGCTGAACTCTTTTATTTTATCGAAAAAACCCATTTGCCCCTGAACGCTATTTTGTATATCTGTAATTATTATACACCATTTTCGGTATTTTTTAACAAATTGTTTACAATATTTATAATTTCTTTTGCTTCGGGTAATTTTCTGCAGATTTCAAAATTCTCATCTTGGTTAGGACACTTTTGCAGATAACATGGTTGACAAGTTTTTTTACCATGTACTTTAAAATATTTTTTACCATCTTCAAAAGGGCCATACATATGCCAAGGTGTCATCGTAAAAATAGTAATTACTGAAGGTTTATTTAATGCCCAAGCCATTTGCGCGCTACCTGAATCCGGAGTTATTACAATTTTGGCTCTTGAAAATAGTTCTATTAAGTCCTTAATATTAGTTTTTCCTGATAGATTTAAAAAGTTATTTCCACCTATTTCTTCAATAATCTTTTTCTCTTTTTCTCCTGCTGTAAAAACTAAAGAACAAGAATCCTTTATCCCTTCAATAAGTTCGAGCCAATTTTTTTTATGCCAGTGTTTTAGATGTCTTGTCGTTGCAGGTGATATTATAACTATCGGTTTTGATTTATTAATAGGTTCCAGCAATTTGTCGACTTTTTGAATAGTGTCTTTACTTGAAGCAGGAAGGCTAAATTTTACTTTAGGTTCAACATTCAAATATTTGGCAAATTCCAAAAAGTTGTCTACACAATGTTTATTTTTATCAAATTTTTTGGGGATAATTTCGTTAGCTCCAAGAAAGGAGAGGTCCCTACCGCCTTGAAACATAATTCTACGTTTTGCTCCGCAAAATAACATCCAAATAAGACTTTTGAACATTTGCTGTGTATCAATGGCAATGTCATATTTTTCTTTTCTAATTTCTTTCAAGATTTTTAAGTATTCCGTAAAATTAGCTATTGGATTTTTTTGTTTTTTCCATTTTCCCATTGGTGCTAAAAAAGTTTTGGTTACGGCGGGATTATTATTTACAACGTCATATCCCTTTTCAGACACGAGCCAGCTGACTTCATAACCGGCGTCTTTTAAGGAGTTTGCCAGAGGAATGTTATATATTACATCTCCCAGTGAAGTTAATTTTATAAGTAAGATTTTTCCTTTTTTGTTTTCAGACATGACTTTAGTATCCTCTGTCTTCTAAAAATGCTGCACCTATAACACCTGAAAAATCACCAAGAGCTGCTTTTCTAAATTCTATTTTTTGAGCCGGTACAGGTAATGATTTTGCCCGTGCTTTTTTTATTGTTTTTTGATAAAAATAATCAACAGCTTCTATTAATCCGCCACCAAGGACAATTAGCTGAGGGTTAATAAAATTTATTACACTTGCAATACCGCCTGAAAGGTATTCAGATGCTTCTGTAACACATTGGATCACAAGCTCATCATCTCTTTCTATTGATTTTTGGATCATACTTGAGGTAATTGACTTTCCGTTTTCCAAGTATTCCAATATACAGGATTTTCGACCTTTTTTTAAAGCACCTTCAATTCTAGTTTCTATGGCAGTTCTTGAGGCGTAGGCTTCAAGACAGCCATGTGCGCCGCAAGCGCATGGACGTCCGTTGAGATCAACAATAACATGACCTATTTCACCTGCTGTACCTGTTGCACCTTTTATTAATTGTCCATTTTTAACTATTGCAGAGCCAACTCCTGTGCCGACAAAAATACATACAAAATCATCATACCCTTTGGCTGCACCAAATTTCATTTCACCTATTGTTGCTATTTCAACATCATTTCCTAAAAATACAGGGATAGCAAAATGTTTCCCTATAGCCTCTTTGAAATTTAAGTCATAACAATCAAGATTAGGGGCAGCGATAAGTGTACAATTTTCTCTGTCATTTTGACCGGCTGCACCTATACCTATTGAACTAATCTCCTGTTGAGTAAGCTCACAATCATTGAGTAGTTCATCTATGCTCTCAACCATTTTACGGATTATATTCCTCGGTCCTTTTTCTTTTTTCGTCTTTTTCTTCACGAAACTAACGACTTCACCTGTTTCTTTGTTTACGAGTGCCGTTAGAATTTTTGTTCCGCCTAAATCTATTCCAATTGCATATTTTTTCATACAATTTCATTATACATAAAAAAAAATATTATTCTACTGTATTAATAAAGACCAACAAAAAGTTTTTAAATTATTTAAAGTTGGTATCTAAATCAATGTTTTGTAGCATGAGTTCAAAATGGAATTCTAAACTTTTTGGAAAAGCATTACATACTCATGTTTAAATATATAGAAACCACCAGCTAAAGCGCGATAGCGCCACAAGTTAGCGGTTTTACCTTTAGCACGTTCATTGCCTTGCATATCTTTTATTATGATAGCTTTTGTGATAAAACCAAGTTCGTTCATACGGCGCATGCATTCAAAACCGAGTGGAATATGCTGAGAATTTGCATACTTATCTCCGATAATTAGCGCGGCAAAACGACCTTTTTCGAGTAAGTCATAACCATTTTGGGCAACCTTTTTGAATAGCTCATAAAATTCTTCGGTTGTTGCGCAGTTCGATAGGTCTTCTTTTTTGTCTGAAAATTTTATAATGTCATCATAAGGCGGATGAAGGATTAGTAATTGGGCTTTTTCTTCACCCATAATATCGAGTCTTGCTTGGATTTTTTCTTTTGCAAGTTCACTTGCAGAATCTGCACAAATTATATTGACATCTGTTACAAGTTGTTTTGGGGTGAATTTTTCAGATACTTTTTCTGCCAAATCGTCTTTTAATTCAACACCAATGCAACGGCGTCCCATGTTTATGGCTTCAATACCTGAAGTTCCTGAACCAAAGAATAAATCCAGAACGACATCGTTTTTCTTGGTAAACCGTTCGTATAATTGCTGGGCAATTTGTGGAATATAGTTGCCGTGATATTCGTTAGAATGTCCACCTTCTTTTAATCTTGAAGGAAATTCCCACAATGTATCAGTTTTTATATGTTCGTAATCTCTCCAAGCGTTCAAATTAATATCGCTGTATTTTGTCGTTTTAACCGGTTTTACAACTTTTAAATCTGTTTTTTTTATCGGTTTTAACTTCGTATTTGTCTTTGCTCTGACCACTTGATCTCTCCCCATTTTCAAATCGTATACGGTCATTTTATAGAAATGTTTCAAATTTGTAATCAAACATTTAGATGAATTTATTTTTGTTGTAAATTAGCAATGGAGGATTTTACACTTGTTGGAAGCTATTACAATGAATAATATTTACATGGTACTCGGGTTTTTACTCTCGATGTACGCTTGCGTGTCAAATGATATTATTCAAACTTTGGGTACTTTTTTAAGTGCGAACAAAAAAACGCCTTTTGTATATTTATGGGCATTTTCTTCTATTGTACTAATTTTAACCATTGGACTCGGTTGGTATTTTAACAAAGGTGATATGTCATTCGGGCTTTTGACGAGAATACCCGTATGCAATGAGTTTACATTTGTACATTTGCTGCCTCCAATAATTCTGATAATTTTGACAAGATATGGGATACCTGTCGCTACAACATTTCTGGTACTAAGTGTATTTTCGGTGAGTGATACTGCGGTAATATGGATGATGCTTACAAAATCGGTACTGGGGTACGTCATCGCATTTATAGTTGCTATTATAATCTACAACATAATCGGTAGACCGATTGAAAGATATTTTTATTACACTCAAAAAAAGTCTGGTAATACAAAGATTTCAAAGTGGTGGATGGCAGCAAAATGGTGTTCAACCGCCTTTATATGGTCACAATGGCTTATGCAAGATTCTGCAAAGCTTTTCGTGTATCTGCCAAGACATGCTTCTTTTGGTACTTTAATATTTGTACTTACGGCTTGTACTCTCTTTTTAGGCTATTTAACTTATAATCGTGGTGGCGATATTCAAAACATTGTCAAAATGAAAACTAATGTGCAAGATCCACGTTCAGCTACAATTATCGACTTAATTTATGCCTTTCTTTTGTTGTATTTTATAAATTTAAACAATGTTCCAATGTCTACAACTTGGGTGTTTATCGGGTTACTTGCAGGTAGGGAAATTGCTCTGTATCAGCGATTACGCTTTGAATCACCTAAAAAGATGTATAAACACATCTTAAAAGATTTATATAAGGTAACGCTTGGGCTTGTTGTATCAATTGTTGTAGTAATACTTCTGACACAATTTGGACTTGTTAAAGATTTCTTTATTATGCACTTTTTAAATTCATAGGATATGTAAAATGGCAAGGATAAAACAGCTTTCAAAGCATTTAATAAACCAAATTGCTGCAGGTGAGGTAATCGAACGACCTGCTTCTGTGGTAAAGGAGCTTGTTGAAAATTCTGTTGACGCCGGTGCAAAAAAAATAAGTATTGAAATAACGAATGATTGTCGGAATATCCGTGTTGCAGACAACGGTTGTGGTATTCATCCTGATGATATCGTACTTGCATTTTCAAAGCATGCTACAAGTAAAATTGCTACGGATGAAGATTTGTATTCAATCACAACACTCGGTTTCCGTGGGGAAGCTTTATCCAGCATAATTTCAATAGCGAAACTCACTTGTATCACAAGAACTAATGATTTTGAGACAGGAACAAAGGTAAAATGCGAAAATTCTGAAGTAAGCCAAGTTGAGACTGGTTGCGCTGTCGGTACGATAATGGAAGTTAAAGATTTATTTTATAACCTGCCAGCGCGACTAAAGTTTTTAAGAAACCCAAATACTGAATTTTCATATATCCAAGAGCTTGTCCAATCACTTGCAATAGCCCATCCTGAGGTTGCTCTTGAGCTTAAAAAAAATGGTAAAACTGCGCTTAAAACCTCCGGACAAAACTACTTGTTACAGACAATAAAAGAGATATATTCAGCGGATGTAGCAGATCATTTGAAAGAAATTAAAAGAGAAGACCCAAGCTTCGGACTAAAAATTACAGGCTATGTAACAACTCCTGACTACACTCGTTCAAGTAAAAAGGGGTATCACACCTACATCAATTCAAGAACGGTTAAATGCCCAATTTTTCAAAAAGCGATTGATACTGCCTATAAAAATCTGATTGCAAACGGAAAATATCCGCTTGTCGTACTTAACCTTGAAATTCCTCCAACTGATGTTGATGTAAATGTCCACCCGACTAAAAAAGAAGTTAGGTACAAAAACATAAATCAAATTTTCAATTTTATAATGACTGCTATTACAGGCGGATTGTCAAATTTTTCACCAGCTGATAATTTGATAAATGATTTTAAATCAAATGCTATAGAATTTGAAAAAAATAATTTAGCTTCTATAAGTGATTTGGAAAAAACAGCTTCAAATACCGAAATAAAAGAAAATGTTTTGCCTTTCTCTTCTAGTAGTAATTTTACTAAATTTGATGTTGAATACCCGACTGAGTCAGCACCTCAAGTAAAAACTTTTTATTCGACACCCAAGGTAAATGAGACCGAACAAAAACAGATTTTTTCTCCTACAACTATACAAAATTGTGAAGAAGAAAATATTATCGGGCAATATAAAAACACCTACATTTTGATAGAAAAAGAAGACGGCTTAGAAATTGTAGACCAGCATATCGCTGAAGAACGCTACATCTATGAAAAGTTAAAAGCTCAAAAAGAGCCGACCTCTCAACTGCTGTTTTTATCAGACGCCCTAGCCGTTACCCCAACAGAAGCAGAGCTCATAAAAGAAAACTTAAATAAGTTTGAAAAATTTGGCTATGGTATAGAATTCACGTCAGAAAACCAACTTAAATTCACCAAACTTCCTCAAATGATAGCTAAAGTCAACCTGCAAGAAATTCTCACAGATATACTTGAGAATATTGAAGGTGATATTGATAACTTAGAAGAAAAAATCCTCATTACAACATCTTGTAAAGCAGCCGTAAAAGCAGGACAAAAGCTTTCCACCTGGCAAATGCAAGAAATTATAAAAAAATGGCGTACAACAAAAATGCCTTACACCTGCCCTCATGGAAGGCCAATTACAAAAACAATTCCACATAAGCAAATCGCTGGTTTTTTCCAACGCCAATCATAGTAACTAGTCCTTTATTCTAATATTTTATTTTTCTTGGATAATTGTCAGGAATTTTCCAAGAATTCAGAGCTATTATCGCAGTACAATAACTACCAGACAGACCTGGATTACAACCATATCGCTCACTGTTAAACAAAGTTTCAAGGTTACCATCCCATCTATGGAGAGATGGTTCTAAACCTTTATTAAGAAGATATTTCCACAACTCATCAGACCCCATGTTTGAAACATTAACAGGATAAAATTCAAAACAAAATCTACAAATACCAGCCGTATCAACCTTTTTTAAAACAATGCATTTTTCAGCCTTGTGAGGGAAAAATTCCCAATCTCGTATTTGATGTCTAACATAAGCAAACGCACTTCCATCAGCTAAGTAATATAATATTCTTTTATCACCATCCCCATCTATAACTTCCCTTTTATCGATGATTTTAAGATAGGGAGCCAAATACTTTTGGAAAGCAACATCTGTTGCTTCATTTTGATTTAAAAGATTATCCTCATCATCATATTCATCACTAATCCAATAATCCCAAGTTTCAGGTGCACCGTTATCAATTATAGACATTGATATCGCTTGATTTATTAGTGAATAAAATCTTGCAAGTCGCGTCTCTGTCATTTTATAGGTATATTTTTGTATAATCGCTGGTATTAATAATGCTGCGACTATACCAATAATTAGTATGCTGATAAGAATTTCTGATAGCGTAAAAGCTGTTTTATAATTTGTAAATTCAGACTTATATTGAAATATTTTTCGCATTAATTACCTCCTTAGATAATATCAATATGCTGACCTTTTATATCAATATAATGATACTAGATAGTATTATATTCACTTATTTTATATTTGTCAAGCATATATAATTTAGACATGGTAAAAGACTTCAAATACATATTAGGACGAAATATCAAGGCAGAAAGAATGCGCAAGGACATAACTCAAGAAGAATTCGCAGAGTTAATAAATATGAGTCTGAGCTACGTTAGCAAACTGGAACAAGGGCTTATCTCTCCAACTGCAATTACATTGTTTAAAATGGCAAACATTTTAAAAATACAAGTGGATGAATTTTTTAAAGGCATAGACGCAACTAAACTAAATTCTGAGTCATAAAAAAATCCCAATAATGGGATTTTTTATTTTATTCAACATTCGCAGACAAGCACTTACGCTCATAATGCAGCCTGTTGTTCATTTGATTTATCCTTCCCATAACATCTTTAAACATTGGGATTGGTAAACTTTGCTTACCATCAGATAATGCGTTTTCAGGATCGTGATGCACTTCTATCATAACTCCATCAGCACCCACCACAAGTCCTGCTTTTGCCATCGGCTCTATTAAATATCTCTGTCCTGTTCCATGACTAGGATCTACAATTATTGGCAAGTGTGAATATTTTTTTATCACAGGTATTGACGCTATGTCCATAACATTTCTTGTAAAAGCACTGTCAAAACTTCTAATTCCACGCTCACATAAAATTACGTTATGGTTCCCATAATACATAATATGCTCAGCTGCAAGTAAAAATTCACGAATTGTACTAGCTAGTCCGCGTTTCAATATAACAGGCTTGTTGCACTTACCCACAGCATGCAATAATTTGAAATTTTGGACATTTCTCGCTCCGATTTGCACCACATCTACATAGTCACAAATCATTGGCAAATCAACAGAATCCATAACTTCGGTTACTGTCAAAAGCCCTGTTTCCTCACTTGCGCGTTTCAAATATTTGAGCGCTTGCTCTTCATAACCTTGAAAATCATAAGGTGATGTGCGAGGTTTGAATGCACCTCCACGCAAAAATTCACACCCCATCTCTTTTGCTGCTACAGCTACTTGTAAAAGTCCGTCATAATCCTTTTCGACAGAGCAAGGTCCGACCATTGCTACCGGACGATTCCCTCCTCCAATTTTTACTCCGTTTGAAAATTCTATTACAGTGTCATCTTGTTGTCTGTCTCTAGAAGCTAGTCTGAAAGGTTCACGAATTACTTTAATCTCTTTTACACCTTCAAATGCCGATAATCTACCTGGGGTGAGAGTTGTTTTATCTCCAAATGCGTCAATTACAGTGTGAATTTCACCTCGGTTAATCATGTACTTGAAACCGTGCTCCTGCAATACTCCAGTAACTTTTTTTATGTTGTCTTCGGTAGCGTTGCGCTCCATTACAATAATCATACTTGTCTCCTGTCTATTCTAACTAAGCACGACAAGTGTAGCATAAACACTAATTTTGTTCAACGGATTGTAACGTTTTTTCTAACATAACAGCAGGACAGTATTCTGGTAGTATCTCTTGACAGGTCTTTGCATAGTGCAAAGCCTTTTGGTTATCTCCCTTTTCTTTGTATGCTAAAGCGATAAGATAATGTAGTTCAGGATCTTGATAAAAAATTTCCTTAGCTTTTTCAAAGACATACATTCCTTCTTCTTTAAGTCCGTTGTTATAAAAGACTCGCCCAATAAACTTATACACTTCAGGATTAATCTGACTCATAAATTCAGAATACCCGAGAATATTTTGCACGTACTGACCTTTACCATTTTTTATAAGTATGTTTAAATCAATTTCTAAAAAATTACGTAATTCAAAATAGGTAGGGTAACGTGAAACTTTCAATTCAATCATTGAGATTAAATACAATCCCCAGTCTGCTCTTATATCAATTTCTTTTATTTTGTTAAATAATTCTTTAGCATGAGGCAAATTATCTGAAATAATTTCATAGTAAGCAAGTTCTAAAAAACAACCGTGCTCTGCAAAAAACTTTTGACACCCCTCAAATTGAGATGCCAAAAAGTTTTCTTTTGCTTTATCATAATCTAATTTCATATTTTTTTAGTTGTTGTTATTATTACCTAGTCCAAAATCCATGGAAGGCATCATCTGTTGCATCATAATCGCTTGCATGACTTGTGGATCAATATTTTGACCACTTTGTTGCTGTTGCATCAAAAAAGGTAACATATTCATCATACCATTATTGTTATTGTTATTATTGCCTAACATCATGCTCATTTGAGCCATTTGAGGATCAATATATCCACCAGCCATTGCAGCCGCAGGATTTATTGGTTGCTGTGTATCTTGTTGAGGCATCTTAACTGTATCTGATGATAATGCATCAGATGTAGTTGCTCCAGTCACCGCACCTGAACCAGAAGAATTAGACTTTGACGGAACTGCTTGTACTGAAACATTCATACCGGCATCACGCAAAGTTTTTATTGCTTTTAAAATTTCCCTATCATCAGGTTCAGTCTTAGCAATTTTTTCGTTTATTTTAAGCTCAGAAGAGTTTTCAATATCAAATTTTCTAATCCTTTCAATATCTTGATTTTCCAGCTTATCTTTTTTGTTAATTGTTTCTTGTATACGTTTTAGCTTTTCTTCCTTAATTTGTTTTTCTAACTCTGGAGAAAGCCCGTTACCATAAGGTGATTTGATAAACTGTTCTAGTTGTTCTTCTTTAGACAGTTCTGTTTTTTCTTCTTTTTTAGGAGCTGTAGAGGCCGTAGTCGATTTTGAGCTGCCCTCTGCGCCTTCAGCTTGACAAGTTGGTCCGTTGGTTAAACAATCTTTACCTTTGGTTGCATATTCAGAAAGTGTAGGATCTTTTGACAGATTAATTACTCTATCATAAGCCTTTACCGCAGCATTACTGTCACCGATTTTTGTGAAAGCCATTGCCATGTAATAATATGCAACAGCGTCATTAGGTTTTAGCTGCACATATGAAAAAAGCTCTTGCAAGCAACCTGAATAATTAGCTTTTTTGAATTTTGAAATGGCATTATGTAGTGACGGATTTTTATAGTATTGAGTTTTTGTGTCTAATGATGAACCAAAGCCACTGGCACTTTGTTTTGTCTCTTTTTTACTAGATGTACTATCCTTACTGAAATCCAACGGTTCAAGATTGTTTGCAAAACAAGCTACAGTGGATAATGTAAGTATTGCTGATAATAATAAAATGATTTTCTTATTCATATGAACTTCCCTCTAGTTAGTTATTTAATGATATTATACATTAAATCAATAATTAAATATATAATTCAATCATATGAATTTATTTTTTAAGAAAATGACGTTTTTTATATAGTACAACAAAAAACGCAATAATGACCAGCGTTACTCCGAGAATAACCCATTCAATGTAATGTTTAATTGTTTCTCCAAACAACATAAGTACAATACTTACGATGAAAAATCTGAGACCGCGACCGAAAAAGCTCGCAATACAAAATTTTATAAAATTCATCCCTAAAATTCCACTTGCTATGGTGAAAATTTTATAAGGGATAGGCGTAAATGCAGAGAAAAATACTGCCAAAGAGCCATATTCGTTGTAGAGTTTTTCAACGCCTGCAAACTGTTCATGTTTATTCCTGAATAGAAAGTTAAAAACAGGTCTGCCACCCCAATATCCGAGCGCATATCCTACCATACCACCAAATAACGACGCAACCGTGCATACAGTTGCATAATACAAAGCCTTTTGAGGTTTTGCCAAATCCATGGTAATCAAAAGAAAATCAGGAGGAGGTACTAAAAAAAAACTTTCTATAAATGAATTCAAAGCAAGCCCCTGTACTCCAAGACTTTGGAATAAATCATTCATCCTCATAAGCAATTCATGCATTCAACCATTCCTCATCATACATTTCTATATATAGACTGATTTTACCACAAAGTTGTTTTTATACAAAGCTAAAATTTTGAATTATTTAAGTGTAGTTTTATGATTTGAAATTATACAAGGGAGAATTGTTTGTGTATTTTAAATTAGAAAGTATTTTCCAATAAAAAACTTTATGTTTATAAAAACATTAAGAATTGTAAAATATATGTATTGTATATGTTATAGATATATACAAGAGTGGCATACATGTAGTATAAACCATTTTCTTTTTCTTTATTTTCTCCTACACACTAACCTTTTACCAATATGAGTTCAGCCGTGCAAACGGCTATTTTTCTATAAGACTTTGTAAAAGCCTGCTTTTATATAGTCTCTGCGGGCTTTGGATCCGACGCTCCACCTACTCCGTTTATTCTGGTGCGTCGGATCTTGTGAATAAAAAAAGATGACATTCCAGTCATCTTTTATTCCTATGTTCCTAATTTCCTTATGATTTTCCAACTTATCTTACAACTTTTGTTACGAAACTTGCTATTTCAAAGAATGAATCTCTTACAAATTCTTTTGCTAATGTCTTTATAGGACGGTTTTCAATGCATTCAAACACGTAATAGATAGGATCTTGTGCATTGTTAAAACGCATTCTTCTATCTTTTTTTTCTAAGTATTTTATATCTTCAATATTAAATTCTTTTGCTACCGGTTTTCTTCTTCTTGTTACTGTTCCAAATGAATTAGCTGTCATGATTGTTCTCTCTTCTCTCTTGTTATTACTTACATATATATAAAATATATATCTGCGAGAAAATTGCCTTTTTTAATTGTTTAATGTTACAATTTCTTTACATTACAAATCGCAATAAAAAAGCTCCTAATTTAGGAGCTTTTTTATAATTTATCAGTTGTTTTACTTACTAATTTTCGCTATCTAGCAAGCTTGTCTGTGATATGTTCAGTTCTTTTTCTTGAGTATCCATTGCTTGTACATCTTTAACGATTTGTTCATCTTCATCAGGGTTAATAATTTTATTTACAGATACAACAGAATCATTATCCATGAGATTTTGGGCTCTAACGCCTGTTGCAGGTCTACCCTGACGTGAGATAGAACCGGCATTAAGTCTTGTAACAACTCCATTTGCTGTCACCATCATAATGTCGTCGGATTCTTTGACTATGGTTAAGGCAACGAGTCTCGATGCGCTTGATTTGAATTTTGTTGCGATAAGTCCGATACCGCCTCTGTTTTGAGTTCTAAATTCAGAGATTTTGGTACGTTTACCGAAACCGTCTGAAGTAACTACAAGTAAATCTGCATCGTAATCTCTAGGTACGATGTCGCATCCGACAATTTCATCCCCTGTGCGAAGTTTCATGGATGTCACACCTTTTGCACTTCTTCCAAGCGGACGTAAGTCTTCGATTGGGAATCTTATTGCCATACCGCAAGATGTACCGATTATTATTTCATCGTGCGCATTAGCAAGTTTCACCCAATTTAATTCATCGCCTTCAGAAAGTCCTATAGCTATTATTCCATTTCTTCTTATGTTTGCAAAGTTATCAAGTTCAATACGTTTGATAGAACCTTGTTTTGTAAGCATGATTAAATTCAAATCATGAGAGAATGTACTTACAGGGACAACAGCTGTAATTCTTTCATCTTGATCTATCGGTAATACATTTATTATTGGTAATCCTTTAGCTTGACGTCCGCCTTCAGGGAAGTCATATACGCTCAAGCTATATACCGTACCTTTAGAAGAGAAGAATAAAACTTTGTCATGCATCATTGCAGTAAAGAAATGTTGAATGTCATCATCTTCTTTTGTTTTAATGCCTGATTTACCTCTTGTTGCACGGTTTTGACGCTCGAAAGTGTCAAGTGAAATACGTTTCAAATAACCTTGGTGAGTTATAAATACGGCCATAGGTGTATTTGGAGTTAAATCTTCTATTGTTACTTCGCCCTGATCAGGTAAAATTTGAGTTTTTCTATCATCGCCATATTTTTCTTTATCTTCAAGAAGTTCTTTTTTGATGATGTCAAGAATTTTTTGTCTGCTTGCAAGAATTTCCTCGTATTCTGCGATTTTCTTTATCAATTCATCATATTCAGCTTTGACTTTGTCTTGCTCTAAGCCTGTTAATCTGCGTAATTGCATTTCCAATATCGCATTAGACTGGTCAGCATCAAGTCCAAAGCGGGACATCAGCCCTACTCTTGCTTCATCGGTTGTTTTTGAGTTTTTAATCAACTCAATTACTTCATCGATTGAGCCCAGTGCTATTATTAAACCTGCCAATATGTGAGCACGAATTTTCGCTTTTTTAAGGAAGAAAATAGTTCTTCGTGTGACAATTTCTACTCTGTGTTCAACAAACTCACTTAGTACTTGATGTAAATTAAGTAATCGTGGTTGTTTACCGCAAAGTGCAAGCATATTTACGCCAAAAGTGGTAGAAAGTTGTGTATATTTAAATAAGTTGTTTTTTACAACATCAGGTTTTGCGTCACGTTTAAGCTCAATAACTATTCGCATACCCTCTCTATCGGATTCATCACGAATATCTGAAATTCCGTTAATTCTTTGGTCTTTAACAAGTTCTGCTATTTTTTCTATAAGCATGGCTTTGTTTACTTGATAAGGAATTTCAGTAACTACAATTGCAGTACGTGATTGACGTCCGCCACCGCCTGCAATTTCTTCAAAGCCTGCTACTGCTTGCATTTTTATTGAACCGCGACCTGTTTCATAAGCTTGTCTTATGTCGTTTAAGCCAATGATTGTGGCAGCGGTTGGAAAATCAGGTCCTTTAATGTATTCCATTAGTTCCGCAACTGTTATGTTAGGATTTTCTATCAGAGCTATTGTACCGTCAACAATTTCTCCTAAGTTGTGAGGTGGAATATTTGTTGCCATACCTACGGCAATCCCTGAAACACCGTTAAGCAATAGCATTGGTAATCTTACCGGTAGTACGGAAGGTTCTTGTAGTGAACCGTCAAAGTTCGGTACAAATTCTACGGTCTCACAGTCGATGTCTGCAAGCATTGACGGTGTGATTTTATTCATTCTTGCTTCTGTATAACGCATTGCAGCAGCTCCATCACCGTCCACTGACCCGAAGTTACCATGTCCATCTACGGTTAAGTATCGAGTCGAAAAATCTTGAGCCATACGTACCAAAGCTTCATATACCGCTGTATCACCGTGAGGGTGATATTTACCAAGTACTTCACCTACGATACGTGCGCATTTCTTAAATGGTTTATCAGGTGCCATACCTAGTTCGTTCATTGCGTATAATATACGTCTGTGTACAGGCTTTAGACCATCCCTTACGTCAGGTAATGCACGACCTACAATTACGCTCATAGCATAATCTATATATGAGCGTTTCATTTCTTCTCTTATATTAACGGGAATAATTTTACCGTCTTCAAACATGTTTTGTTGAGCCAAAATCTTCTCCTTTTTCCAAGTCAATAATACCCTATGTAATGATTATAGCACAAAGATAATCATTTTGCTATTTATTTATAAAAAGTAACTTTATTTATCAGGGGTTATGTGTATATTTTTGAAATATTAATTTTTTGTTTATTTTTTTAAGTTTTTAAAGAATCAGTGTTATAACAAATATATAGATTAAAGATTAATGCAAATTAATTTGAGTAAAGGAGATAAAAATTATGGCAAAAACTATTGGTATTGACTTAGGTACTACAAACTCAGTTGTAGCGGTCATGGAAGGTGGTAAACCGACTGTTATTGCGAACGCTGAAGGATCCCGTACGACTCCTTCTATTGTCGGTTTTTCTAAAAACGGCGAAAGATTGGTCGGTCAACTTGCAAAGCGTCAGGCTATTTTGAACCCTGATAAGACTATCGCATCTATCAAAAGACATATGGGTGACGATTACAAAGTAAGTATTGATGGTAAGGAGTATACACCGCAAGAAATTTCAGCTATGATTTTAAGAAAATTAGCTGATGATGCAAGTGCATATTTGGGTGAAAAAGTTACATCTGCCGTTATCACAGTTCCAGCATACTTTAATGATGCTCAAAGACAAGCGACAAAAGATGCTGGTAAAATTGCAGGATTGGATGTATTACGTATTGTCAACGAGCCGACTGCTGCAGCTTTAGCTTATGGGCTAGAAAAAGAAAAACCAGAAAAAGTTTTGGTATTTGACTTAGGTGGTGGTACATTCGATGTATCTATTTTGGAAATCGGTGACGGGGTTCATGAAGTACTTTCTACATCAGGTGATACTCACTTAGGTGGTGATGACTTTGACCAAAAGATTATGGATTGGATGTGCGATGAGTTTAAAAAACAAGAAGGAATTGATCTTCGTAATGATAAGCAAGCTATGCAACGTGTAAAAGAAGCTGCTGAAAAAGCAAAATGTGAATTATCTTCTGTTATGGAAACGAACATCAATTTGCCTTTCATTACTGCTGATGCTAACGGTCCTAAACATTTGGATTTGAATTTAACAAGAGCTAAGTTCGAAGATTTAAGTCGTGATTTATTAAACAGATGTAAAACACCGGTTGAGAACGCACTTAAAGATGCTGGTGTAACTAAGGCAGATATCAACGAAGTAGTATTAGTCGGCGGTTCTTCAAGAATACCTGCTGTTCAGCAGTTGGTAAAAGAATATACAGGTAAAGAACCTAACCAATCAGTTAACCCTGATGAAGTAGTTGCTGTCGGTGCAGCAGTTCAAGCAGGTGTATTGGCTGGTGAAGTTAAAGATATCGTATTGTTAGACGTTACTCCTTTGACATTGGGTATTGAAACTCTTGGTGGTGTAATGACTCCTTTGGTTCCTAGAAACACAACTATTCCTGTTTCTAAATCTCAAGTATTCTCAACCGCTGAGAACAATCAAACTGCAGTTGATATCCATGTATTGCAAGGTGAAAGACCTATGGCTAAGGATAACAAATCTTTAGGAATGTTTAGACTTGATGGTATTCCTCCTGCAATGAGAGGCTTGCCTCAAATCGAAGTCACGTTCGATATTGATGCTAACGGTATTGTAAATGTTTCTGCTAAGGATAAGGCAACTAATAAAGAACAAAAAATAACAATTACTAACTCTTCTAACTTGTCAGAAGCAGATATCGACAAAATGGTTAAAGAAGCTGAAGCTAATGCTGCTGAAGATAAAAAGAAAAAAGAAGAAGCTGAAGTCAAAAACAACGCTGCAAGCTTGATCGGTTCTGCTGAAAGAATTGTAAAAGATTTTGAAGGTAAAATTGATGAAGCTGATAAGAAAAAACTTGATGAACAGAAAGAAGCTTTACAAAAAGCTATTGATGAAAACAAACCTACTGATGAATTGAAAAAATTGTCAGAAGAATTACAACAAACCATGTTTAGTATTTCTCAAAAAGCTTATGAAGCTGTTCAAAAAGAAGACGCTGCTCAATCTGCAAATAGCGAAAGCACATCATCTTCAACCGATAACAAAGATGATGATGTAATTGACGCAGAATATACTAAAGAATAATTCAAAAATCTAAAAATAAAAAACGAACTTGATATAAATTCAGGTTCGTTTTTTTTGTATGTAATAAATTGTAAAGATGAGTTTAAAATAGTCTGAAAACCTGTCATACTCTCTCATAGGATAGGATAGGATAGGATAGGATAGGAGGGTGAGCTGTAAATAATTTGTCCATTCTGGTTTTTATTTAAATATAAGGACTTAAAGAAAGGAGTTTATTATGAGTATTACAGTAAGAGATTTATTTCAGTATGACCCGAATTTTCCTCCGGCCAAGATAAAAATTTTGACAGGAAAGTCTGATTATAAAAAAAGTGATACTGTAGATTTAGCGAGATTAGCTGCTTTAAATGATAAAAATTTGTCAGTTTTTGCTGCTGAAAAAGAAGGAAAATCATTTGTAAATTCTATAAAAAATGATAATATGCGTGCGCAAGTTGCTGATGCAACAGGCATAAAGAATGAAGAAAAAAATAACAACAACAAAAAAGAAAATTTTCCTTCAATTATTCCAATGGAAAAGAGTATTTTTGATATAGATAAAAAGAAAATGATGGCGTAGGGGATAATTTTGGATGAATGGTATTCAAGCAGGTAATAATATTCCAAATCAAAACTACGATAAAACTCAGGAATATTTAAAAAGCCAAATTAAGCAGCCTAAAAGTTTGGCGGACTTAAAACGCAATGCGAATTTAAAGTTAAGACAGGTACAACTGGCAAGAGCGCAGGGAAATTTGGAAGTGGCCGCAATTCTTGCATATGAACATCAGCAAATTATTCAGGATATTAATAATTACTATAAATAAAGGCTGTAAATTATTGTTTCTCTTATCCTTTAAAAAATAACAATATAATCTTTTTTTATCTCATCTTGAAATGAGTTCGGGAGTTTGTTAAATTCGTGAATATCTACGATAAAGGGAATATTGCTTTGAGACAATAATTCTTTCAGTTCAAAAAGATAAAGATTCTCATCACCGAAATCTTTTATGACTAAATCCAAATCGCTTCCACTGTGGGCTTCGCCTTTGATTCTACTGCCGTAAGCCCAAATTTCAGCTTTGGGACAATATTTGTTAAAAATATCTATCAACATATTTAAATATTCTGGCTCAATAAAAAGTCTATCCATTTTGGATTATTTCCTTTAAGTGGTAAACATCCTTAAAAAAATCTTCCATTAAAAGTAACGTTTCTTCAGCAAAGGCTTTACCATAATCATGTGCTGTATTATTTCTGTTATCACGATATTTAAACCAGCGTTCAACCTCATATTGATTTAGTAAAGAATGTTTGTGTGCTTCTCTAAATATATCTTTAAATGTCAGCATATCAACAGCTTTTTTGGTTGCAAAATAAGGAATTAATTTCTTTTTTAAGAGTTTTCCGCTTTGCTCTAGAGTTATTTCAAAACTTTTAACAAGAGAATTACGATACATTTCATAATCAATAGAACCTTCATCAACTGTTTTGATAAGGGTATAAGATTTTTTAAGTGTTTCGATACATCTTTCAAGATATTCGGTATTTATTGTCATTTATATACACCTCCAAACTCCCGGATTAAGACCTGTTAAAAAGGCGGGGAAAAATTCGCCCGCCGAAAAACTAGATATTAGCCAATTTCAAATAATAGTCATTAGCTCTTTCAAATTTGTGTGCCGCATTAAATAAGCGACTCTCCTGCAGTTGCGGTGCAAGAATTTGTAAGCCAATCGGCATACCATCTTTGTCAAATCCCGCAGGAACACTCATTCCGGGGATACCTGCTAAGTTCGCTGAAATAGTTGCAATATCTGTCAAATACATAGCTAACGGATCTGATGCTTTTGCTCCCAATTCAAATGCTGTATTCGGACAGGTCGGAGAAATCAATATATCAGCTTTTTTAAATGCTTCTATGAAATCTTTTGTAACAAGTGCACGCATTTGTTGTGCCTTTTTGTAGTATGCGTCGTAATATCCTGATGATAAAGCGTATGTTCCAAGCATTATACGACGCTTTACCTCCGGTCCGAAACCTTCTGCACGTGTTTTTGTGTACATTTCGAGAAGATTTTTAGCATCAGCTGTCCTATAGCCGTATCTTACACCGTCAAATCTTGCTAAGTTTGATGAGCATTCTGCAGTTGCCAGGATGTAGTATATTCCGATTGAATATTTTAAATTAGGCAAAGAAATTTCTACAATTTCACAGCCCAATTTTTTGTAATCCTCAATAGCTTTTTCCATAGCTTTTTGAACATCTTCAGAAAGCCCTTCACTCATTAATTCTTTTATTATACCGACTTTCATACCCTTTATGTCGTTGTTTAAATTTTGAGCATAATGCTCAACAGGCAAGTTTAAAGAGGTGCTGTCTTTTGGATCATGTCCTGAAATAACTTCTAAAAGGTTAGCTGCATCTTCTACTGTTCTTGCAAAAGGACCAATCTGGTCCAAAGATGATGCAAATGCGATAAGACCATAACGAGAAACACGTCCATATGTCGGTTTCATACCTACAATTCCGCAAAACGATGCAGGTAGACGAATTGAACCACCCGTATCTGAGCCTAAAGACAGTGTGACTTCACAAGATGCAACGCTCGCTGCTGAACCTCCTGATGAGCCTCCCGGTACTTTGTTCAAATCCCAAGGATTATGAACTTTTTTAAAAGCTGAGTTTTCATTTGATGAACCCATTGCAAACTCGTCTAAATTAGCTTTACCTAAAATCGGTACCAGATTCCCTAACAATTTATCAGTAATGGTCGCGTTAAACGGTGATACGAAGTTTTCAAGAATTTTGCTTGAAGCCGTAGTTTTTGAACCTATCAAATTCATGTTATCTTTTAGTGCAAGCGGGATACCTGCTAAAAGTGGTAATTCTTCGTTGTGTGCTATTTTTTCATCAACTTTTTTGGCTGTCTCAAGTGCTGTATCTTGAGTTAAAGAGTTGAAAGCTCCAAGTTTTTCATCTAATTTATTAATTCTTTCTAATGCTGCAGTTGTTAACTCTACAGCGGAAACTTCTTTATTTTTTAAGGCTTTACTTTGTTCTGTAGCCGATTTTTTTAAAAGCTCGTTCATATTATCTCCTTAGCTAGTCTTTAAGATAAGTCTATGATAAAAAAAGTTCAATATCAAGCATATTTTATTCTATAGTAAATACTTTTTTGTAATACAGAAGTGTTCCTAATGCTGTTAGTATAATGTTAGGCATCCATGCTGCCAAGAATGGATGTAATGCACCGGCTTCACCAAATGATATTGAAAGTGCTCTTATCAAATAATATGCAAAAATAATCAAAATACTAAACAAAAAGCCTCGATTATATCTAACTCTAGGAGGAGTGATTGCTAGCGGCACCCCGATTAAAACTAATGCTAAAGTCGTAAGAGGAAGTGCAATTTTGTCGAATAATTCAATTACAATTTCATTCTTTTTATCTTGATCCAGCTGATTATGTTTTATATATTTTATTAACTTTGAAAAATTCATTTCTTTTGCGACGTTTTTATTTAATTCTTTTGATAAATCTACTCCAAATTTAACGGTTGAATTATCAAAAAGAGTCGTATTCAAAACTTTTCCCTTGTCGCCAATTGTGTAGACTGCACCTTTTTCAAAATCCCATCCTTCAGGAGATGTCTTACCTTCGTCTGCCTGTAGTACTTGAATTGTGTTGTCATCGTTAGTGTCAAGTACAGTAATGTTGTATAGAATTTTGTCTTCGCAGTAGCCTACATAAAATAATCTTTTAAGTTGTCCAAATTCATTGGTTTCTTTGAATACAAAATTTTGTTTTCCTTCAGGGATATTTTTTTGTCCGAGTGACCATAGAGCAAGGTCTTTTGATTGTTTTGTCATAACAGGTACAACGCTTTCATTTATGACAAAACTGAATACGGACATCACTATTGCGAATATAAAAATTGGTTTTGCAATGCGATTGAGTCCGATGCCACATGCTCGCATTACTGTAATTTCTGAAGCTAAACTCAATCTGTTCAAAGTCATTACAGTCGCAAGTAATACTCCCATAGGAATTGTCATGACGATTACTGATGGCAAATTTAAAATAATCATCATGAGTGCGACTTTAAAAGGTATTCCGAACATGGAAATTTGTTTAATAAGAGTGATGAATGTGTCTGAGGCAAAAATTATTGACGTAAACACGCACACACCCATTATAAACATCTCAATAATCTGTCTTAATATATATTTATCAAGTATTGTGATTTGATTATATTTTTTCTTTATAACTTCTAGCATAAGTGCATGATAAATTAAAAAAAAATGATTAGCAAATATGTTAAATAATTTTTATAAAAATTATATTTTTGAATCCATACCGACCAAATGATCAAATAATTTTTTCAAAGGTGAGCGTTTTCTTGCCAGTTCTTCTCTTTCAGCGTCTAATGCTTTTAATTTTATACCGACGGTATCATATAAAAGTTTCATAGAATCGGCAGTTCGCTCTTCTTCAGTTTTGTATTGGGCACGAATTTTGCTTAATTCTCCGTGATCCAAAAATTTACCACCACAAGCATAGCATTCATCTATTTGAACTTCCTTTTTCACGCTTGCGAAGTTTTTGACCATTCTTGCACCACATACAGGGCAAGTACGAGGAAGCGTTTCGTCAGTTTTTTCAAAAGTTTTACCTTCTACAGCTTTTATAATTTCATCAATGTTTTCATGTTGCTCGTCAAAATATTTGAATTCTCTGTTATCAAAGTAAATTCCGCCACATCCATCTAAGCAAATATCCACATTAATACCTTCACTTGGTATAAATATTTTTTTCATTTCTTTTTGGCAAGCAGGACATTTTATTGTATCAAAATTATCTGACATTTTTACTCTCCCATATTTCCTATAAAAGAATATTAGTTTATATTTTGGATTATGTCAACAAAAAATAGCCAATTTCATTCGTTTGTATCAAATTTGAAATAGAATTTTAATCAATAAATCGATACTTTATTAATGCAATGATAGCGAATATACCATCTTTCCAAGTTATTTTTTTCCCTTCACTGAATTCTCTACCGTAGTATGACACTGGTAATTCATATAATCTTGCGTGTTTTTTTAAAACTTTTGCCGTAATTTCAGGTTCAAAGTCGAATCTGTTGGATCTTATTTTTATATCTTTGATAAAATCTGCTCTGAATGCCTTATAACAAGTTTCCATGTCAGTTAATGTTGAACCATACAGTATGTTTGTAAGGAGGGATAAAAATTTGTTTCCAAGCAGGTGTGTAAACATAAACGAGCGAGAAGGCTTACCTCCTGAAAGTCTTGTTCCATAGCACACATCAGCCTTGTCTTCCAGTATTAATTTTATCAAAGGTTCATAATCTTCAGGCTCATATTCTAAGTCAGCATCTTGTATGACTATAATATCACCAGTTGCTTCTGTAAGTCCAGTTCTAAGTGCTGCGCCCTTACCTTGATTATGGTTATGGTAGAGAATTTTATGGGAAATATTAGGATATAGTTCTTTTGTTCCATCTGTTGAGCAGTCATCAATCAAGATTATCTCTTTTTCTAAATTGCAAAAATTTGTCTGTTCAACTTTTTTGAGCATTTCCATTAGCGTATTCACTTCATTATACACAGGAATTAATATAGTGATTTTTTTCATATTTCCCCTTTTTTTTAAATTTAATTTATAATCTACATCAAATAGACTTTGTTTTATTATCTATAGTATAATACAATAAAAATATATGTAGGTTAATTTATCAAAAAGGATATTCAATGGAACAAGCAGTTAATGGCGAATTGGAATTAAGAAACGAAGCCAAAGAAATAATTTTACAGGCTATTTCAGCGCTTTGTGAAAAGGATTATGTAGGGGCTTATGAAAAATTTTCTCAAGCAATGGCAAAATTGAAAAATTCTACGTTAAGTGAGTATATTTCAATATGTTTGTGCATGGAAGGGATGTGCAAATATTTAAATGATAAGAATTATTACAATGAAGCTTTATCATTAGTTAATGATGGTGCTTGTATGGCAGAATTTTCAAAAAGTGATACGGCATACGCATTTTATCAGTACGCACTCGGTACAATTAACTTTGTAGAAGGTAATAATTCTGTGGCATTGCGACATTACAATAATGCGCAGGAAACGTTTAGCAAAAATGATGAATATAATTTTGTATCAGAGGTTAATTTAAGGATACGTCAAATTAATAATGGAATGGAATATTCAATGCCAATGAAAAGTGATCCGTTGGTGTCACTTGTAAAAATTGGTCGTTCAATTACAGCTTTGACCGATATTAATGTTTTGTTGAAGGTGATAGCTGAGGAGACGAAAAACGCTATTCAGGCAGATCGTTGTACTGTTTTTATTTGGGATAAAGAAAAGGATGAGCTTTGGTCAAAAGTTGCATTAGGCTTGGATGATACAGAAATACGTTTTCCTGCAGACAAAGGGTTAGCTGGCTATGTGGTGAAAACTGGTGAATCCATAAATATTGAAGAGGCTTATGCTGATCCTCGTTTTAATCCTGAAGTTGATAAAGAAACCGGCTATAGAACAAAGACAATTTTATGCATGCCAATAAAAAATAATAATCAGGAAATAATAGGTGCTTTTCAGGTGTTGAATAAGATTGATGGTGTATTCACCAAAAATGATGAAGATTTGCTCGTTGCAATCGGTGGTAGTGCAAGTATAGCACTTGAAAATGCTCAACTGTTTGAACAACAAAAGGAATTGTACAAAGAACAAAAGCAACTATTTGAAAGTTTTATAGATACTCTTGCAACATCTATTGATGCCCGTGATAAGATTACAGCAGGTCATTCTACAAGAGTTAAATTATATTCTATGCTCATTGTTGAAGAATTGGGATTAGATGAAAAAGATAAAGAAATAATTGAAAAGGCTGCAATACTACATGATATCGGCAAAATAGGGATAAGAGATTCAGTCTTACAAAAAGAGGGTAAGTTAACCGATGAAGAATACAAACATATTCAAGAGCATGTGAAAATTACTCACAATATCTTAGAAAAAATAAACATGACTGAAGGTTTCAGAATGATAACAGAAATAGCCTGCTCTCATCATGAAAAATATGATGGTTCAGGTTATTATAGGCACCTGAAAGGTGAGGACATCCCATATGGTGGTAGAATATTGGCTGTTTCTGACGTATTTGACGCAATTACATCTCGAAGACACTATCGTGACAAAATGCCTATAGGAAATGTTATTAGTATTCTAAAAAAAGATAGCGGTACTCATTTTGATAAAAATATTGTAGATGTGTTTTTGAAAATTTCTTTGGATAAAATAATTAAAGTATTTTTGACTGAAAATCATAACAGTCTAAAACAAGAAGATCAGGAGCTTTTGAGAAATTATAATCTTGATGATATATATAATTTTATCAATAATGAAAATGTAACAAATGAGCAAAAACATATACTTGAATTGTTTAATTATTACTATTCAGGGAATGTAATAAGTAACGAGGGTTAGAAATTGATAAAAACAGGGACAAAGCTAGCATTAATATCAATACTGATAGCAGTTGGAATACCTGCTATGGCTTTGGATTTACCTATGCAAATCCAGCCGGTAAACCCTGTTGATATGTTGGATTTAACCCCAAAAAACCTTATTGGTATTCCACCCAAACGTGCTACTTTGTCTAAAAATGATGTAAAAAATCAATACGCCATAGCACTTGATAGATTTATCCAAAGTAATGTAAAGTCTTCATACGCTGACTTTAGAGTTTTAATTGAGACTACCCCGAAAAATGATTATGCATACATGCAAATGGCGGAGCGTATGGCTGATTTAGGTTTTTTCAACTTATCAGAATTGGCTATGTCAAAAATGCAAGATAAGGAAGTCACGGATATTATAGTAGAAGATGTCAAGCGTTATTATTTTCCGAGTAAAAAACTACGTTCCGATGATGAAATTTATCTGGGAGAAATGTATTCAAATATCGTATATAATGCCCAAAGTCGCGAGGCATCTACAGAATTGATAAAAAATACAACTCTTTTGAAAAATTCAGATTATGCGAATTATGTTGTTGCACTCGGACTTTTAAAATCAGGGGATATTGAAAACGCTAAAACATATATAGATATTGCTGTGTCAATGAATGACAAAAATCTGAATTATAAAAAACTTCAAGCTGAAATTATTTCACAAGGGAAAAAACCTCAAGATGCGTTAAAAATCGTGGCTTATATAAAACAACAACCACTATATTCAACTGAATTTACCAGAAAAGTTAATTCTCTTGAGCAATTTATCTTATACAAAACAAAGAAAAACGAAGCACAGAAGAATTATCACCTTGGTTTTTATTATTACTACGAAGGTGAAAACACGAAGGCAGTGAGAACGCTTCAAGGGGCGATAAGTAATAAAAATAAAATGAATGCACAAGTGTATTCATTACTTTCAAGAGTCTACTTTGATATGAAGGATTACGATAAAGCGCAGGATGCAGCTACAAAAGCTCTTAAAATAGATGGCGGAGAAATATTTGCACTATCGGTTATGGGTGATTTAGCATATAGGGAGAACGATTTGAAAAAAGCGCTTGATTATTATTCAAAAGCCTCAAAAGATAAGTCATCACCTGATAATACAATAAAATTAGCTAAGACATATTACAAACTTGATAAAAAAGACAAGGCGTTGGACATTTTTACGAAGGTTTTGAAGGCTTATAATAATTCTTATGCTGCTTATTATTATATCGCACTTAGCGATGCGACAAAACAGTTAGCCTATTTGAAAAAATGTGTAGCTCTTAATAACAACTGTAAAGATGGCTGGATAGATCTGGCCCGTGTTGAAATCGAACGTCAAAATTTTGACTCTGCAAAAGTATACCTTGCAACTGCAAAATATATTGACGAAAATGATTTTAGATACTATTATTATTTAGGGTTAATTAATAAAAATCAGGGCTTGCAAGATGAAGCAGTAAACAATTTTAAAAAGAGTTTGATATTAAACCCTGAATATTTACCCGCTAAAGAGGAACTTAATATATGAAAATAAATATTTTAATAGTCGAAGATCATGAATTAACGAGATTTGGACTCAAGACAACTTTTGAAGGTGTGGACTACGTTGATACAATTTATGAAGCTGATTCAGCAGAGCATGCTATTGAAATTTTTAATAACAACCATATTGATGTTGTGATAATGGATTTAGGACTACCTAAAATGAACGGTATAGAAGCAACAAGACAAATCCGTTCCTCTAATAAGGATGTAAAAGTGATAATTTTGACCTCTCATAATGATGAAAAAGAGGTGTTAAACAGTTTGCGTGCAGGAGCTAATGCGTATTGTTCAAAAGAAATTAATCCAAAACGATTAGTGCATGTTGTACAGTCAGTAGCGGATGGTGCAGCTTGGTTTGATCCGAGTGTTGCTCATATTGTGCTAAAAGCGACATCAAACGTACCATCTATAGATAATGGAAGTGCAAAAAAAGATTATGACTTAACTACCCGCGAAGCTCAGATATTAAAACTGATGACAGAGGGTTACAGTAACATGGAAATAGCTCAGATTTTGGTCATAAGTATAAACACAACAAAGGCTCACGTTGCAAACATCTTGCAAAAATTGGAAGTAGACGACAGACTTCAAGCTGCATTAAAGGCTTTGAAAAATAAGATTGTTTAATCAAAGGATTAAAAAACAAATGGTAAATGTTTTGCTGGTTGATGACAATTCAAAATATTTAAAAGATGCCCTGCCTTTTTACGGTTATAACGTAGAAGTAGCGACTGATGGAGTTCAGGCTTTGAGTGTATTGTCAAATTCCATTAACAAATTTGACATTGTTTTACTTGATGTTATGATGCCTAATATGAACGGCTGGGAGACTTTAAAAGCTATTCGAAAAGATATAAATACCAAAAATTTACCCGTAATAATGTTGACAGCAGTTGCAGATGATGAAAAAATGGTATCATACTTGCGAAGCGGTGCCGATGATTACATAACAAAACCGTTTATGTTGCCGAACTTACTTGCGAGAATGGAAGCTGTATTGAGACGTTCTAAAAGACAACAGCCGATGAGTTCAAAAGATATGAGTTTTGATGTTAATTCAAAAAAAGATCCGCTCACGCAAAGAGAACTGGAAGTATTAAAGATGCTTACCCAAGGGGCGAGTAACAAAGAAATAGCTGAAAAGTTGTTTGTAAAAGAGGTTACTGTAAAGACGCACTTGAATAACATATTCAAAAAATTAAAAGTAACAAGTCGCACTCAAGCAACACTTTTGGCGATGCAAATGGATTTAATTAGCAGTTGAAGATAATTTTAAGGAGAATTTATGATTGATTATACTAAAGAAGAATTAATCGAGTTGTTAAGGAAACACCCGGAAAGATTCAATGAATGGAAAATAGATCAGGAAGAAGTAGACCTTAGTGAAGTGGATTTTTCAGGAATCGTATTGAATGAAATTGATTTTAGTAATGTAGATCTCAATTCAAGTTCATTTGCGGATAGTAGTATTTCGCTAACTAATTTTTCCGGTGCTGATTTAACTTCAGTTGATTTTACCAGAGCAAGAATTTTAGAATGTGATTTTTCAGAAAGCCTATTAACGGGTGCTGATTGTAGTTACGCAGAAATGACATACTGTAACTTTACAGATTCAGATCTTGCGGGTTGCATTTTATCAGAAGCAAATTTGAGTAATTCTGATTTAACAGCGGCGTATAATCTTGACGCGAGTCGTTTTGATGATGATACAATATGGCCTGATGATGATTTGTTACCTGACGGTTTTGATGTCACCTGCAAGGATGATTTATCATCACTTCGAGATGAGGATGAGTCATCTGTTGGTGATTACTAGGATTACAAAAAGCCCCTTGCTAATAAGGGGCTTTTTAGTGCCTGAAATTTTTACATTGTAACGAAAAATAAAGTTATATTTGCTTGAGCGAATGGGCTTTTTCTCCTGTGGATGGATGAAATTTTTATTGCCCACTTGCGGAGCATCAAAAAATACGATATAATCAGAATATGAACTTGAACAAGCAGACAAATAGAGAATATATAAGGGAGTCGTATTTAA
>CALUVH010000008.1 GCA_944324175.1 Candidatus Gastranaerophilales bacterium | reverse complement strand
CACGTGGTACAAAGGTTTTGAGCCAGCTATTACTGTCAACATCCTTAAACTATTTTGTTTTTCACGGGCTGTAATTTGCATAAGTAAAGTATAGCATATTTTTTGAAGTTAAGCAATAATCTAAAATAACATTAGCAATTTTTTTTTTTACAACCTTTCTATATTTTAGAAAGGTAAAATATGAAAATAAACTTTAATAGTAGAACTCAATTTAGCGGAATGTACGTTATTTCAGGTTCACCGGAAAAAATAAAAAATATTGAAAATAATATTGAGGGCAAATTCAAAATTGATTATCAAAGCACAGCCTCAACCGCGTTAAATCAGTATAACAGTATATACATTCTACCAAAAGATTTCACACCGCAGACCCAGCTTTTTGTTGCAACGAATGAAGATGCAAGCCCCTTGGTAAACTTTGTCAGTGAAAATTGTAACTCCTATAACTTTATCACATACCCAAAGCATGATGCGCCATACAAACAGACAAAAGCCCGTATCGCTGCAGCATTCAGAGAACAACCTGACGATTATCTTGATATTATGCTTGAAGAGAAAAAAGGAATTACTCATGATCCGATTAAAGAAGCTAAGCAATTCATTTCGCACATTGCATATACACAAGATAAACATCTTTCTGATATAAAATCACTTGATGCTGATTCCGTCATCAAAGCTATTCTAGATAACTGTTTTGATTTTGTAAAAGGTATTGTAAAAAGTAGTATAAAATAATGTTAAAATTCTTCCCATATTTTCCGATTTGTAGTACACTGTGATTATTAGAGAATAGGAGAGAAATAATGGGATATAAGATTTTATCAAAAAAGGAAATTTGTCCAAACCAATACGAAATCACAATTGATGCGCCTTACGTTGTTAGAAACGCACAAGCAGGGCAGTTTATAATATTCAGAGCTGATGAAAACGGAGAACGCGTACCTTTGACTATCGCCGATGTTGATAAGACAAAAGGTGAGTTAACTCTTGTATTTATGGCTGTCGGATATTCTACAAAAAAACTTGCAGCACTTAATGCTGGCGATGAAATTGCTGACATTGTAGGTCCTTTGGGAAAACCGACACATATCAAAAACTACGGTACTGTTGTTTGCCTTGCTGGTGGTTATGGTGCTGCGCCATGCTATCTAATTGCTAAGGCTTTTAAAGAAGCTGGTAACAAGGTCTACATGGTTATGGGTGCAAGAAATAAAGATTTAATTTTCTGGCAAGACAAAATGAAAAACGCATGTACTGAACTTTTCATTACAACCGATGACGGTACATTGGGTGAAAAAGGTTTTGTAACCGGCGTACTTGATAGAATTATTAAAAATGAAAAAGTAGACTATGTTATAGCTGTTGGACCTATGCCAATGATGAGAGCAGTGGCGGATTTAACTCGCGATAAAGGTATTTATACTGAAGCAAGCATGAACCCGATTATGGTCGACGGTACAGGTATGTGTGGTGCTTGTCGTGTGACTGTTGGTGGTGAAGTGAAATTTGCTTGCGTTGACGGTCCTGACTTTGATGCGCATAAAATTGATTTCGATGAAGTTATCAACAGAACTCGCATTTACAAAGACCAAGAGAAAAAACGCAGTGAAAATTGTAACCTTTTAAAACAGGCTGAAGCTCTACGCTAGTGAGGAGGGGTTGATGACAAATAAAAAAGAGTTGCTCTACTGTCCACTTATGAGTGTAGGATCTGATGTTGATATGGTATGCACAGGTGAAAGATGCGCTTGGTATATGCCTGGCGTAAAAAAATGCGCAGTATTTGTCCTAGCTTATAATGCCGTACTTGAAGCTAATCAGCGCCAGCAAGAAATAAAGAAAGATTAATACTTGATGAAAATAGTTGTTTGCATAAAACAAGTCCCTGACACAACTGACATTAAATGGACTGAAAATAATACAATTCAACGTGAGGGCGTAGAAAGTATCATCAATCCTTATGATGTATACGCGCTAGAGGCTGCCCTTAAATTAAAAAAAGATTGTAATGCAAAAGTTACCGTGCTGACTATGGGACCTGAGCAGGCCAAGGATATGCTGAAAAAAGCTATCGCTATCGGTTGTGATGATGCAATTCTTCTTTCTGACAGAAAATTCGCAGGCGCTGACACATACGCTACCGGTAAAACCATTGCAGGCGCTATCAAATCGAAACTTGCAGACTTTGATTTAATAATATGCGGACAATTTGCAATTGACGGTGATACGGCTCAAACCGGTCCGACTATAGCCAACAACCTAAATATTCCTCAAGTAACTTATGTCAAAGAGGTTATTGAATGCAGTGAAAATTTTGCTGTTGTAAAAAAAGAAATTGAAGAAGGCATTGAGCTATTAAAAGCTAAATTCCCAGCTTTAATCTGCGTACTTAAAGGTTTCGATGAACCCACGCGAGCAAAGATAAACGGAATAATAAAAGCCCAAGATGCAGAAATTACAACCTACACAAGTGAAGATATCGGGCTTGAACCGAGTGAAGTCGGATTAAAAGGCTCTCCTACTTATGTAAGCAAGGCTTTTAGACCTGAATCAAAAGGTGAATGCACATTTATAAATTCATGTGATGAAATTTGTAAAAAACTAAAGGAGTATGGTATTTTAAATGACTAAAGAAATTTTAATCTATGCAGAAGTCACAAAAAGCGGTTACGTACATCCTGTGTTTTTCACTCTTGCTGCAAAAGCTCAAGAATTAGCTCAAAAACTTGATGATGCCATTATTTCTGCACTTATTATTACCTCCAAGGGAAAAACCGAAACAGTTAAAGAAGGTTTTGTAAAATGCGGTTTTGATAAAGTATACGCATTTGAAGATGAACGTTTTGGAAATTATAATACAGAATTATTTTCCTCGTGCGCTATAGAATTGGTTAATGAAATACACCCTGAAATTTTTCTAATTGGAGCAACCACTCAAGGTCGTGATCTTGGACCTAGGATATCTTCTTCACTCCATACAGGACTCACCGCTGACTGCATTGAATTAGATATAAACGAAAAAGGCATGCTTGCGGCTACAAGACCTACTTTTGGCGGTAAGTTAATGGCGACAATTCTTTGCAAAAATCATCCCCAAATGGCAACTGTAAGACCAGGTGTTTTTAAGCCTTTAGAACAGGATGTTATTAGAAATACTGAAATAATTTACAAAAACATAACCTCTGTTGTTACTCCTAAAGTCGAGTTAATAGATTTTATAAAAGGGTTAGAAGATGAACTAAATGATCTCGACAGTGCTGAAATAATTGTTTCAGGTGGCAAAGGAATGAAAAATGCCGAGGGATTTAAGCTTATTGAAAGTTTAGCAAAGGCACTTAATGGTGCTGTCGGTGCCAGCCGTGGTGCTGTAGAAATGGGACTAGCTGACCATAAGATGCAAATAGGTCAGACCGGAAAAACTGTTTCGCCAAAACTATATATTGCTTGTGGTATTTCTGGCGCAATTCAACATACAGTCGGAATGGACAGCTCTAAACGCATAATCGCCATTAACACCGATGAAAACGCCCCTATATTTGATATCGCGGATATCGGATACGTCGGAGATGCTTTCGAAATTATTCCACAATTAATTGATAAATTATCCCAAAAGACCGACTAACCATCGGTCTTTTGGAAATTCCAACTAATATTCATCAGAAATATTTTTATAAGATGTAATTAAGGATATAATTGCAGATATTCCAACTAAAATATAGACTGTCCGTGATAAAAATGTCATATCTCCAAGTAGTGCTGACACTAAATTAAAATTAAACAGCCCGACTAGCCCCCAATTTAATGCCCCTACGAGAACTAAAACATATGTCAAGATTTTTAGAAAACGCATAAAAGACCTCCTTTTTTTATATATTTTTACCTATTTTTAAAGAAGAATAATTCTCTTTTATAACTATTTTTTGGGGGCTTAAAGCAGTGCTATTCTATATTAGACAGTCAGACTAAAGTATATTTTTGTAGTAAAAAGTAGCAATAAAAAGGCTTCCACAAATTTTGTGAAAGCCTTTTTAAACTTTTGAGAGTCTAAACTACAGTTAATTATAATTTAGAAGCAACCATCAATGTAGTTTCAGCTAAACGAGTTGAGTAACCCATTTCGTTATCGTACCAAGAAATAATCTTAACTTGGTTTCCGCCCATTACACGAGTTAATAAAGCGTCAACAGTTGATGATTGAGAAGTACCGATGTAATCAGAAGATACAAGCGGTTCTTCTGTATAGCAAAGAACATGTCCGTCAGCACCTTCTTTTAATGCTGCGTTAACTTCTTCTACAGTTACATCTTTTGAAAGTTCAAATACAACATCTACTAATGATACGTCAGGAGTTGGAACTCTCATAGCGAAACCGTCCAATTTACCTTTTAATTGAGGTAATACAAGAGCTACAGCTTTTGCAGCACCTGTTTTTGTAGGAACGATATTCAAAGCACCAGCTCTAGCACGACGAGGATCTTTGTGACCTGCATCCAAAATTCTTTGGTCACCTGTGTATGAGTGAACTGTTGTCATCAAACCTTTTACAATACCGAATTTTTCATCGATAACTTTAGCTACAGGAGCTAAACAGTTTGTTGTACAAGATGCCATTGAAATTACATTGTGTTTTTCAGGATCGTATTCTTTATCGTTAACGCCCAAAACGATTGTTTTATCTTCGTTTGTAGCAGGTGCAGAAATAATAACTTTTTTAGCACCAGCTGCGATATGAGCTTTTGCTTTTTCTGCGTCTGTGAAGAAACCAGTTGATTCAACAACAACTTCTACACCTAAATCTTTCCAAGGTAATTGAGCAGGATCTTTTTCTGCAAAGAATTTGATTTTCTTACCGTTTACGATGATACCTTCTTCGTAAGCTTCTACTGTACCGTCAAATTTACCCATTACAGAATCATACTTAAATATACGAGCTGCATCTTCTGGTTTTAAACCTGGATCGTTTATTGCAACGTAATCAATTTTATCAAAGATACCTTCTCTGATTGCTGCTCTAAGTGTGTTTCTTCCGATTCTTCCGAATCCGTTAATAGCTACTTTTACCATAAGTCTTTACTCCTTCTTATTTTGTAAAACTTTTAACATATCTTTTATATCAAGAACAAAAAAACTAATCAAGTGCTTTTAATCGCTAAAACATTAAAAAAAAGTTAATATTTTATAATTGTGAAATAATTATTTCCTATGTTTCATTTTTTAATTACTTTATAATAATATACCTTTGAATACATACCCGACTAGCAAAAAAAAAATTGTATGGATTTATAAATAGTATGATAGAAAAAATTGGAAATAACATAACATCAAATTATTTTTTGCAAGTAAAAAATAATCAACCTCCAAGAAAAGATGAAAGAAACACTTTTCTTGATAAGTTCTATACAAACGTTAAAAACTCAGCAGATATGACAGATACAATAGTCGTACCTCGTACGATTTTTAAAGGATATCTCGGAATCATGATTGGTACGGCACTTATAACACTGGGAGATTTTATAAACAAGCCTAAAGCTATATCCAAAGGATTGAAAATAGGAGGTCTCGGACTTTCTACCTATGGAACTTGGGCTTTTGTCAGACCGTTCATTGTAAAAGATGCAAAAGGGGTAGATCATACAAAAATTTAGATTTGGAAACAAAAATTACCCAACTGTTCCTCTAATCGTCTAATACTTTTAGAGGATATTTAGTGTAAATAATAAAGTTTGAAAAATCATTCACGACAACATAATCAAATATATTATTTGGAGCTCACAAATGTCAGAACAGATTTTAACAAACTCGATATCTCCTGAAAAAAGGGAGAATAAAGCTAAAGAATCGCTAGAAAAAGCTAGATTAGCACATGAAAGATATTTAATAAGACAACATCACAACGATTTGGAAGAAGCCATCACGAATTATATTGATGCTGTCAAATTAGATCCTTCTTTGCCAGAGAGCTATTACAGGCTTGCAAGTCTTATGTGGGAACAAGGTCAGATAAGCGTTGACACAGCTATTGAGCAGTGCAAAACTGCGGTTACATTGGCGCCGAAAAACATGAATGCCCATTTATACACCGGATTTTTCATGCAACTTGCTGAAGACTACAAAGCTGCAGAAAAAGAATTCAAAGCTGCTATAAAATCCTGTCGCTTAAAATCTGCTCGACCAAGACTAGTTCTATCTAAAACCATTCTGCAAAAAATAAACACACAAAGCGGATCTGTTGGTGATTATATCAACTTCTTATATTATTTTTTATCAGGTAGCCTGATGCTAGCCTGGGACAGACCAACTATGAAAATGTTATATAAGAATTTGTCTGATGATTTTTCCGTGTTTACATACAATACTGTAGGAAAATTCATGGAAACATTTAAAATGTATCCTGCCGCTGAAAATATATACAAAAAAGCGATTATGGATACTAATCATAATGAAATCTTCTACCACAAAATGGGAGATTTGGCTCTTAAAAATAATGAGCTTGATTTAACTGTCGATTGCTACAGAAAAGTACTTGAGGCTAACGCCCTAAATAGAGAAGTCCTAATAAAACTCGCAACAGTTTTGCAGACATATTTTCCTGAGAACACGGATGAAGCAATTGACTGTTATGAAAAATTGCTTGAATTCAATATTGACAGTGCTCAAATATACTACGAACTTGGGCACTTGTACCTTAGAAAAGAAGATAAAATAAATTCCGTTAGTGCTTTTAAATTAGCTCTTGAAAAGGATCCGGAAAATCCGTTTTATAACAATTCGCTTGCTTATGCTTACAGCAAAGCTGAATTATATGATGATGCAATTGAGCACTATAAAAAAGCCATTGCAATAAACCCTGACGCAGAATGGACATCCATTGTCTGCCATGCTCTTGGATCATTGTACGCTGAAGTAAAAGGTAATATTGAAGCTGCAGTTTCTACTTATCAAGCAGGGCTTATTTTAGATCCAAACAATTATGATTTGCACATCGCACTTGGAGATGTGCACATGGCTGAATATGATTTGGATAGTGCAATCAGAGCTTACTGCGATGCAATTACTCAAAATCCTGAAAATTTCAGAGGTTACTCAAAAGCAGGAATAGCACTTTGGGAAAAGGATTATGTAGAAGAGGCTCTGGTATCCTTTCACAAGGCAGTAGAGCTAAATCCAGCAAATGAATTTGCTCATAATAACCTTGGCATAATTTACCTTGATGGACTTGGTGACGCAGAAGAAGCCTTAGAATATTTTGAAGAAGCAATTGAGCTTAATCCAAGCTATACACTTGCCTATTTCAATGCAGCAAGAGCAAGCCAAGCTATGGGATTTATAAATGATGCCGCAAATTACTATCAAATGTCCATAGATTTGAATAAAATTACTCACGATCTTGATGAAGACGATGTACGCCAAAGATTACACAAACTATTTGATATATAATCACTCAAACTGTTTAATTTTAGAAAAAGCGTATTAATTTATGTAAAATTGTGCACAAAATTTGTAAAAAATTAATATTCACTATTTTTAATAAGACAGAAAATAGGAGAATCAGTGATGAAGGTTTTATTTAACTTATTTGGTCGTAAACCGGCACAAAAAATCGCTAAAAATATTACTACAGAATGCCAAAATCTTGGAAAACAACTTCAGGATAGAGAACCTGAGATAGTTGGTAACTCGGCTAAAAATATTGAAAACCTGACAGACGCCGTTAAAGCGAAATACTTCATCAAAACTGCTAAAGCCGCTAATGGTGGTGAAACTGTAATGAAATTTAACAAAGAATCAGGTAAATTGGTTCAATGGAGAAGAACTAATCCTGATAACTCAGTGACAGAAGGAAAAATTAACAGCTATCTTGCTCCATCTCTCAGAATTTCCAGAATAACTAATGGGGATCAAGTAACGCACCGCGTAAAAGCGACCTTGGGCGATATCTCAGAAATTCATAATGAAACATATGATCTCTCTCAATTTCCAAAAGTAACTATATCAAAGGAACATAATGCCTTTTTGAAGGGGAAAAATTCTAAAATACAACTCGAAAACAGTAAAGAAGATCACGTAATTCCTGAATTTTTAACAAAATCAGATTACAAAGATTTACTAAGCAATTTTTAGTTTAACGTAATAAAAGAATAATCTTTTTTCTAAAACAAACTCATTTGCTTTTGCTTAGCAAAATGCTTTTTTAAAAATGACGGGCGATGATATGGAGTCAGACCATATTTATCTATTGCCTCTATATGTCCTTTGGTAAGATACCCTGCATTTTTAGTCCAACAATACTGAGGATACTCACTATCCAACTTTTCCATATATCTATCACGCGTGACTTTTGCTAAAATACTCGCTGCGGCAATCGCTGCTGACTTTGAATCTCCTTTTATTACAAATTGCTGTGGGAGTGAATATTCTGGAATTAACTTATTTCCATCCACCAAAGTTAAAGTCTTTAAATAATCCAAACTGCCATCAGAATTGACAATCTCATAAGGAATATTACCAATTTGGAGTTTCAGTTGATCAAGCACTGCAATACAAGCAAGACGCATCGCCTTAAGAGAAGCCTTCAGGATATTGGTATTCTCAATCTCTTCAACCTCTACGCAAGCAGTTGCATTAATTGAATTTGCAATAATCACATCATATAAATTTTCTCTTATTGATCTTTTGAGCTGCTTACTGTCATTTAGAGAAGATAATTTTGTGACTAAATCTTCATTGTGTGATAAAAAACATACAGCACTTGCAAATACACCTCCTGCAGCAGGACCACGTCCTGCTTCATCGGTTCCGATTATTATCCGACCTTTTTCTTGATCAAACGAAAAAAGCTTCAATATATGACTAGTAACCTCACTATTTTCTTTAACATTCAATAGTTTTTGCCCCTTTTTCATAATCTTACCCAAATCTGACTAATCTTCCCATATATCCAAGATAAATTTGCCAATCTTTCCTTCTCTAAAATCCCTTAATACATAAATTGCCGTTCTTTCAATGTCCGGCGCACCGCCTGAAATTATCCAATTTCTCGCAAAAGCAATATCTTCAACGGTAAGTCTTTCTACGTTATAAAATTCTTTTACTTTACTTGGATATAGGCTATCAAGCAAGGTTAAAAGTTCGTTTGCGACCGGCACATTTGAATAGGCGTTTTCGGATACGGCATTTACAAAAGCCAATTTTTTCGCCCTGATTTGATCTTCCTGCTTCATCGGAATAATCCCTGGGGTATCAAGTAATTCTAATTGCGGGTTAATTCTTACCCATTGCTGTTGGCGAGTCACGCCCGCTTTTGCTCCGATTTTTGTCTTGGAAGATTTTGTTAGTTTATTTATAATACTTGATTTACCAACATTAGGCATACCCACAACCATAACTCGAGCCGGACGGCGTAAAAGCCCTTTTGACATTAGTACCTGAATTCTTGGCTCTGAAAGCTCAACGGCTTTTTTTACTATTAAACTTAAATCCTTTGAATTCTTTGCGTCGGTTGGTATTACAGGGAATCCGGTTTTATCTTCAATCAGTTTTATCCATTTTTTTAATTCATTTTTATCAGTCAAATCAGCCTTATTTAGCAAAACCAAACGAGGCTTTTCACCTAAAAGCCTCGTTATGTTATCATAAGTACTTGATAGCGGTAATCTCGCATCTACGACTTCAATCACTGCATCCACAAGAGAAAGCTGTTGTTTTAATTGTTTTTCAGCTTTTGCAATATGTCCCGGATACCAATGAATATGAAGCTTATCTTTTTTCAATTTTTTCCTTAATACGAGTTGCCTTACCTGAACGTTCTCTCAAATAGTACAATTTAGAACGTCTTACATCACCACGTCTTAAAACGTTAATTTTTTCAATTCTTGGGGAGTTGAGTAAGAACACACGTTCTACGCCAACACCTTGGAATACTTTTCTTACAGTAATAGTTTTATTCAAGCCTGAGCCATGTTCTTTGATTACTGTACCTTCGAAAGCCTGAGTTCTTTCTTTATTTCCTTCTACAATTCTTACAAATACTTTTACGGTATCCCCAGGATTTACATCAGCAACTTCTGATTTCAAATAAGACTTTTCTAATTCTGTAATAATAGGGTTCATTTCACAATTCCTTTATTTTATATTTCGTACTTTTAATCTAAATTCCTTAATCGGTGAAAATCGTTTTTTCCACACAAAAACACACCGACGCACGTTGCATATTTTACAATATAACAAATATTATAAAATTTCAAGAGGCTATTAAAATTTTGTAATATAATACTTAGTATGACAAGTGATTATAAAAAATTATTAAAAAAGAAAAAAATTATATATGCGAATGTTAAAACGATGGGAGTCAACATCGATAAAAATGAGTATTATGAGATAATACTATCCAATTCTGCACATCCTGAAATAATTACTAAAAACGTGGAATCTTAATCCAATTATCTGGTATTATATCAACAATTCTATCAGGTTCAACCCAAGGATCCGGAGCTATAATCACCTTATCTGGATTATCAATCAACCAAGCTCCCCACCAGGAATAACTAGAATTGGCGCAAATGCCATGTTTACAAGCCTGCAGTAAGAAAATATCCATATATGGAGTATCACTACTTATAATTTCGTAAGGATAATCAATTTTTAAATTATTTTTCAACCATTCTGGCTCATCTGAAATAGCAATAAAAGTGCAGTTGGGAAATTTTTCTTTCATCAGTTTTGTTGCTTTCACATAGTAAGAATTATCACAAAGCCAGTTTACAAGATTAACTTTTGCTAATTTTACATAATCACCTCTGCGAACATTAATAAAAATCGGGCATTCCAATTGCTCTATTTTTTCTCTTTTTCTGAGTAATAGTTTATCTGTAACTTCTCTAAATTTGAATTCCTTTTTAATTTCATCTTTTATTTCCCTGAAATACTTTTCGCTTTGGAAATAACCGTCATAATATGCATCACCTTTTTTCGTTAATAAATCAGATTGATATCTGTTGTATTCCTTTTCTCTCGTTATTGAATCCCAAAGCAGGAAACGAAAAATTTTTTTATGATTCTTGATAAAATTAATTTTGTAAAATGGAGATTTTTTGCAGATTTTATTTATATCATCTATAGATGCCTCGTCTAATCTTATACCGAATATATTCTCCAATTGCAAGGTATCTCTCGGATTAGTCTTAAAAAAAGAAAGATCAAAATATACTTTTTCTTGTGAATAATATTCAATCGCCTTGGCAAAAGCATATATAAACATCTGATTACCTAAACGACCGACTAAGCGAACTATCTTCATGGCTACTCCCATTATTCTAAATTTTAAAGGGAACATCAAATCTGACATTCCCTTTAAAAATGGGCCCGGAGAGACTCGAACTCTCACACCGAAGGCGCTAGATCCTAAGTCTAGTGCGTCTACCAATTTCGCCACAGGCCCTTTTACATATATCAGGCATAACAATAACGCCATAGGTTAAATTTATACAAAAAAGAAAATCTTGTCAAGCTCAACCTCCACATTTTTTACAAGATCTTCCACCTCGACGAATTGCTTCCTGTTTATCTATTTTTATACAATTTTTGCATATCTGTGCGCTATAACAGTTTAATTTGTGATAGATTTTAGAATTTGGATTATATACTACATTTTCTGCATAGACGACGGCTACTGTCAAATATAGCGCAATAAAAAGAACTAAAATTTTTTTCATTTGTATTTCCTTTTTTATTTTTACAAAACTTTAAACTATCACTTTTGTAAAATATGGATGTTCATGCAATAATTATAGAATAGAAATATTTTTTAGTTAAGGGGATATTATGGACTATAAACTACAAAACACTGTATCAAAGGATGCGTTCAAGTACGGATATTTATTAAAAAAAATCTACCCGTACATCAAACCGGTCATGGGAAAAGCTATAATCAACTTAATAATCGCAATACCTCTTGGTCTGTTAGACGGTGTTGTAGCTCTTTCTCTTAAACCTTATCTTGATCTTGTCGTAAATGGTAATCCTGAAATGACAGTAAAAATACTGGGGCATTCTGTACACATTCAAGCATGGTTTGCGGCAATAATCCCTTTTGGTATAGTTGCATTTGCACTATTTCAAGGAATACTAAAATACTTAAGTAATTATTTAACTGATTGGACCGGTAATAAAATTTCAAATGCTCTAAAAGTTGATTTATTTAAAAAGCTCACCAGCATGGACCCTCAATTTTTTGACGTAAACTCTTCAGGAATTATTCTCACCAGATTTTTAACAGACCCTGACACTGCAAGCAAAAATATTATTGAGACCCTAAAATCTTTCATCGCCACGGTATTCGGTCTGGTCGGTCTTGTAGCAGTCTTATTATATAATTCTTGGCAGTTAGCAATAATTGGGTGCACAGTTATGGCTATAGCAATTACACCAGTTACATTCATTAGAAAAAAAATCAAAAAAGTATCTAATGCAACGATGATAGTCGGTGGTAATATGACGACTAATGTTAATGAAACCTTCGCTGGAAATAAAATAGTCGCCGCTTATAATTTACAAAAACATCAAAATAACAAATTTGAAAAACAAATTCATGAGCAATTTGACCTTGCAATGAGTCTTTCAAAACGCGTGGGCTGGATGTCCCCGATTATGTACTTTGTATGTTCTATAGGAATTGCAATTGTTATGACGTATGGGAATCACCTTATTTTGACAGGACAAATGACAGCAGGCAGTTTTGCATCATTCGTCACATCTTTACTCTTGTTGTACAAACCAACAAAAACTCTCGGTAATACCTTAACTAATTTACAAAACACTTTTGTTGCAATGGGCAGAGTATTTGAGTTATTTGATATTCACCCTCAAATCACATCAACACCAAATGCAATAAAAATGCAGGGACTTAATACATCTATTGAATTTCAAAATGTATACTTTGAATATGAAAAAGATGTACCTGTTCTCAAAAACTTCAACTTGTATGTAAAAAAAGGCGAAACGATAGCATTAGTTGGGAATTCCGGAGGCGGTAAAAGCACAGTCGTTAACCTAATACCAAGATTTTATGACGTAAAATCTGGTGCTGTAAAATTCGATGGAATAAACATTAAAGATTTTGAACTCTCAACCTTAAGAGATCATATTTCCTTCGTTTTTCAAGATAATTTTCTATTTTCAGGAACAATTAGAGAAAACATCCTTTTAGCAAACCCAAACGCAACTCAAGAAAATTTAGATAGAGTAGTCAAAATGTCTCACATTGATGAATTCGCTGATACTCTGGATGAAGGCCTAGATACTTTTGTTGGAGAAAGAGGCACCAACTTGTCTGGGGGACAGAGACAACGCATTGCTATAGCTAGAGCAATGCTTAAAGACACTCCTATCGTAATTTTAGATGAAGCAACCTCTGCTCTCGACAACAAATCTGAGGCAATTGTCCAAAAAGCATTAGATAATCTTATAAAAAATAAAACTGTATTTATAATTGCTCACCGACTATCGACAATCAAAAACGCACATAGAATTGCTGTCGTTAACGAAGGTGAACTTGTAGAACTCGGTACGCATGATGAACTAATTAATATTAAAAATGGTGCATATAAAACTCTTTATGATATGCAGTTTAAAAATCAAGAGGAAACTATCAAAGTATGACAAGCTACATCTTAACAAAATGGGTAGAACCTTATATACTTTTAGAAACCGCTAAGAAATCTTTCGAAATGAAAGATTATACCTTCGACGGCTTTAATAAACAAGAAGTAAAAAATACATTTTTACGTGATATCAAAAAATCAGAAGCATTTGGTCTATACATGAAAAATGTAAACAAATTTTATTTATTTCAATCTCATCACAAAATTAATATTACTGAATTTTTAAAAAATGAGATTGGAATTATAGACTCTGATTTTTACATAACTAACGACCCTGAGGAACCTTTTATGGTTATAGATTCAGGCAAAGCTGAAGCTTCTTTTATTATGTAATTTTTCACAATTCTTAACATTATTGGCAATTTTTCCACTAAAAAATCCTTTATATAGATATAGAGGAAAAATTAAGGGGAAAATATAATGTCAGTTTTTGTAAGGAACATAAACATTTCCTGCATGCCATCACACAGGCACCATTTTCATCACCATTGCATGCCTGCAATGCCTGGTTTCATGGCTATGAATCCTTACTACAATTCTGTTTTTTACGGAATGAATTTGATGAATATGTATTCTTGGGGAGTTGCAACAGGTAATAACTTGCTATCATTAATGGGTATTACACAACCCAATAATTTTTCATATCAACAGCCAATATTTGCACAACCGATGATTAATTTTGGATATCAACAACCTGTATACACAACACCTGTTATGCCTTATCCACAGTTTGGAAATATCGTCGGCAGTCAAAATATTTTTACACCAAACATGACACCTGCTCCTAGTACAACAAAAGTGGAATTTCCTCAAACCGGCTACCACAGAACCGCAGAAAAAGTAAAAAAAATTGACTGGAGCAAACTAAATCCATTCAAGAAAAAAGCAAAAATAAGTACTGAAAATAAAATGCCAGAACTCAATCAGGTTGGGTATGACCCCAAAAAAGGTCAAGCACTTGCAAACGAGGTGCTAAGTCATGCAAACTCAAAATCAACAGGTTACTGTGCAAGATCCGTAAAATCCGCAATAGCGGAAACGGGACTCGGCAGTTATGAAAGCGGACATGCATACCAATGTGCGGACATACTAAGTCAAAACCCAAACTTTAAAGAAATCAAAGTTTCCGGTAACGAAATAGATAAACTACCTGCAGGATGCGTTGTAGTATACCCACAAGGTGATGCTGGATATAGTAAAGACTTTGGGCATGTCGAAGTTGCACTGGGAAATGGAAAAGCCGCAAGTGATTTTGTCAACAAACATGTAAAAGATTCCAACAATGCAAGAGTGTTTGTACCGGTTAGTGCTTAAGTTAATCTATCAAGCAGACTTTTGACTTGTAAATTCAATTTTTCAATAGAGTCATTATTGGTAATAACATAATCAGACATTTGCATCTTATCTTTTTGGTTCAGTTGTGAATTAATTCTGAGTTTAGCATAATTTTCATCGTAATTATTTCTTGCAATTAGCCTTTTAAGACGTAATTCATCATCAGCAAAAATAAAAACGATTTTATCAAACATATCTTCCATTTTTGTTTCAAAAATTAAAGGTATGGCGACAAACAAGATATTCTCAGACCTGTTTTGTGTAAAAAATTCCAAAATATTTTCCTTGATAATAGGATGTACAATATTTTCTAATTTTTTCTTAACAGCGGGATTTTCAAATACCAGCTTACCCAACTTATTCCTCGAAATTTCACCGCCATTCCAAACATCATAGTCTACGAATTCAGCCTTTACACATTCAAGTTTAAGCGCATTGTGTCCACATACATCAGTGTCCAGAACTTTATAACCAAGGTCTTGCAAAATTTTCTGTACGGTAGATTTGCCGGCTGCAATATTCCCTGCTATTGCAATTCTCATTTTTTAGATATCCTATTTAAAAAATTACGTAACTCTTTAATCTGTTGAGGTTTAATCGGCTTAAATTCACCTCTACGCAGCCCTTCAATAGAAATTGTTGCATGCTGAATTCTTTTAAGTGATTTAACCTCATAGCCAAAGTGTTCAAACATTTTTCTTATTTGTCTGTTTAGTCCTTGGTAAAGAGTGATTTGCATCATGGTATGGCGGTTATCAGCTTCAAGTACCATAACATCAGCATAAGCCATTTTGCCCTCTTCAATTTCTATGCCTGACGCCATCTCTTGAAGTTGATGAGGATGAATACGCGATTCGATCGTTACAATATATATTTTAGGGACTTTTACAGAAGGGTGAGTTAACTCATTAATAAGCTCACCATCATTTGTAAGGATTAACAAACCTGTAGAATCCTTATCCAGACGTCCGACAGGTTTGAGGCTGTACATACTCTCTGGCAATAAATCATAAATGGTTTTTCGTCCTTTTTCATCATCACTTGTAGTAATGTACCCTGCGGGTTTATAAAATTTGTAATATTCATGCCTTGCGGGACGGACTAGTTTTTGATTTACAAAAACTTTATCTTTTTCTTGTACAATGTAGCCTAGTTCTTTTATAATTTTGCCATTAACGTTGACCACACCACTTTCAATCAGCTCATCCGCTTTTCTACGGGAACACAAACCAGAAGATGCTATGTATTTATTTAAGCGAGTACCGGACATTTTAATTCCTCATTAAAAGCATCAGCTAAAACTGCTGGCATCTTGCGGTATAACTTACCCGCATTTGAAATTGCAACCACATCAACTTCTGCCTCGATAAAAACATCACCGGTGAGCTTTGAGCGAATAGCCTGCTTGAATGTAACCGCAAGATTATTGAATTTTGTAATACAAGTTTCTATAATTATTTCATCGTTAAGCTTTGCTGATTTTTTATAACGAACATTTAAATTTGTAACAGGAAGCACAATATCTTTTTCGACCAAATCTACAAGATTAAATCCTAACTGCTCGCAAAAAAGCACGCGTCCCATCTCTAACCATCTAAGGTAGGAACCATGCCAGACAACACCATAAGCATCGGTGTCGGAATAAAAAACTTTTTGTTCAAATATATGTTTCATAGTAACAGAATTATAACATAAAAAGCATGCTTAACTCAAGAAAGTAAAAAACTTTAACAAAAGGAGGGTATATGAAATTCAAATGCACAGTATGCGGTTGGATATATGATGAAACCGAAGAAGGAAAGAAATTTGATGACTTGGAAAAGGATTGGAAATGTCCGGTATGTTTCGCAAGTTCTGATGAGTTTGAACAGGTAAAAGAAAACTGACTTTTCAAATAAAATAAGAGGTGATTTACCTCTTATTTTTATTTTTTACAAAAAAAATTAAACAAACGCTTGACGTAAAAAATTGTTTGAGATAGAGTAAAAGATGTCGGCTAAAGAGTTGACAGTTGAAAACAAAATATTTTATAAATGTCGGGATGTAGCGCAGCTTGGTAGCGCACCTCGCTTGGGACGAGGGGGTCGCACGTTCAAATCGTGTCATCCCGACCATTTTTTAAATACAGTCAGGCTGACTGTATTTTTTTGTATTCAAAAGCCTTGCACTTGCTTATAAAATATTGTTGTGCTACGATTACTATCGTATGATAAATAACATGTAGATTAAAAGAGGATTAGGGAAAGTGGATTTTACAACTTTAACCATAGAATTATTAAAAGGTTTGGCTCATTTCGTAGGTAATTACGGGATTGCAATAATTGTATTAACTATAATAGTAAGACTTGCAATGTGGCCGTTAAATGTATCACAGCAGCGCTCAATGCGTATGATGCAAACGCTTCAACCAAAGATGAAGGCAATTCAGGATCGTTATAAAAATGATCCGCAAAAAATGCAGCAAAAGATGATGGAATTTTACAAAGAGCATAAATTCAATCCAATGGGTGGATGCTTACCTTTGCTAATCCAGATGCCAATATTCATTTTGTTGTATTCAGCATTGATGAGTCCGCAATTTATTCAAATGGCCGGAGATACTTCATTTTTGTTTGTCAACAGGCTTGATACAACACTTCGAGCAACAGCTGGTATTTCTAATGACGGTGTTATGGGCGCATCACAATACGATAACTTTGTGCTCGGAAAAACTGCCAAAGTTGTATTAAAAAATAACGAAGTAATAGATAATGTAAAAATTGACAAGCCGAATAAATCATTGGAAATTCAAGGCGACTTGGTACCTGGGGAAAATATCGAATTTAAAATGAGCTTGGATCATTTAGATTTAAAATTCAGCCAGCTTGACAATATTGCAAATGCAGAAATGAGCATAACTGACCTAAATACAAAAGAAACGGAAAAAGTCAACTTTGAAAGAAAAGAAGGTCTTTTAGTTGCTTCAGTGCCATCTAAAGCTGTACAAAGATCATTCCACTGGGATATCCTTGCATTAATAGCACTTTTCGGCTTGACGATGTATCTAGCCCAGAAGATTATGATGGCATCACAAAATAATAGTGCTTCTGCTGATCCGGCACAACAGGCAATACAAAAGTCAATGGGCACGTTTATGCCTATAATGATTATTGGCACATTTATTATAATTCCGATACCTGCCGGAGTGCTTTTGTATTTGATTACCAGTAACCTGATACAGATTTTACAGACTGTAATAGTCAACAAACAAATGGACTCAGAAGAATTAAAGAAAAAGAACGTAATCGCAGATGATGATTTAAAAAGTGCGAGAAAAGTTGATAACAAAGAATAGCAAAAATCCCCTCGCAATAAAGTCGAGGGGATTTTTATAAAAGGGAAATAAAAAATGTTACTATCTGAATTTGACTACAATTTACCCGAAGAACTAATCGCTCAATTACCAGCGGATAAAAGAGAAAACTCCAAAATGCTTATACTTGATACGAAAAACAAAAGCATAACTCATAAGCATTTTTACGATATCGCAGACATAATAGACTCTAACAGCTTACTTGTACTAAACAATACAAAAGTACTACCTGCAAGGCTTTATGGAGAAAAAGAAGGTACGGGCGCAAAAATCGAAGTGTTTCTTTTAAAACAACTCGAAGGAAAAAAATGGGAAACCCTAATTAAGCCATCAAAAAGGATAAAAGAAAATACCTTAATCAAAATAAGTAATGAGCTTTCAGTCAAAGCACTCAGCAAAACAGAAGAAGACGGCGGTTGGATTGTAGAATTGATATATGAAGGAAATGTCCTTGATGTACTGCATAGAAACGGAAATATTCCACTACCTCCATACATTGAAAGAAAACTTCAAAATGAGGACATAAAAAAACTTGATTTTGAAAGATACCAAACTGTCTATGCAAAAGATGAAGGTTCAGTCGCAGCCCCGACAGCAGGGTTACATTTTACAGACGAAATTCTAAGCCGACTCAAAGAAAAAGGAGTTGAAATAGCATACGTAACCCTAAATGTAGGACTTGGTACTTTTCGACCTGTAAAGTGCGAGAATATTCTTGAGCATAAAATGCATGCTGAAACTTTTGAAATAACCGAATCTACAGCAAACGTGATTAATCAGTCAAAAAAATCAGGTAAAAAAATTATTGCAGTCGGTACAACGACAGTGAGGACACTTGAGACAGCTTTTGCAAAATATGGAGAGATAAAAGCATGTCACGATGAATCACGATTGTTTATCTACCCTCCTTATGAATTTAAGGTGATAGATAACCTCATTACAAACTTTCACTTACCGAAATCGACACTACTAATGCTCGTAAGTGCACTTGCAGGGAAAGATTTCATATTCAAAGCTTATGAAGAAGCGATTAAAAATAAATATCGTTTTTTCAGCTACGGGGACTGCATGTATATTAAAACAAAATAAAAAGAAAACATTCAATGAAGATTTTTGTTGGTGTGAACCCCCAACCTACATAAACAGCTGAGCCGAATGGCTCTAAAAAATACCTTTATCAGACTTATCGAGTTCATTACCGTTTTTTATCTGAGCCGTAAGGCTCTAATAGACATCATAATCCTACTTTATCCATTTATTATCGTTTTTTTATAGTCGGATTGGTAAATCCGATCTACTTCACTTCACTAGGTAATACAAAACGGGTGCCTATTATAGGCACCCGTTTGTTGTTATTTCAACACATTTTTGCATTTGTACAAGGGCATCGTTGCGTTTATTTAAAACACCTAGCGCGGTAATAAGCTTCATCCGAGTAGCCAACATTGTCCCAGTAAGTACCAAAAGACATAAAGCGTCGCTCACAACCACCGCGACTTGTGATGATAGAAGGCTCACTCGACCAATAGTTCCAGCTGATAGACCAATTGAGTTCTGCTGCTCGAGTTCTGTCTGGGGTTATGTCTCCGCGTTCTTCTGTTGCTCCTATCGGATTGGATTCCTGTTTGTAAATGTAGGTCGCTACATCCGCCAGTTCTTGTCCAGATGGTAAGCGCATTCCATTTGTTGCGCATTCCTTCTTCGCCCCTGCCCAATAGTTTGTTGCACAAAGCCTGTTTGTGCTTCCTCGATCATCGTATTCTAAATCTGCACTTCCGTCGCAGGTGTTTATTGGTGTTATTGGATAAATGTCACTTGCTGCCATGCATTTATCTCCAAATTGCATATCGCAATCTGATATTGTTGCATTCTTTAGTTCTATATCATCCCCTACTCTATTTGGACCTTTCTTTCCGTTTACATCTATCAACATACTCATGCAACCCACCTGACCGCTTTGACCTTCTGCGCTGAATGGGTCGACGCTGTTACAATTCGGATTGTATGCCATTACTACTGTTGTACCGTCTGCGATTACGAACCCCATAGTGTTAGTATTCCAATCTTGGTGTCCTAAATTTCCTGAACGTTTCAAAATGCTAACTTCAACATCCTCACCTGCTGTTTGAACTATTTTTGGGGCGTAGCAGTTTTCTAATTTATCGTTTTCACAGGTTTTGATTACTTTTACATACTTCTTAAAATAGTTCATGTAATCTTCTGTACTGCTCGCTACTCCTGTCATTACGCCGTCGATATTCATTTGACGTGTTGCTTCCACTAGTTTTTTGTCCCATAAGTCTTTTGCGGTTGACCAAGCCTTATTATTGTGGTTTTCTATCATGCTTGGAATTGTCAACGCTGCGACTATGCCGATTACGCTCAGCGTGATTAACACCTCAGCTAAAGTAAATGCAGTTCGACATTGACCCAAGTTCAAAAGTGGTCTTCGACCACCCTCAGACAGTGTAAATGCGGTTTTGTGTTTCGTTAATTTTGCAATCATATTCTTACCTCCTTCGTTTCCTTTCTTTTTTATTCCTCTAATATGATTTTTGTAATTTTTTGCATAGCAAAGCACACAAGTATTGCTACTTGTGTTTATTCCAATATGGCGCAAATGCCCATATATCAAGCCCCTAGAGGTTACCCCCCCCCCCGTGGAAACCACGTGGTACAAAGGTTTTGAGCCAGCTATTACTGTCAACATCCTTAAACTATTTTGTTTTTCACGAGCTGTAATTTTCATAGGTAAAGTATAGCATATTTTTTGAAGTTTGCAAGTCCATTTTTTGTGTTTGTAATATAATTTAGTTATGATAAACATTCCTAATATAGTTGAACGCTTACGAGAAATAATGGATGACGAGACTCTAAGCCAGTTAAAAGAAGAGCTCGCCAGCTATCATGTTGCGGATTTGGCAGACATTTTTCAGGAATTAAAACCGGAAGAGCGGCTAAAGTGTTTTAAACTTCTCGATATTGAAGAAGCCGCTGATCTCATTGAGTATCTTAACCCTCAAATGCAAGTGGAATTACTCGGAGATATTGACGAGGAAATGGCATCAAAGATTATCACCCGCTTGCCACACGATGCTGCTGCTGACGTGCTTGGGGATATGGAAGAGGATGAAAGTGAGACATATCTTGATAAATTACCGCAAAAATTCTCTGATGAAGTCAGAGAACTTCTAACCTATAACGAAGATACAGCAGGCGGTATTATGAACCCTACTGTACTTACTGTAAATTCTGACATGACAGTCCAAGATGTGTTAAACCACATTCGAATAAAAGCGGAAAAAGATAACATGGAATTATATTACGTCTATGTTGTTGATAAGCAAAACCATTTACTGGGAGTTGTTTCGCTCAGAAAACTGCTTACTTCCCCAATTACAAAAACTGTTGAAGAAATTATGATAAGTGATATCGTAAAACTTCATGTAGATGATTATAGCGATTATATTACTGATGAGTTTATGAAATACCAGTATAACGCCCTCCCTGTCGTTGATTTATACAATAGATTAAAGGGGATGATTACTTGGGATGACGTACATGACCTGTTTGAAGAAGAAACCACGGAAGAAATCTACCAATCTTCAGGTATTTCAACTGAGGTCGTAGATGAAGATGAAATTCTATCGGGTAACATCTTCCAAGCAATAAGAGCAAGAACTCCTTGGCTTTTCATAACCCTGCTCGGTGAATTTATTGCAGTAAATGTTGCTCATCACTTTGATCACACACTAAATGCGTTACCGATAATCGCAATATTTATGCCACTTTTGGCAGGGCTAGGCGGTAACATCGGAACTCAAAGCATAACACTTATGGTACGCGGGCTTTCTACAGGACAAGTCACTCTGAGCTCCGCTTTTCACCATATGTTTAGAGAAATGTTTATCGGACTTGCCATCGGGAGTATATTTGGGCTTTTGGTAACACTCGCAACTTGGGGTTGGCAACATAATATTGAGCTTGGCATCGTCGTCGGCGTTGCTATGGCTGTTAATATGACAATGGCCACAGTTATCGGAACCTTTACACCTTTTGCACTCAAAAGTCTTAATGTAGATCCCGCTGTAGCTTCAGGTCCGGTTATCGCTACCACTATTGATGTTATAGGGTTGGCGGTATACTTTACCCTAGTATCAACTTTTTTGGTTAACAGAATTTTCTAAATCATCAATTTATTTGATGTAATCACTATTATTTCAATTTAAAATTTTATTCAAGTAAATAACTCAAGGTGAAAAAATGAATTCAAATCACAACATAAATGAACACGAAATCAATCAACAAAGGACATCTGCGCAAGCCGCTATAGAAAAAGCACGCCAAGCAAGAGAAGAACAACGCTCGTTTGTAAGAGCCGTCATACTTATGTTTATAATCTTTATAGGCGTACTTTTGAGTATTTTTATATTAGCAGATAATGAAAATTTTCTCACTAAACACTTTGGAGATAATTCTCCTATTACAAAGCTATTTATAAAACTTTCCAAAAGTAGCAAAAATAAAGAACATGCAGACTTCTCATGGCCATTCGGACCCAAAAGGCAAAACATCCTATTTTTGGGAGTAGATTCTAATAACGACAACGTGGCCGATGTCTGGAAAGGTACAAGAACAGACACCATAATACTTGTGAATATAGATCCTAAATCAAAATCAATAAATGCATTATCAATACCTAGAGATAGTAAGGTATATTTACCTCATAATGCAGGAATAAACAAAATAAATGCGGCCCATGCAATAGGTGGAATAGAAATGACCAAAGAAACAATCGAGGAAACTCTCGGTGTACATATTGATAAATATATCATGGTTCATGACAATGCCGTAAAAGAAATTATCGACGCAATGGACGGTATCGACATTTACGTTGAAAAGCCTATGCATTACAATGATTATGCCGGAGATTTACATATCAATTTATCCAAAGGTAACCACCACTTAAGCGGAAAAGAAGCGGTAGGCTATCTTCGTTTTCGTCACGATGCTTTGGGTGATATAGGACGAACACAAAGACAACAATGGTTTATGCGCGGGCTAATCGAAGCTTTGAAATCGCCTGCGACAATCACTAAAATACCGGATATAATTTCTGTAGCAAGAAAATATATTAAAACAGATATGTCTGTATATGAAATGTCGCAGTACGCAGCACTTGCTAAGCATATTGATATGAACAAAATAGAGATAGCAATGCTTCCAGGTGCACCAAATCAAAAAGGATACGTTAGCTACTGGATTTTGGACCCCGAAAAAACTCAAGAAGTTGTAAACCGCGTAATTTACAGAGATAAAGTACCATTTGATGAAACAACTCACTTTGTAGCAAGTGTAATGCACTCAGCCGATCGAGCAGAAGATGCAAGACAGCTAGTTAGCGCATTTAAAAGTTTAGGCATAGAAGTGAAATGCACAGGCGAATCGAACAGATCTCACTCACAATTTATTGCGCATTCAAATAAAGTTACCAACGAATATTATAACTGGTTAAACAAAAAAGTACCGGGTTTTAGCGGTATTCAGTTTGTATATGATCCTAATAATTACTACTGTGGAGAAACAGATTTTACAGTTGTATTATCAGGACAATAATTAATAAAATACAAGTGCTTGTAGCTCAGCAGGATAGAGCGTTTCCCTCCGAAGGAAAAGGTCGTGCGTTCGAATCGCATCAGGCACGTATTTTAAAAAAGTTATGTTAGTAGTATTATTAATTTATGAAAAGGATAATTTTATCAGTTTTAATAACTGCGATATCAGTGAATATCTCTTACGCTTCGGACTTTGTCAGTCTAATTCAAAAACATAACGAAAAGGTGTTTCTAAACAGATTAGAAAAGCAAAAAATTGAATTATATTTTGTTAATCCAGTAAATAAAAAACATCCTGTAAATAAATCAATAAACGATGTGAGCAAATCATTAGAAGCATTAATTAATAACGCTGAATCTTCGATTGATATTGCAGCATATGGCTTTGCCGGACAAGACAAAATTATCAATGCTCTCAAAAGAGCTAAAGCTAGAGGAGTAATTATAAGAGGTGTTGTAGATGATTATGGAACATCACTTTACCCTGATACAGAGGAAATCATTAAAGAATTTGGTTTTAAAACAGATGTTTTTGTCCCAATAGCTCAAAGACGATTTGATGAAAAATTTACGAGATCTCAATCTGCATTAATGCATAACAAGTTTGTAATAGTCGATGGTAAATATATTTGGACAGGTTCTACAAATATTACGGATAGCTGTATGACTTTTAATGCTAATAATTCTGTTGTTATCTATTCACAAGACCTTGCACAAATATATGAAAAAGAATTTTCACAAATGTTTGAAGGTAACAAATTTCATGTATTAAAAGATGTGATACCGAATAAAACTGATATTCAAATAAAGCCTGATACAAAAATTTCTGTTTTATTTTCTCCTATGGATAGAGCTATTTCAAAAGGTGTGCTGCCTCTAATTAATAAATCCCGTAAAAGAATTTATATCTCAATGTTTTATCTTACAAATTATTGGATTACTGATGCATTAATTAATGCACATAATAGAGGGGTTGATATAAAAATAATTTTAGATGCAACATTGATAAAAGAACCAAAAGCACAAATCTTTAAATTACGAGAGGCAGGTATCCCTGTAAAGATTGAAAATTGGAATGGGAAAATGCATCAGAAAAGTGCTGTTTTTGACGAAGAATACACAATAATTGCATCTACAAATTGGACTGGTGCATCTGAATATGCAAATGATGAGAATATGTTAATAATCAAAAACAAAGATATTGCGAAAAAACAAACAAAAGAATTTTTTCGATTATGGAAATCTATTTCTGATAAATTTTTATATGAAGTTCCAAATTTCACAACTAAAAAGCTAGAATAGTTCTGAATTAACAAGTAATAATTTAGTTTCTTGTTTAATTTTTTCTTGGTTATTTTTATTTATTTTTTTGTATTTTTCTTTAATTTGATTTAACGTCTCAGGTACAATCATTTTAGAGATTGGCATTTTATAATTCCAACCAAAGTAGCCGTTTTGTTTAATTTTTTCACTATACTTTTCCATAGAAACAGCTTTTTCAAAAAGTTTTGGATAATGCTCATACAAAGAAATCCAATCCATTTTGTTTTGAAAAAAACAAAAATAACAACCGGAACGCCTTTTCCAGCTATAAAAACCTGCTAAGCCTATTCCTGAATCATTTAGAATTTGAATAACTTCTTTTTTATTGATTGCATTTTCTACAAATGGGAATTTTTCATGGATATATTTTATTTTGCTGGTCGCAGTATCTACCCTGCTTGATTCATCAGCTCTGATACCAATATATAAGTTTACAATTCCATTAGAATAATTTTCTTTTAAATATTTTTGAAATGGTTTTGTTTTTAACTCAACTGTGCACCAACGATTGGCTGGGTGTGGTAAGAACCCATAGCAGGAGTGAATTTGATCAAAACTCACAGGTGGTTTTATTCGAATGATTTTTTTATCCAAAAATATTTCAATCTTATTTAGATAATCATACAGCTCCGGTAATTCGCATTCTGTATCGCAAAACACGAGTTCTAATTTTTCGAATATTTCAGGCATATTTTCGCGCATAAAAAACGCTAACGCGGTGGAATCTTTTCCACCACTCAAGCTCAATATATGATATTCTTTTTTCATTTTCTCTCCTTATTTAACAAACCATTTCACAACTCCGCCATTTTTCCGCAACTCAAAAGCACAGCAAAGCTGTAGTGCTTCACTATGCAAAAAATCTTTTGAGCTACTCCCTGCAAACGCTTAAAAAAATCATCTTTGGATTTTAGCTTAACAGGCTCACTCTCCCATTATTTACGACATTTACGATTTGTTGCTACTTTTTAAGATTTTTTTAATATTTCAACTCGCTTTTCATAAAAATAGTATCTATTATTAATTTTACAGTTTTATTTTTAATAATGGTGCAAAGCATTTTTATTTTGAGGGAACCAGCTAAGGCGACTGTATCAGGGAATAACCAGACAAACCTAGCCGAAGTTTTGGACCCCATTGACAAGACTGAAAGAGAATGTATTTCAAAAACTGCTAACACATACGAAATGAATAAGTGCAGTCAAATTGCTCAAAAGTCTTGGAAAAAAGACATTCAAAATAATTTAGATGAATTAAAAAAGTTTTTTACTCCAGAAGATTATGAAAAATTACTGTTATCTCAATCCGCTTGGGAAAACTACAAAAATAAAGATTTTGAGCTGATTGACTCTGTGATTTCACATAAACAGGGCACCATTTATTTGAATTTTCGAGAAGGCTGGAAAACTGAAATTATCAGACGTCGAGCTTTGCTCCTAAGAGAATACCTGAATACTTTAAATGAACAATAATCAAAATTCATTTTACCTTGTTTTTACGAGAAGCAATCTCAAAAATGACAAGTAATGAATATACCGGAAACGAATCAGCTATAATGGCGCAGCTAAAAAGTATCGGAATACCATATGAATCTGACCTTAAATTGGCAAGCTTACAGGGTGATGGAGTTATATACGTACACTCCTACATTAGAAAAGACGGTACTAAAGTAAGCGGCTACTGGCGTTCATTATAGACTAGTAACACGGAGCAATTAAAATTACTCCGTGTTTTTAAACAAAATTTACTTCATAAAAAATTTCAAACTATTTTTAAACGTGCAACACAATCGCCATAAAAAATTAATTAGGTTATTCACAATAATTTTATTTGTGTAAATGTTTCTTTTTTTATGGTAACATCTAATTGGTTGACAGTCGGTTTTTATAAAACACTAAAAAGGCTTCGTAGCTCAGCAGGATAGAGCGACGGTTTCCTAAACCGGTGGTCGCGGGTTCGACTCCCGCCGGGGCCTTTTTTTTAAATTAAAACCAATCCAACATAGAGCGAATTTCGCCAAACTCAAGACTATTCACCCCTCGAATTATTTCTTTTTCAAAATAATTCAAACTCAATGAGTGCGAAATTGGACCGCTAACCCCATATTTTTGGAACGCTTCAATCCCTAATTTTGAAGTATCAAGTATTTCTGAGTAATTCAGTCCATGCCTACTGCATTCTGGTAATTTTATCACAGGTCTACCGTCAATTTGTTCAAAACTTGCAAGACCAAACGTTCTACAAACGACCCCTCTTCGTGAATAAAGTACGCATTTTTTTTCTATCAAAAAAGGACATTCATGCATAAAACGCCCAGAAAAGTCTTTTTTCCTTAATTTCAGCTCTTTTATTTTACTTTTTATCAAAACCTGAACATTAACGGCCAACTCTGGGAAACCGTTCATCAAATACTCCATCTCCAAGCGAGAAAACGGGTATTCCCCGACTTCGCAGCACATACTACAACCGGACTTACAATGAATAAACACCCCTTGAGATTTAAAACACTTACTCAAATATTCATCAATGGCTTCCAGATATTTTTCATATATTTTAAACATTTATCAAAGCCGCTTTTGTCGGTTTACGTCCACAAGATTTATCCTCATCACAAAAGCCTAATCTCTCGCACTTTGGAACGAGATAAGGTTTTAACCAAGGTTCCTCGGCGATAAGCGCATCACACATCTTCTTAACTAATGTTCTTATCTCATATTGTGCACGAGTGCATAGTCGCAGGTTTGCCAAGTGAATCATTTCGCGCAAATTTAAGCTTGCAACCATTGAGCTTGCCGCAGCATTTGGCAAAACAAATCGAGCATCTTCTGCCGGTATACCTGCCTCTACAAATCTTTGGTACTGCTCTGAAATTTTTTCCATAAATGATATGAATTCCTCGCACAACTCCTCATTCTTTTCTATTGTAGGAGGGATTATATAATCAAATTGTCCTTTTTCCTTTACATATCTTTGTGATTTCTGAGAAAAAGACATGTGTCTATGCCTTACTAACTGGTGAGTGCAAGCGCGGGATACATTTGATATGGCAAAACTAACCTGAATATGTTCTATTGTTGAATAATGCCCTGATGAAATTACACGCTCTATCAACTTCAGCATTTTTCCCTCATCATCAGTACTGTTGTATATGTTGATCGGATAATCCGCACTGTAACATGTTCTACAAGCCGTGTAGACCGTCTTTAACATATTTTCAGGTTTTGATATCAAATTCACCACCGGTTGATTATTTTCTTGCATAATTTTCTCCCCAATACATGTACTCTCTATACAATTATAGCCCGCTAAATAAAAACGGGCTACATTGTAAAGTTTTAGTAAATCAAATTTCTATTAAAAGAATTATTTCTTATTACCATAACGTTTGTTAAATCTCTCTACTCTACCTTCTGAGTCTAGGATTTTTTGTTGACCTGTGTAGAATGGGTGACAGTTGCTGCAAATTTCAACCGTAATATCATCTAACACAGATCCTGTTTCAATTTCGTTACCACAAACACATTTGATTTTCATTTTCTTATAATCTGGATGGATTCCGTCTTTCATTTCTAACCTCTTTTCTTTTTTCTCAAGATTCCAAACTTGAATAATTTCGACTACTTTCTCATTATAGCGCTAAATTTTTAAAGTGCAAGTAATTTTTACGAAATATTTATGATAGAATTAGGCTATGAAAAAGAGAAAAATTGTAGCACTAATAATAACAATAGCTCTGCTGGGAATTATTTTTTATAAGATAAACTGGCATGAATTAATTTCTACATTCAAAGATTTTAATTTTAAAAACATGATTTACATAGTACCTTTGTATGTGCTTACTCTCTATCTTCGAGGAATAAGATGGAAGGCATTGCTGTTGAATAATCCCAAATATTCCAGCCTACATCTTGGAGAAGTTTTCACCGTAGGCAGTATGCTTAACATTTTTCTGCCAGCAAGGGCGGGGGATGTTTATCGAGCATACTATCTTGGATCAGTTAAGGAAGAGAAGAAAATGAAAGTTTTCGGCTCCATTATTCTTGAAAGAACTCTGGATGGAATATGTGTTTTCTTAATACTTCTGGCAGCAGTTTTAATGTACTTTAGAGAACAGTGGATATTGAACCTTGCCTATGGTATTGGTACACTGTTTATAGGGAGCCTTCTCGTTTTCTATCTTATTTTTAAATTTAACAAAATAGATTTGATTTGTAAAAAATCAACAGGATTAGCCGAAAAGTTACCGTCAAAAATTTCTCAGCCTTTAAAATCTTTTATAATTAAAATTTGTTCTTATATTAACTCTTTTATGGAAGGATTTGAAGTATTAGACAATTTCAAATGCACAATAATAGCATTTTTGACAAGTCTTATTATCTGGGGAATAGAATGCTATGTTGCATATTTAATTGTAGACAGTTTTGATTTAGGGTTAAGATTTGCAGCAGGATTGTTCGTAATAAGTTTAATCTCTTTTTCAACAATGCTTCCTTCAACATCGGTCTTTCTCGGTCCTTATCAATACGCTTATATCCTTGCACTCGGAATTTTTCATATTCAAAAATCTACAGCACTCGCTGTATCTACGGTACATCAAGCAATTTTAATGCTTATGCTTACTGCAATCGGTGGGTTTTATTTGATGAAATTTAATATATCTTTAAATGAGATGAAATCATTTGTGGACAACTAAACAATTTCTTTTAAATCCAATTTATACCCCAAAATCTCACAAATCAATACCATTTCATTAAAGCGCAAGGATTGGCGTTCTATTTTCGCACGAATATTAAATCTTGAATACTCGATACCAGATAAACTCGTCATTTGTCTTGCAAGCTCTGCAATAGTCATCTTTCTTTTCAACAACAAAAAACGGACGAGTTCGTTTATATCTGTGTCTTTGTCAATATCAACTTTTACATCAATAGCCATTCTTTAATTATAAACGATAAAGTAAACATGATTGACATCTTTTTTTTAAAGCATTATAATTGATAATATATTGTTATTTGATGAGATAATACATACAATAGTTAAAATATAGTTAACATATCTAATTAAGAATTGTTAAGAGTTATATATCAAGGAAAGGAGTTAAGATGCCAAACAGATTAAATAGGATTTTTTCATTGCCTTATTATTCCAGTCTTAATCCAGAATCGCATAGTCGTCAAAATCTGACGAATTCTTTCCTCACCCCCTGGGAAAAGGGAAAAACTCTTTACGAATGCTATAAGCTTAGAATTTTAGATGTGAAGTCAATCAATTGTCAATTCAGAAAAGCAGCTTATACTCTAGCAGAAGTTTTTATTACCATAGCAATAATCGGTATAGTTGCAGCTTTGACAATCCCGAATTTAATTCAAAACCACAACGAGAAAACTTGGTCAACAGCACAAAGTGTTTTTGAAAAGAAACTAGAAGTAGCCGCCAAGCAAATGAATACAGAAGAAAAACTTGCAGGCTATTCAACAACAAAAGACTTTGTAAACGAACTTAAAAAATATATTAAAATAAACAAAGTCTGTGACAGCAACGAAATAACAAAATGTTTTTCAAAAGAAGTCATTTGGACACAAGGCGAAGACCCAGTTGACATGACAACAGTAACATCAGCAAAAAATTTAGGTCAGGAAGATTGGGATACGGAGGTCATTGGCGTTCAGTTTGCAAACGGAATAAATGCAGTTATTGCATATAATCCGAATGCAACACAAGATCCTTATAATAATCAGTTTGGCGCAACAAGTAACAGCATGGCAATATTATATGATATCTCAGGTAACAAAAATCCAAACACCAATGGAAAAGATATTGGCAATATCAATGTAAAAAGTCTTGGCGGCGTAACAGGTTGCATGGTATCTCCATCACTTGTAGGTGGCATGTGCATAACACAAATTCTAAGCCCTAATAGTGGCTATATGCCACTAAATAGATCTGAATGTGAAGAAATAGCAGATGCCAAAATGGGCAACAAAAAAGAATGGTGCGGAGGTTGGTCGCAAGACTACTGGGCGGGTGCAGTCAAAGCCTGTGGTGGTACAAGCAAAATGCCAAGCCAATCCCAATTAACCGCATTAGCACAATACTTATATAATGGAGCTAACATAGATCCAAATTATTATACATATTACATATCTCTAGATACAGAAAAAGCATCTCCATTTTTCTCAGCAGCATTAAACTCAGATAGTTTTTTCGTTTGGTCTAGAGAGGAGAGTAGCAGTACGGGCGCGTACCGTCGACACTTCTACTCAGATAGCACGAAATGGTTCAACGGCAGTCGTGCCAGCACTGGCATTATTGCAGTTTGCTTAGGTGATTAGGTTACCTCTGTTCCTGTTCCAGCAGTTTTCCATTTAATTAAAAGCCATTAAGTCGATACCCCTTGCTCGCCGAACAAAAACACCTGTAAAATATTTTCACTTTGTTTGATAGGACGGTAAAAGTCTTTCACAAGCACAAGCTGAGTTTGAATCAAATCTGCATTATGAGCGCGCAAATAATTCTCCAGATTTTCTGATGTCTTTGTATATTTTTTTTGTTTCACAAAAGCATAAAAAACAGTTTTTCGCCTTGAAATTTCACTCAGCGCAAAGTCCAAAATATCATCATAAGAGATTTCATAACCATCATTTGTTGATAAATCTATTATAAAATTCAAATTATCTTCTGTTGTAATTGAAAGATACCCGATAATTCTGCCTTTGGCAGGCTCTTCCATTACATAGCGATTTTTATAAGAACTTGAAAATCCTGCAAAAAATGGCTCTTGGTACTCTTCCTTTGTTCTGTCTAAAGAAGGTCTGTATAAACTCACCAATTCTCCGTTAAAAAGTCTTGCTACTGCTTTTGCATCAGATTTTTGACAATATCTGAACAAGTGTGAATTTATATTGTGAGATTTGGTATTTTCCAGTTTCCACAAGCACTCACAGGAGCATTGTCTAAAACCACAACCGCTTCTAAATAATTCAACCAATTCATCATGAGACTCATCGACCATAACATTAAATGATATTGCACCTTTTGCTCCAAATCGTGCAAGTACAAATTCTATGAGCTGTTTTCCTACTTCATAATAATTTTGTTTAAAAATAAGTCTTGTGATATTTATTTTATAAGGATTACCATAAGTCGGAACAATAGTAATAAGTCCTTGAATTTCTCCATCATCCAACAATATATAAGATTCAGGCAAAAAACGATATTTCAATGGCAACACCGCACTCAACATTACAAATGCCTCACGCATGAGTGCTTTCGAGAACTCATCCTCACCACCTAAATAAGATATCATTTTTCTTATCTTTGGTCTATCAAAACAATTTAATCTTCTAATCGTGCTCATATTATTATTATAATATTTTTTTTAGTATTTTTCAAGTTTGTGCTAAAATTCAAATGTGAGGTTTTTATGCAAACAGCAATTATTGAAGATAATAAAATCGTCCTAAAACAATCTCCTAAAGTAGAGCTTGGAGAAAATAAAGGAGCGCTTGTAAAGGTTTTAGGATGCGGACTTTGCGGTTCTGATATTGTTAAATTTGTGCACAAAATTTCTAAAAACGGCACTGTACTGGGACATGAAATAGTTGCCCAAATTGAACAGATAAACTCCGACACACCATTCAAAACAGGTGATGTAATTGTGACTTCACACCACATTCCTTGCGGTGAATGTGATTATTGTAAACATGGTAATGTGTCAATGTGCGAACATTTTAAGGCTACAAACATTATTCCCGGAGGGTTTAGTGAATACGTATATTTGAGCGAAGAGCATTTAAAAAACGTGGCACACTTAAAACCCGATAATTTGTCAGAAATCGAAGCCTCTTTTTACGAACCTTTGGGATGCTGTGTACGCGCGGTAAAACGTGCAAATCTTCTCAAAGACGATAAAGCCCTTGTGATAGGATTAGGCTCTATCGGGATTCTCATGGCTCAGACTTTGAAAGCTTTCGGTATGGAGGTAATCGGATGTGACTTAATTACTGAAAGAGTGGAATTTTTGAAATCTTTAGGAATTAGTGCCTATACAAAAATTCCTGAACAGTTCAAAGCTGACGGCGTTTTCATGACCTCTGGCGCTGATAAGGCTATTGAGACAGCATTGAAACACGTTAAAAACGGCGGTAAAATTCTTGTTTTTTCAAGCACACCGAACAACTATGGGTATGCAAATAACGAAATCTATTACAAAGAATTAACAGTTCTAGGAAGCTACTCGCCTTCTCCGGTTGATTTAAAGGATTCTTTAGAGTTATTGAAAAGTGGAAAAGTAAGTGTAAAAGGTATTTCGACAGTATATTCTTTTGAAGAAATTGAAAAAGCATTTAAAGATACCATGAGCAATGAAATTTTAAAAGCATATATAAAAATCAATAACTGATAATTATACTTAATGATGGGTTTTTACCCTTTTAAAAAGGTGAATTAAATGAAAGCGATACAATATTATGGTCCACAGGATATCAAGTATGAAGAAGTAATGATAAAGCCACCTGAACAAGGTGAGGTCGTCGTAAAAGTAATGTCCGCTCTCACTTGCGGTACTGATGTAAAAACATACCGACGCGGTCACCCTGTGCTTATAAAAAGCGTTCCTTCAGGTTTTGGACATGAGTTTGCTGGTATAGTTGATAAAGTGGGCAAAGGCGTTGAAAATATAAAAGTCGGCGATAGGATTGTTGCGGCAAACTCAGCACCTTGCGGACACTGCTTTTATTGTCGTCATGAAGAATATAATCTTTGTGAAAATTTAGATTTATTAAACGGTGCATACGCTCAATATATAACCGTTCCTGCTAGGATTGTTGAAAAAAACATGCTTATACTGCCTGATAACCTTAGTTTTGACAAGGCAGCTTTTTGTGAACCTCTTGCAAATGTTGTCCATGGGGTCGAAAGAACTGATATAAAAGCAGGGCAAACCGTTGGTATCATAGGTATCGGACCTATAGGTCTTATGTTTGCAAGGCTAGCAAAACTAAAAGGAGCAAATGTAATCGTCGCAGGAAGAAATCCTATAAAACTCAAAGCAGCAGAAGAATTTGCGCATGCTGATGAAATTGTAGACCTTACGAAATACGCAAATCCTGAAAAAATATTCAAAGAATTTACCGAGGAGAAAAAAGGACTTGATGTCGCTGTCGAATGCGTCGGATTACCTGAAATATGGGAAAGAATTTTTTCTTGTGTAAGACCTGGTGGTACAGTACACTTTTTCGGAGGCTGCAAATCAGGCTCTACAGTTACTTTTGATACAACCAGAATGCACTACGGCGATATAAAATTAATGAGTGTTTTCCACCACACCCCAAAATACTTCAGACAAGCCCTTGAGCATATAGCTTCAGGAGATGTTGAAGTCGAAAAACTAATCACTGACACTATAGGACTTGATAAACTAGAATGGGCGATGAAACAACATATTGAAGGAAAAGCTATTAAGTTTTTAGTAAAACCATGGATATAAAAAATAAAGACCGATTAATACAATCGGTCTTTTAAACAATAAACTCTCTAATCCTATTTTTAAACAATAAGCACTACTTTACGGTATGTAACCGTGCTTGAATACCTGCATCCGCATTTACCATCTTTGCGGTTGCCAACGCCATAGAACGGCGTTTTCTCGCTCCTCTTAATATAAATTCCACACTGTCGCATACATTACACGAAGGTGATACTAACTTTTTCAACATATATATTTACTCCTTAGATTTCTGATTACAAAATCTATATCGGTAAATATTCAGCTATTCTTTAATAAAACTCTCTCCTTCGTTACAAATCGTCACATTATATCTTTTCAAACCTTATACTATAACCCAATATCGCAACTAATTTTTCTAGCTCATCATAAGGAATAGTACCACGAACAAGCTTTTGAGACAGACTTTGAACTGTATATTTTTTATCTAACTCATTAGACGCTAACCTCGCTAATTCTGTCAACGTCAAATGCTCTTTAACCAATAATATTTTTAAATCTTCTCTAGCTGTCATAACAATCTCACTATATTTGATATTATATATTTTTCGATTAATCTTGACATCTTTTCCTATATTTGTTATAAATTTCAATATATATATTTAAAAATAAACTTATTTATTTAAATATATGTTACAATAGTGAAGTATTAAGGAGAAGGTATGAATAGACCAAATGGTTTTTCACTGGTAGAAGTATTAATTTCTTTAGGTATTATTGGAATTATCGCAACACTTGTAATTCCTAACTTGTTAGCTAATTACAAACAAAAAGCATGGGATAGTTCTGCCAATGTTTTTGAAAAAAAATTATCAGAAGCCACAAAACAAATGAATGCTGAAGGGATACTTGCTGGATACTCTACAACTCAAGATTTTGTAAACAATTTATCAAAATATATCAAAATTACAAAAATATGCAAATCCGATGAATTAAATAAATGTTTTACTAAAACCATAAAATATGGTGGGCAAGGCGAAAGCGATGAAAATATTGATATTGAACTTATCACAACATCAGAAAATTTTGGTCAAAAATGGAATACTGAAACAATAGGTTTGCAGTTTTCAAATGGAATAAACGGAATCATTGCATACAACAAAGGTTGCATACAAGACCCGTATAATAATCAAATAAGTGGAATCAATTGCATTGCCATACTTTATGATACCAATGGTTTTAAACATCCTAACGATAAGGGAAAAGACGTGCGCCAAATCAATATTAACAGACTTGGTAAAGCTTGTAATTTTATATTTGAGGACAAATGTTATGGTGCACCATTTATACCAGAAATATTGACCTATGATGAATGTGAAAAAATAAGGGAACAATTAGGTATAAAACGCTGTTGTTACTATTATTCCTGCGAAATAGGTGGACAGTATGTAGATTACTGGGCATCCGCAATAAATGAATGCCAAAAACAAGGAGGAAACCTAATACTACAGGACGAATTAAGAGCAATGGCAAAAACATTGTACGCAGGAGGAGATTTAAACAAAAACCTTGCCTCTGAATGGGGGTTTAAAATTCATGAAGGTGACGATTCGCCTTTCACTATATGGGCTGGCGACGACTATTCTGGCGACAGTATCCATCTCGCAGCAGGAGGTACAGAATTCTATCAAACTCACTACACAAGTTTTTATCAAGGTTCACGAGGTATTTCATACTGGTATGGACTGTGCAGATTTTAACTATCAACAACATATAAGTGGCACTTTGTAACCAAAGTGCCACTTATAAAATCGCTATACTACAAAGCTACACAGCGTACACGCTAACCTGTTTTCTGTCACGTCTGTGCGATTCAAACTTAACCTGTCCGTCAATCAATGCGAACAAAGTATCATCTGAACCGATACCTACATTATTTCCAGGATGAATTTTAGTACCTCTTTGACGTACCAAAATATTACCTGCTTTTACTGTTTCTCCGCCGAATTTTTTTACGCCTAAACGCTTCGCTTCGGAGTCACGACCGTTACGGGTTGATCCCATACCTTTCTTATGTGCCATTTTTTTATCTCCTTTTTTTATTAATTACTACCTTGCAAATGCGCTTCATTATGCTTCAGCGTCTTCAGCTACTTCAGCAGCTTTTTTTTGAGCAGATGTTCTGATTTTGGAAATCATAACTCTTGTAAAGCCTTGTCTGTGTCCTTGTTTTTTTCTATAACCTTTTTTAGGTCTTTGTTTGAACACGATGATTTTTTTAGCTTTATCATGTTTTACTACAGTACCTTCAGCAGAAGCACCAGAAACATAAGGTTGACCTACCTTTGATTTTTTACCGTTAACAATCATAACGATTTTATCAAAAACTACTTTACTGTCTTGTTCTGCATCCAGCAATTCAATATCAACGTAACGTCCTTCTTCTACTTGATACTGCTTTCCGCCTGTTTCTACAATTGCGTACATTTTACTTGTCCTTTCAATTTTTGGTTTCGTATCCCAACAACACATCGCTTTGATAAGTATTCTGCTGAATTCTTCCGACATCGAAAACCGTCTGATGAGCCTTCAAAAGGCTGCTTCGAACTAGGTTCTATGACTTCGGCAAAGTGTATTGAGGGATTTATAAAACGATTTACCACTACTAATACAATTGTCATTATCCACTACAAAAGCTTACATGTCAAGTAGTATTAATATTTATTAACTTTATGCTTGTGGAAAAATTTTTTGCAGTATCATGAATGTACTATGAAAATAAGATTAGATGAGATAATTAAGGCAACTGGTGCCAATGTTTTAAAAAACGAACTAACAGATGGAAAATTTAGCATTTCAACTGACACGCGAACCATCACGAATTCAGATATTTATTTACCATTGAAAGGTGCACAATTCGACGGAGAAAAATTTTGTACAGACGCTATTCAAAAGGGTGCGGTCGGGTGTTTCGTAACGCAAGATAATTCTTGCAACAATGCAAAATTAATTCTTAAGGTTGAAGATACGCGAAAAGCATACTTGGATATAGCAGGCTACGTAAGGGAAAAGTATCATCCAATAACAGTAGCTATCACAGGCAGCTCAGGTAAAACAACAACTAAAGAAATGTTGTATTCAGTTTTATCTCACAATTTCAAAACGCACAAAACTTTTTCTAACCACAACAACGAAATAGGTTTTTGCCAAACTGTCTTATCTATGCCTGTTGATACTGAAATTTTAATCATTGAAATGGGAATGCGTGGATTTGGTGAAATTGAGCTTTTATCCAAGTACGCTCAACCTGACTATTCCATAATCGTCAATGTTGGCTCAGCTCACCTTGGCAGACTCGGTTCTTTAGATAACATAGCTAAAGCAAAATGCGAAATTACAAAATATCAAAAAAGTAATGGCGCTCTTTTTGCTAACGATTCTGAAAGAATAAAAAAGTTTGTAAATTTCGCAGGAGAAAAAGTATTTTACACGATTAATGATGCCAAAATATCAATAAGAAAACCTTCCTACACTAAATTTATCTACAAAGGTGAGGAATACGAACTACAAGTAGAAGGGGATTACAATGTTGAGAATTCTCTCGCTGTAATAGAACTTGCCAAAAAGCTCGGGCTCGATTACAACACAATAAAAGATGAATTGCTCAAATACCATCCAATCGAAAAGCGCTGGGAAGTCGAAGAAATAAAGGGACTGAAATTTATAAACGACAGCTACAATGCCAATCCTGAATCAATGAAAGCATCTGTTTCAGCTTTTCTTGAATTGTATCAAAAACCAGTTGTTGTACTAGGCAACATGGGCGAGTTAGGAGATAAAGAAATTGAATTGCACAAGGAAGTCGGAGATTATTTAGCTAATAAAAAATTTAATAAAGATATTAAATTTATTACTGTCGGAAATCTCGCAAAATACACAGGAGAAGAGTTACTAAAATTTGGATTTGACGTAAAAAGTTTTGACGATAATATTGAAACATCTCGTTACATTCTTGATAATCTTGATATCGGTACTACAATATTTTTGAAAGCTTCCAGAACGATGAAGTTTGAAGAAATCATTAAAACGGTAAAAGAGGGAGATAAAAGATTATGATAATGATTACGGTGGCATTTTTACTGGGATTGATACTATGCTTGCTGTTTGGAGTGCCATATATAGATTTTTTAAAAAAGAAGATGATAGGGCAGTACATAAAAGACTGTGCGCCTGAAGCTCATGCAAAAAAGCAAGGGACCCCCACTACAGGTGGAGTTTTTATTGTTATAGCAATAATACTGGCATCAATTGTCACCCTAATGCTTGCTGAACATCTTACAACTGAAGCGTTTATCGTGCTAATAACCTTGCTGTTTTATGCTTTTGCAGGATTTCAAGATGACTACATCAAAATCAAAGATAAAGGTAACGACGGTTTGACTCCTCGCGGCAAGTTATTCAGACAAATTGCGATAGCACTACTACCGACACTTTATCTAATGATGACATCAGATACGGCGACAATCGTAAATATAGGAAGCTATGCAGTTAATTTCAAGTGGATTTATCCGATTTTTGCAGTTTTTGTAATAACAGGATCTTCTAACGCGTACAATCTTACTGACGGACTAGATGGACTGGCGGCATTTACCGGACTATTTGCGTTCATAGCTTGTGCTATTATTTCTTTAGTTAACGGTTCGGTGGAAGAAGCTATTATATCCGCAACAGTTGCAGGTTCTCTACTCGGATTTTTGAGATACAACAAGCCCAAAGCACAAGTTTTTATGGGCGATACAGGTTCACTGGCTATTGGAGGACTGCTTGGGACTATTGCAGTTTTAGGGAAGTTTGAGTTTTTCCTCATCGCAATCGGTTTTGTTTTCGTAATGGAAACACTTTCTGTGATTTTACAAGTAACCAGTTTTAAGTTAACAGGACAAAGGATTTTTAAAATGTCTCCAATTCATCACCATTTTGAATTAAATGGTTGGAGCGAGAAAAAAATAGTATTGGTATTTGGTCTATTTACGGCAATAATGTCCGTATTAGCAATATTTTGCTATTGTGTAGCATACGCCGGAGTAAAGTAAAATGGATATAAAAGATAAAAAGATACTTGTATTGGGATTATCAAAAAGTGGAATAGCAGCAGCAAAATGTCTGGCTAAACGTGGTGCGTTAGTTTTTATCACCGAGGGGAAAGAGCCAAAGGCAGAATATGAAGCACAAATTTCTGAATTAAACAAGACAAATATTCAAGTCGAGACAGGTGGGCATAGTGAAGATTTTATATCAGGTGCAATGCTCGCAGTGACAAGTCCTGGGATTCCGCCTCACAGTGAAATTATGCAAAAGTTGCGTAAATTAAACATACCTGTAATTTCAGAAATTGAACTTGCTTATGAATTGACTCAGACACCGTTTATAGCAATCACTGGAACAAATGGTAAAACAACAACCACAGCCCTTGCGGCACATATACTTAATACGGCCTATAACGCAGTACCTTGTGGCAACTATGGTTTACCACCTTGTGATATGCTGGATGAAGACTTAGACTATTTTGTGTGTGAATGCAGCTCTTTTCAGCTGGAATACACTCGAAAATTCACCCCCAAAATCTCGGTTTTTACAAACTTCACCCCTGATCACATCGACTGGCATAACGGATTAGAAAATTACTTTAACGCTAAAGCTAAAATTTTCAAGTCACCTCAAGCACCTGTCTATTCAGTGTTAAATGCGAAAGATGAGAGATTATTGGATTTTTCAAAAGACTGCGATGGAAAAGTTTTTTTGTTTGGCGCTGAAATAGGCAATAATTGTTCGTTTGTAAGGAACGATATGATTTTTTATAAAAAAGATGGCAAAGAAGAGAAAATAATAGACTTAAAAGACTGCCCACTTATCGGCGAACATAACTATCAAAACATCATGTGCGCTGTGATTTGCGCAAAACTTACAGGAGTTGAAAACGATAAAATAAAACATGCAATTATGACATTTAAAGTTCCAGCACATAGACTTGAGAAGTTTGCCCAATCAGGCAAGACAGTTTTTTATAACGATTCAAAGGCGACCAACCCTGAAGCCTCACTTGTTGCAATAAGATCCTTTAACAATTGTGACGTTACTCTTATAGCAGGCGGGAGAGATAAAAATACTGATCTGAAAGAATTTTGCGAAGCTGTAAAGAAACACATTAAAACTGTAATTCTTATTGGTGAAGCTACAGAACGCTTTGAGAAAAATTTGAAAAATAATGGTTTTGATAACATAATTAAAGAAAAGACCTTTGACGATGCTGTCACTACATCTATTAAACTAACCCCTGATGTCGTGCTACTTTCACCTGCTTGTGCAAGTTTTGACATGTTTTCGGGTTACGAAGAAAGAGGAGAGGTATTCAAACGCAATGTACTATCAAAGATCAATAACTAACAGAGAAAGAATTTCTAAGTATGATGAGCGTCCAATTCAAAGCGTTATCGTATCATCTCCGGATCAAACTTTACTAATTGTAGTGGCCTTTTTGATTGTACTTGGTTTTATGGCAATTTTTTCAGCCACCGCACCAAAATGCCTTGATGAAGGCGGTAATCCTGCTCAATTCCTAATCAAGCAAATAATATGTTTTGTTGTTGGTTTTTTCGGACTAAAGTTTTTTTCCAATTATGACTATAAAAAACTAGCAGATTGGAATGTCGTTATTATGGTGGGGATAATACTTTCACTTGTACTTGTTGATTTTACACCTTTGGGAGTGGTAGTTAACGGAGCTAAAAGGTGGATAAATATAGCAGGATTCCAACTGCAACCTTCTGAATTTGCTAAACCGGCAGTTGTATTACTACTAGCTCACGCTTTTAGGAAAGATGCCAATTTATTTGATCAAGAAAAATGGGTATGGGCTTTTATACCAATTATAATCATGTTAGGTCTGATATTCATCCAACCTAACCTAAGTATGGTAATTTTACTACTTGCAACATCAGTTGTGATGTTTTTATGTTCAGGCGGTTCTATGAAGCTATTTTTAAGCTGTGTAGGTGCAGGTTTCGTTTCGATAATAATTGCAGCAACAACAATAATAAAGCCTTACCAATTGCAAAGGCTAAAGACTTGGACAAACCCAGAACTTGACCCTTTGGGGGCAGGTTACAACATCATACAATCACTAATAGCATTCGCATCAGGTGGTTTTAGCGGAGTCGGATACGGCGGTTCAGTCCAAAAACTGTCTTATCTGCCTGAATGTCATACAGACTTTATATTCGCGGTTATAGCCGAAGAACTGGGATTTTTAGGTTGCTTACTTGTGATAGGATTATTTTTCACATTCCTACACCGCGGTTTTCTAATAGCTGCAAGATGTCCTGATATGTATGGTAAAATTTTAGCGGTCGGACTAACTTTTTCAATAGGTTTCCAAGCTTTTATGAATATGAGCGTTGCAAGTTCATTTCTACCAACAACAGGGGTTCCACTGCCTTTCATAAGCTACGGTGGTTCGTCTTTGATTGTTTCTATGATAATGGTAGGAATTCTACTTAACATATCTAAAAAACGTATTATGAAAATAAGGGACGGTAGAGGTGTCTGATAATAATAAAAAACTAACTTATTTTATAACAGGCGGAGGAACCGGAGGACATATTTACCCTGCGGTTGCAGTAGCGGAATTGCTTTTACATGATGAGGATACAAAAGATTTATACTACATCGGTAATCCCAATAATTTAGAATATGATATCATTATGAAAAAAAATATCAAATTTCTTGGTGTAAATGTACATGGAATGCCAAGAAGATTTGGTTTCACTTTTGTAAAATGGGCGATTCAACTATGGATAGCTTGGCTCAAATGCTGCTTTTATATCTGGAAATATAAGCCTGATGTGGTTTTTGGAACGGGAGGATACGTCTCAGCTCCAATTATACTCGCTTGTAATTCTTTCGTCAGAGGGAGTAAAAAGCGATTTACTCCATATATGATGCACGATTGCGACGCTCAACCTGGCTTGGTTACAAAAGGATTGGCAAAACATGCTAAAATAATTTCCTTAGCTTTTGAATGCGCGCAAAATCACATACATAATAAAAATTGTGTTATTAATGGCAATCCAATACGTACAGAATTCAAAACACTTACAAAAGAAAATGCAAGAAAAAGACTTGGTCTGTCTGATAAATTAACAGTTTGCGTTATGGGAGGCTCTCAAGGAGCGATGTCAATAAATAACGCAACCGTATCTATCCTTAAAAAGTTATCATCACAAGACATTCAGGTAATATTTCAAACAGGCAAAAAGAATTTTGAACGGGTGATTGAGCAACTAATTAAAATATATCCAAACTATGAAAATGATAAAAATATTATAATAAAACCATACTTTGATGATATGGTAACCGTATTAAAGGCAAGTGACATTGCGATATCTCGTTCAGGTTCCTTAAGTATTTCGGAAATAGAAGCCGCAGGAATTGCCCCCATTTTGATTCCATATCCACATGCTGCAGCAGATCATCAAAGGAAAAATGCTAAATTTTTACTTGAACAAAACGCTGCACTTTACATCGAAGATAGAGAAGTCAGCGAAAATACCTTGGCAGAAAAATTATTTTCTTTAATAAATAATCAGGAAATGCTTTCTCAAATACAAAAAAATACACTATCCTTAGCAAAATATAATGCTGCTGAAATGATTGTTACTCAGCTAAAATCAATTGCTCAATAAAGGAATGTTCAATGGATAAAAACTATATAAATGCAAAAAAACTTTTAACTTCACAAGGGAAATTTTATATTAATTTAGGGCTTGAAAGAATTTCAGCAATCTTGGAGAAAATGGGGAACCCTCAAGATGAGTTAAAATTCATTCATGTTGCAGGTACAAACGGCAAAGGTTCTGTATGTGCCATTATAGAAAATATTTTACGCAAAGCTGGTATGAAGACAGGACTATATACAAGTCCACACATTTTTGAATACACCGAAAGAATAAAAATTAACGGAAAAGATATTTCTCAAAACGACTTTACTGATTTGATATTTCGTATTTGTGAAATTGCAGAAAAATTTCACATCCACTTAACTGAATTCGAAATTTTGACAGCCGCAGCATTTCAGTATTTTTCCAATAAAAAATGTGATGTTGTAATCCTTGAAACAGGGCTTGGAGGAAGATTTGATGCGACAAATGTAATTAAACAAAATTTATGTTCGATAATTACACACATTGACCTTGACCATACCGAAAGACTGGGAAACACAAAAGAAAAAATTGCTTTTGAAAAAGCAGGCATTATCAAAAAAAATTGCCCAGTATTTACAAGTGAAGGATACGAGGTGATAAAAGATACAGCAGATGAAAAAGATTCCTTGTTTGTTATGGTAGCACCATTTGAAGATACATCAAATTTAGCATTGAAAGGGATTTGTCAACAGGAAAATTTATCTTTGGCCTTGGCTGCTGTGCGTTATCTATATCCTAGTATTAATCAAGAAACAATTCTCGAAGGAATAAAAACAGTACAACATCCTTGCAGATTTCAAATTTTGGAAGATAAAAAGTTAATTATTGATGCCTCGCATAATCCTAATGGAGCCTTAGCACTAAGAGAAAGTCTGGATTTTTATTACCCAAATACAAAACGACAATTTATCTTTGGATGCCTTAAAAATAAAGATTATAAAAAAATGATGCAAATTCTATTTAATAAAGGCGATGAAATATATTTTTATCACTTCAATAGTCCAAATTCTTGTACTATTGAAGAGCTAAAATATACTTGTGAATTTCCTGCAAATAAGTTTAAGTCTCTAGATAATTTATTAAAAAATGATCCCAAAAACAGTACTTGGACAATTATTTGTGGATCATTTTACATGTTAAACGAAATTATTCCTGAGAGTTTTCTGACATCTCAGCCATAAAATTCTCAACTTTTCCTGGCTTAAATTCAGTACAAGAGTTCCATATTAGAGTCTCTTTAGTCTCATTAAGCGCTGGACTTGGAAAATCACAACTGCAAGTACCTTTCAACATGTTCCTTGAGCCGTCAGGACAGGATTTGAAATGTTCACAGCAACTGCAAATTTTTATAATAAAATTATACTCATTTAACTTTAACTTAAGCTCTTGCAGTGCATCAATCATTCTCAAATGACTCTGAGTTATGTACTTTTTGTTTTTATAGACAAATTTTATCTTTGCAAGCCCACTTTCTGATATAAATTCTAATCGACAAGGGATATGAGTTTGGTTCTTACCAGCCAGTACCATAACATCAACCGCTAATTTTTCCGTCCCCTCAGGCAACTCCTCACGTTTTGCAAGTCTGTTTCTTATCGCCCTTATTGGAGGAAAATGCTTTACAATATGACAAATTGAGTATATCGGATACAGACCCAATCTCACCATCTCTAACAGGCTTAGCTTTGCATTTATTAAACTTATTCCAAAACCGACGGCGAGCAAGATAAATGAAAATAACACTATTTTGAAATCAACAAAGAAATAGTAGTTATAAGAATGTTTCATTACCCAAGCATATACAAATAACAAAAGCCAAAAATTCGGGTATAATAAAGAAAATGTGTGTTCTGCGAAAGCTAAATTTTTAAGTCTGATTTGTCTGAAACAATTTTTAAATAAATTCATTCTGACAGATAATCGAGGTTGCTTGAACTCATAGTTTAAAGTATCGACATAAGTTTGAATATTCGGGTTATAGGTACAAGGAAAGCCTATTTTCGACAACAATAAACTATATTTCAACTCGGTATTTATATCCTTAAAATCGACTTCGCCAACTTGGTCAACAATATCTTTTCTTATAATAAAAACACCTGAATCAGCACGAGCTGCGAGCCCGAATAGCGAACGTGCCTGTCTCAAGAAATTCATATGATACTTTTGATAAGCAGCTTTTATCTTATCAACAGGACCTAAATTTTCCGTTAACATAAGTGTTTCCCCACTTATTGCACTATTTCGAGTCAAGGCAGAATTTACTGTAGATAAGAAATCCGACGGAATACTTCTATCCGCATCTACAAAGACATATGAATCTATGCTTTGGTCATTTGTTAGTCGTTCCAATAACATTGATACAGCCTGATCTTTACCTATAGTACCAACATTTTGAATGTTAATAACTTTTATAAAAGGTTCTCTTGTAAATAATTCCTCCGAACCGTCACAACAATTGTCTAACAGAACGAATACCTTGAAATTATCAATAGGGTAATCCTGCAATTTCAACTGATTAATTAATTGAGCAAGGGTACCTTTATTATTGTGTGCATAAATTACAACAGCTAAGTTTTCTTTTTCATCATACTGAGACAACCGTCTTTCTCTTTTAAATGGTTTGTCGTTTAAATTACGAATAGCCAATGCAAGGAAAAACAAAGTATACAAAACAACATAAACATATAAAATATCTAAAATAACTTCCATAAATCATATTCCCTTTCAATAATTACAATTCTATTTAAAATCCAAAAAAATATCCATTACATGTTAATAATTGTGTAGCGATAAACCAAAAAAGTATAAAAAAACGATTCAATAACAATTAAGATTATAATCATTGGAATATGTAGACCATTTTTTTTAAACGGAGGGTTTATAATCAACACTGAAAAGTACAAATAATATGATATGTGGGAGATTTAACAATGAAAAATATCATATTATTTTTTACACTTTTAACACTAATTAGCACCGGTCAAGTTTTTGCATATAATTTTGCCCCTGAAGAAAGAGTTAATATAAATGTTTATGAAAAAATAAACCCCTCAATTGTAGCAATAGACGCACAAATACCTGATGGATTTTCAGCGGGTACAGGTTGCATAGTTCGCGATGACGGTATAATTTTAACAGGATCACATGTTGTCGAAGATGCAAAAAGTATAGAAATAAAAACCTCTAACGGAAAAATCTACAAAGCTGATGTAATTGCTCAAATGGGAAAAAATAAAGATCTTGCTCTTTTAAAAATTAATGCTAAAGAAAAATTTCCAACAATATCATTTGGAAATTCAGACGAAGTTAAAGTAGGACAAAAAGTCCTTGCAATAGGGAACCCGTTCGGTTTTGCAGGTACATTAACACAAGGAATTATATCAAGAATTGATTATGCAAAAGGACGAATTCAAACTGATGCATCTATCAATCCAGGCTGTTCCGGCGGACCATTGTTAAACACCTCAGGCGAAGTTATAGGAATAAGTCAATCAATTTACAATCCGGATAATAATATTTCAAATATTGGTATTGGTTTTGCCATTCCTATAAATGAAGCAAAAAAATTTCTCGCAAGTGCCAACATTAACGAACTACCTGTTAATGAAAAAAAATCTCTGGGATGGAAAAAATAATTTTGTTTATACTAGATTCTTTATAAATCTTAAAAAAAACTCTGCTAATTTTCCTTCGTGCTATACTTAGAATATACACAATAAGGAGGTATTATGTCAGAGTTTTATTTTATGAATGGGGAATATGTAGAAGCTTCAAAGGCAATGATTCCTGTCAGAACACACGCCTTTCTATATGGTACGGCAGTTTTTGAGGGTATTCGAGCATATTGGAATGAAGAAGAAAAACAATTGTATATATTCAGAGCTCCAGAACACTATCAACGTCTAATCAGAAGCGGTAAAATAATGTACATGGAAAGTCCTTATTCTGTTGAAGAATACTGCGAAATTACAAGAAACTTGTTAAAGAAAAATAATTACAAAGAAAATTGCTATATGCGTCCTAACCTATATAAATCAGCACAAAAAGTAGGACCGGGGCTGTATGATAATCCTGATTCTTTTATGATTATTTCTAACAAAATGGGCGATTATATCGATACATCAAAAGGGCTTAGAGTATGCGTATCAAGCTGGAGAAGAAACAGTGACAACGCAATTCCTCCTCGCGCTAAAGTTGCAGGCGGATATGCCAATGCTGCATTAATAAAAACAGACGCTCATAATGCAGGATATGACGATGCAGTCGTACTTGATGAAGAAGGGAAAGTAACAGAAGGCTCAGCTATGAACTTGTTCCTTATTCAGGATGGAAAACTTGTTACAACTAAAACAACCGATGATATTTTGGTCGGAGTTACCAGAAACACAATAATGGAATTAGCAAAAGACCTTGGAATACCTGTTGAAGAAAGAGCGATCGATAGAACTGAGCTATACATTTCAGATGAAGCATTCTACTGCGGTACTGGTGCTCAAGTTAGCCCTATCGTCGAAATTGACGGACGTAAGCTTGGTGATGGAAAAGTTGGTCCTATAGCTACAGATTTACAAAAATTATACTTTGATGTAGTCTGCGGTAAAGTTCCAAAATACAAAAAATGGTGCATGCCTGTATATTAAAGCTATGATAAATTTTCTGGGACTTTGTATTCAAAATTTAATAAAATGTATAAAATACATACTAACAAGGCAAGTGAGATTTTCAACGATAATATCGCAAGCTGCTTCTGTAAGTTATGATTCGTTGTCTATCTCACTTATTATAGCCTTTATTGCTGCTGCAGTAATTGCAATACAGGTATCAAAACAATTTCTAATGTCAGGTGCTGATACATATATTGGCGGAACAATAGCTATAGTTATGATCCGAGAAATTGCTCCCGGTTTTGTAGCACTTGCAATAGGTGCGAGAGCAGGAACTGCAATTTCAGCTGAAATCGCAAATATGCAGGTTACCTCACAAGTCGATGCAATAAAAACTTTAAAAGTAGATCCCATAGGTTATTATTTTACTCCTCGACTTTTAGGTGCTATATTTACAGTTCCCATGGTTGTTTTAATAGCCGAAGTTGTCGGAATTATTGGTGGAATGTTTGTTTCAAATGCAACAATCGACCTACATCCCGCAAGATACATGAATTCTGTTTGGTTGTGGCTCAGTACAAGAGATATCTATATAAGTCTATTCAAAGCAGCTGTATTTGGTGGACTTATTGCTTTGGTTTGTGCTACCCAGGGATATGAAACTAAGGGAGGAGCGAAAGAAGTAGGTCATTCGACTACTCAAGCTGCCATTTTATCAACAATATACTTACTTATAGCTGACTTTGTAATAAACTTAATATTTTATATCGCCAAATAGCAATTTTTTTTTTGACAAGTTTTACTCCTGATATGATTAAGCCTATAACACAATACATGAAAAATAATACTGCTTACTGCGTTCAAGGTCCCATCCAGAAAATTCATGATGTGACCATAAAGGAGCGCCTATTTTTAGACAAAGATTTTAACACTATAGCACATTCGACCTCTTATATGGTAGACCGATACGGTAAAAGACTTATCAAAACTGTACTACAAACAGCACAAGGATTATTAAAAGTTACAGATCAAAAACAAAATATTATAAAACTCTCAACCAATAAAGGGAAAAAGATAACTAAATATCCATACAGCGTGTATTCATCCGTATTTTACAATGAAAACAAACCGGTAAAAAGAAAGATGTTTTTTATACTGGATGGTATCAGCTTTGAAAAAAGTGACGATGCCGGTTTATTGATATATAAACGCAATCGAAACTTCAAAATTCGTAAACTGACCGCCCACACTTCAATAAACAAAGAGGATTTCTTTTTTGACACAAATAAACTCTAAGCAAGGTATTTTTGTGCTGTTGACTTATCAAATACTTCAATGCTGTCCTTTGAATGGATAAATACTATACAGCTAATTAACTCTTTTAGACTTTCAAAGTCCGAAAAAGACATTTTGTTTCGCAAGTCTTCAATATTATTTGCCAAAAATTCCATTATAATAATCTTATCATCATAGACTAAACTAGAATAATAATCGAAGGTTTCTTTGGTTTTAATACCTTCAAGATAAATAACATCGGGCGATTGAAACTCTATAAAACGAGAAGCTTTATCCATATTAAACCCGACATTTTCATTCAATTCACATTGTTGAACATTTTCCAAATTATATTTAGCAAGACTTTCAAGAGTCATAATATTTTTGTGACGGGATTTTTGAGCAATCTCCAACAATAAAGAATAAATAATATGCGTCTTGCCACTCAAAGGAGAACCGCATACCAGAATAATACCGGGATTATCTAATACCTGCTTAATTATTGTCAAACTTTTATCATCGCGAATTATATTATTAAGCTTTTTAGGTGGTTTGTATATTTTAAGAAAAATTCTCTCTCCCATAATCGTAGGAAAAGTTGAAATACTCGCAACAAGCGAAATATCATCAACTTTAAAATTCAACTTTCCTAACTGAGGGACTTCACTCACTGAGGGATCTAATTCTGCTAAAGTTTTTAATTTACCGACAAAAGAAGAAGTAAGTACTGCTGGAATAGTTCCTTTATTATAAATTTCTCCATGCTTTTTGAAATTTACCCCAAAACCACTATCCTCATGCTGAAACGTAACTTCATGGACTTCTTCAATAATAGCTTGTTTTAAAACAGCTCTGATAATTTTTTGAATATGATTATCGCTCAAATCTTCACTATGCAACTCATCGCGCCAATCATAATTAAAACTTTGCTGATTGGTAAAAATTTCACCAACAGTTATATCAGTTTTATAGTACTCATCAATTTTTTTTATAATACTTGCCTCGGAAGAAATCACAGGTTCAATAGAACAAGCAGCTTTTTCAATAATCTTATCAATAGCAAATAAATCCAACGGATCCGCCATTGCAACTGTCAATGTTTCTTCTATTTTAAAAAGCGGTATAATACGATATTTTTTTGCATCAGAAAAATTTATATAACTCAGACATTTTTTATCAAGAGTATAATCATCCAAGTTAACATAAGGGATATGTAACTTTGCTTCTAAAAACTTCAATATAGTGTCCTCAGTCAAAGCACCGGAGTTAATTAAAACCTGTCCGATATTTACATTCTGAGCTTGAGCAATTTCTTCAGCCTGCTCAATAGTTTCATATTGCACCAAACCCGCTCTGACCAAATCATACTTTAATTTTTCTAGTGTTTTATTGGTAACCGCTTCCATAATTATCCCTTACTTCAAATATGAGTCAACTTTTTTCATTACATAATCTAAATCAAAAGGTTTTGTAATGTATTCATCGGCACCAGTTTCTTCACCGATCAACTTATCCTCTTCTTGTGAACGCGCTGTGAGCATCAATATCGGAATATCTTTGTATTTATTGTCAAACTTTAATAACCTACTTATTTTATATCCGTTAATTTTAGGCATCATAACATCCAATATTATTAAATCCGGCATAATCTCTTTTGCTAATTTCAATCCATCCTCACCATTATATGCACAATAGCAAATATAATCAGAAGTCTCAAGTACAAACTTTAAACTTTCTACAATATCCTGTTCATCATCAACTATAAGAATTTTTTTCATATCTTCCCTCTGGTTTAGACTAAACGCCTCAATAATATTATATCATATATTAAATTTTACACTTCATTATTAAAATTTCTTAATTTTCAGCTACAGGAATTACAAATATAAACTTTGATCCTTTTTCAAGCTGACTCTCACACCAGATAATACCATTATGAGCTTCAATAAGCTGTTTTGCAATAGGAAGACCTAATCCCGAGCCACCAACTTTTCTGGATAGTGAGTTTTCTATCTGTGCAAACTTATCAAACGCACGCAAAAGATTTTCTTCTGCAATACCGATTCCTTCATCTAGCACGCTAACCATTATATAATCTCCATCAAGTTTTTTTGCGAGTTCTTTAAAACAATTATCAATTTTTACATCTTTTGCATTTATTAGCTGTGATTTTATTGTAATATTTTTACCTGATGGAGTAAATTTAATGGCATTAGAAACAAGATTAGTCAGCACCTGCTCCAATCTTTGAGAATCTGCATATACAAATGGTAAATCCAAAGTTTCATCAGCACATAATGAAAGTCCTTTTTCTTTTGCAACATTGACAAAAGTTGATTTTACATATTCTATAACGTTGTGAACATCAATTTTGGAAAAGTGAAAATCCATTTTTCCTGCTTCTATTTTTGAAAGATCAAGCAGGTCATTGATAATTCCTGACAGTCTTTGCACATTTCTTTTTGCCATAGAAAGAAACTTATCAGATGCAGATGTAACTTCACCGCAACGTCCGCTATGTAAAATATCCAGCGAATTTTTTATTGATGTCAGCGGAGTACGTAATTCATGTGAAACAATAGAGATGAATTCAGACTTTAGTCTTTCTAATTTTTCTAGCTTTTGGTTTGTTTCTTTAATTTCTTGATAGAGTGACGCATTTTTTAAAGGTAAAGCAACTTGTTGTACTATAGTTTGAAAACATTTTGCATCTTCAGAAGAAAAATGAGTATCTTTAAAAATTTCAATACATCCAAAGAAGTTATCACCTTGAGAGATTGGAGCAAAAAGATTATCATACTGAAACAAAGTAAATGTAAATTTACTTGCAGGATATTTTACGTACTTTACAACTTCTAAACTTTCTTCATCCAAATTATATGGAGGCTCATTCGCTCCAAACAAGGACTTATAATTAAAAATCATCCTCAGCTTTATTGCACTTAACAGCTCTTCTGAAATATCGTACAAAGAATTCAAAATCAAAATTGGATGAGACTCGTTACAAAAAGAAAGCGTACAGGTCAAAGAAAAGCTCAAGGATTTGTCTAACCCCTCAACCATGTATTTTATCAATTCATTCTTATCCAAAGTACTTGCAAATTGCGAACTTGTATTATAAAGGGTATTTAACATATACAAACTATCAGCTAAATCCTTATTTGAATCTGAGAGTTGCGCTAAAGAATTTTTCATTCTCAAATTTACATTAATTGTCGCTTCGACAAGTTCCTTTGACATATCATCGGTAATAAAAGCATTTGAAAGTTTAATCAAATCTTTTTCTACCTTATCTTCAACAATTAAAATAATAATAGGATTATCAAGCACTGAATTGATTTTCCTAATTATACTTTTAACCTTTACCGTCGAAGAAAGCGTGTCAATAATTATGATATCAGGAGGAGAAACGCTAATAATATCTAACACTTGAGCAAGCTCAGAAGCAACATAAAAAGCAGGTGTATTTTGACTAAAAATTTCACCAAAAAAACTAATCTTTTCCGCTCTTTCTGATATTAATAAAACCATAGCAATAATATATTAACAGGGATTTTACATTATGCAAATTGTTAAAGAATCTTTATTATCTAAGTTTAATGCTTACGTTTTTTAGAATTTTTATTTTTATTATTCTGAGTTTTTTTATTATGGTTAGGGCTGTATGATGTTTGGATACGTTTTACACTATACACATCAGGAATGGCTTGAATTGCGTAAATTACACGTTTTAGGGTATCAATATTATCAAGTTCCATACCTAGCTCAATAATACCAATTTTACCGCTTTTGGATTTAACATTTGCATAATTAATATTGGTATTATTATCAGAGACAGCAGCAATAATATCCTTTAACAGCCCCATTTTTTCAGCAGTTTCTACACGAATTGTCGTAGAATAAATTTTATTTGTATTATTACCAGCCCACTGAATATCCATTAAACGCTCAGGCTCTACATTTTCAAGAGTTTTACAATCAATTCTATGCACAGATACTCCCTTTGAGCGAGTAACAACACCTACAATAGGTTCTCCAGGAATTGGGGAACAACATTTTGCAAAAGAGTACATCATTCCCTCAAGTCCGATAATATCTTTTTCTGATTTTGTCTTTTTCGAAGAATAAAAACCGCTTGTCTCCAAAGTCTTTTGAGGTTGAGGTTTTCTCAATTTGTTTATAATCTTATTTAAAGTTGTTTCTCCATATCCAAGTGCAGCAAACAAATCTTCAGTGGATAAGTAGTTCATTTGTTTCGCAACTTTTTCAAATTCGCCTGATTTAACATACTCATCAAAAACGGCTTTTGTCAATTCGTGTTCTAAATTTGCACGTCCAACCTCAATGTGATCCTCACGATTATTTTTCTTAAACCACTGCTTAATTTTTGAAGAAGCCTGCTTCGTGACAACAAAATTTAACCAGTCCAATCTCGGAGCCGGAGTTTTTGAGGTCAAAATTTCAACAATATCACCATTATTCAACTTTGTATCGAGCTGAGCTATCCTTCCGTTAATTAAAGCTCCTACAGTTTTATTGCCGACATCAGAGTGGATACGATAAGCAAAATCTACAGGAGTTGCATTGGCAGGCAAATCAAGGACATCACCGTTTGGAGTAAAAGCAAATACCTGGTTGGAAAAAATATCCAGCTTAACTGAGTTTACATAATCCTCAGCACTTTTCATATCTTTATCATATTCAACGAGCTTTCTCATCCAAGAAAACTGCATATCAGCCGGATTATCAGCTTTTTGAGAACCTTTTTCCTTATATCTCCAGTGCGCAGCAACACCATACTCAGCTACTTCATGCATTTTCCAAGTTCTTATCTGCACCTCTAGAGGCTTTGAACGGGGTCCTATTACAGAAGTATGCAAAGATTGATACATATTTCCTTTAGGCATAGCTATGTAATCTTTAAAACGACCTGGAATAGGCTTGAATTGCGAATGGATGAGTCCAAGAACTTCGTAACATTCTTTTTCTGAATCCACAATTACACGTACTGCCGTAATATCATATAAATCATGAAAGGCAATATTTAACCTTTTCATCTTACTGTAAATCGAATAATAATGCTTAGCGCGACCAGTAATTTGTGCATTTATTCCACTTTTTTTGACATCCTGAGAAATTTTATCAATAAGCAGCTTAACGGTTTCTTCCCTCTCCGCCTTGGTTTGAGAAACCAACTGAGCGATTTCAAAGTATTTATCAGGTTCTAAATATCGCAAAGATAAGTCTTCCAATTCAGCCTTAACCTTACCGATACCTAGTCGATTGGCTAGTGGTGCGAATATATCCAAAGTTTCTTTTGCAATTTTTTGCTGCTTATTGACAGCCATAAAATTTAGCGTTCGCATGTTATGCAAACGATCCGCAAGCTTTAAAAAGACAATCCTTATATCACTTGCCATTGCAATAAACAATCTGCGAAAATTTTCAGCCTGACGTTCTTCTTTCGACTTAAACTGCAATTTACCAAGCTTAGTTACACCTTGAACTAAAGTCAATACATCCTTTCCAAAAAGTTCTTCAATTTCTTCGGGTTTAGTCTCCGTATCTTCAAGAATATCATGCAAAAAAGCTGCCATAAGCGTATGTGAATCCACTTTTAAATCCAAAAGAATCTTTGCCACCTCTACAGGGTGGATTATGTATGGTTCTTCTGAAACTCGATATTGTCCTTCATGAAGGCGCTTTGCAAACTCAAACGACTTTTCAATCAATGCAATTTCGTTTTCTTCTCTATTCTGTTCTATTAACTTTTGTTTTATATCTTGAAATAATGGATCTACGCTCATGATATAATTATCATACAGATTTTATTTTAATTTTGCAAGTAAAATTGACAAAATTCATACATAAGGATTACTTTAAATGATAAAAGAAACAATAGACGGAATCATAATTAATCTAAAAATAGTACCAAATTCAAGCAAAAATGAAATCATTAAGGAGTTTGACGTTCTCAAAATCAAAATTACAGCACAACCGGTAGAAGGGAAAGCAAACAAAGCGTTAATTGAGTTTTTGTCTAAACAATTCAAAATTCCAAAATCAACAATTGTAATTATTAAGGGTGAAACATCAAAGGAAAAGACAGTCTTATTAAAAAATTCCGACAAATTAAATGTAGAATATATTAAATCGATTATAACTTGACCCTTGTATTTTTTAATTTATTTGCTAGGATAGAGGCATGGAAAATATCAAATTTGCTCAAAAACTTCATTTTGCACATCATAGAATCCCGAAGGGGTTTTAGTTTGTTGTGCAATTAGTTCATAACATTCAAAAAAAAGCGACCTCTTCGGGAAAAACGAAATGAGGTTATTTTTTTGCCTCAAAAAGAATGTACAAAAATGAACAGGAGAATGATAAATATGCAAATATCAAGTATAATTTCAGCAATAGGTAACAACAGTAGTATATATCCTTTACTATTACGCGACTGCGGAATTGAAGTACCAACAAAAATTGTTTTAACTTATAACCAAAATAAAAAAGATAAAGAAGTTGCAAAACTTGCAGCAAGAGAAAGGTTTTTGGATGAATATGCAACTTCTGCAGTTTGGCTAGGTGGCATTCCTTTAATTGATTACATCTCGAATTGGTTAATCAAGAAAAAAGGTTTTAACCCTGAAATCAATCCAAAATTATTCAAAGAAGAAAAACTTCAGGGACTCAAATATAATATAGAAAAATTCAAAAATCTTGCCCCAGAAGAAACAAATGACTTAATCAGGATTTCTTCACCTGAAAACCTAAAAAAATACAAAAAAATGTTATCTTATAAATTTTTGGCATCCACAATTATCCCTATAGCATTTATGGGCTTCATCCTACCCAAAATGATATTCGCCTCATCCGCAAAACGCATAGAAAAAATCAAACAAAAAAGACAAACACAAAACAGCCCAATACAAAACCCCATAATGAGACCTTATTTTAGCTCCGAAGAATCTTCTAAAGTATGGAATGGCTTTAAATTAGGAAATTCTAATAACATATCTTTTGGCGGATTTTCAATAGCAAAACTTTCATCAGTATCAACCCAAGATAAAATGATGATAACAGACGGCGGTTACACTGTGGGTAGAATAGCTACCGCAAGAAAGAAAAATGAAGCACTTGATGTCGGATTTAGATTAAGCGGTATGATGTTTTTAAACTTCGTAGCTCCGAAATGGATAGAAAAAGCATTGAATAAAATCAGCGGTGTCACCCTTGATCCTGCTATCTTAGCTGACAAATCCTTCATCTCAAAAGTCAAAAAAGGTATATTTATCTTGCCTGAAGATAATAATCCTGAAACACTTATAAAATTTGTTGATAAAAACCCTGATAGTATGTTTGTTACACTCGCAAATAAGTTCAAAAAGGTCAAAATGCTAAAAAATAATATAAGAGATCCACGTGCCTACATTGACTTCGAAGAGCTTGGCAATTTTAGAAATTCTATAGAAGAATTTATGCAAAAAGCACCTTCCGGTAAAAAATTCAAAAACTATTTGCTCAAATCTAAAATTTTAAAATCTACCAACATACTTTTAAATGTTGGTATAAGCAGCTTCTTACTTGCATATGCACTTCCAAAAGCAACATTTGCATTTAGAAAACTTGTGACTGGCTCAGAGCTTGAACCGGGGCTTGCTCCTGACGTTCAAAAAGCTGAAAATGCATGAGATTTTTACTTTATATTACAAAGTTGAATCCAGCTAAAAAGTATAATATTATAAATTTATTCAGGTACAAATTGTAATCGGGAGAATATATGATAGACGAGATTTTAGCATCAGCAGATAAGATAGAAAAGCTTTTTGCAACATTTAAAATTAGTATGATTATGGGAGTAATTATAAACCTTATAATCATAGTAATACTTTTTAAAATAACTGACTTGTTTATAAATAAATTACATAACAAGTTTAAATCAAATGAAAATGCACCTGCTTTTGAAAGAATTTTTCCAATATTTGAAAAAGTAATTAAATTTTTAATTGTATTTTTCATAGTAGCATCATTTTTGCAAAGTCATGGCTATTCGCTCACATCATTGATTGCTGGTTTTGGAATTACAGGTTTAGCAATAGGCTTTGCTGCACAACACACATTAGCATCAATGTTTGGTACCATAGGTATTATCACCGACAAAATTTACAAAGTAGGAGACTACATCAAAGTAAATAACATCGAAGGTACTGTTGAAAATATTAATCTACGTTCTACCAAAATTCGCTCACTCGAAAACTACCTAATTACAATTCCAAATGATTTAGTATCAGATAGCGTAGTTGAAAATGTCACACGAGCTCATAAAAGAAGAATTGATATTACTTTTGGTATAACATATAACACCAGTAACGAGAAACTTGAAAAAGCATTAGAAATAATCCGTTTTGTAGCACAGCGTCATCCTGAAGTATACGACGATTATATCGCAAATATTGAAGAATTAGACAGCAGTTCAATAAATTTACGACTAATCGCTTTTGCTAAGACAAGAATATACACGGAATTTGTAAGAATTAGGAGTGAGGTATATTTCGACGTCATAAAAGCGTTTCGAGAAGAAGGGATTGAATTCGCATTCCCTACTACAACAGTTTATTTGGCAAAAGATTAATGAATATAAAAATTATAGCACTTGGAAAAATTAAAGAAAAATTTTTAAAAGATGGTATAGACGAATTTTTAAAAAGACTTCGCCCTTATGCAAGTGTCGAAGTGCTTGAATTACCTACACTAGAGATAAAAGATGAACATCTCATTCAAAAGACATTAGACAAGGAAGGAGAAAAAATTCTTTCATTGATAAAACCTCAATCCTACCTAATCACTCTGGAAATAAAGGGGAAAATACTTTCATCGGAGGAATTCGCTGAAAAGATAAATTCATTAACAAATGAAGGAACACAAGAAATAATTTTTGCTATAGGCTCCTCTCATGGACTATCAGAAAATGTATCTAAACGAGCTAATTTCAAATTAAGCATTTCAAAAATGACTTTTCTACATCAATTTACAAGACTGATACTCATTGAACAAATTTATAGAGCATTTAAAATAATTAAAAACGAGACTTACCACAAATAGACGACATCAAGTTTTTATAATAATGCTATAATTTTCAAAAAAGGAGAAAACTATGGCAAAATTTGAATTTAATTTATCAATGGAAGAACTTGAAAAGCGTACAAATAAAGACTATTTGATGACAAAAAAAATGCTTAAATCAGATGCACCTGAATTTTTAGAGCTTGCACAAGGTGATAAGCAAGCCCTCAAACATTTGGTTAAAGCCGCAGAAATCTTAGAAAAAATAAACATGCAGCTCGACTGCCATGAAAACCTTGAATTTAAAGATTTTTTAGATGAAGAAATTAAAAAAGGCAACCATCAGGCAGAACTTACAAAAATCCTTTTTGACGCACAAAAAGGGATTAACGCAATAGATACTCTATCGCAAAAAATAAACTTAGCAAAAGGTATAACAGAGCTTCCAGGTAAAGGCGTCTATCCAAAAGATTTAACTAAAGAAGAATTTCACAAAATCTTAACTATAATGATTAAAGAAGGAAAAATTGAGGAAGTAAAAAAGATCCTTACCCAACGTTCAGTGGTTGAACGCAAAGGTGATGAGCTAGTTGGAATAGACTATATTGATAAATTTAAAAATGATTTTTTAAATATGGCTGATGAGCTTGAAAAAGCAAGCGAATTGTCCACCAATTCAGATTTTAACGAATACTTAAAACTACAAGCTAAAGCATTGCGTGAGGCAGATCCTATGCTTGATGCTTACGCAGATAAAAAATGGGCAACTCTACAGGATACCCCCCTTGAATTCACTATAACAAGGGAAAATTACGAAGATGAAATGACAGGCACAATAGTCGAAAATCAAGAGCTAAAAAAACTTCTCGATGAGCATAACATATCTCCAATTCCAAAAGACTTTTTAGGCGGAAGAGTAGGAATAGTAAATAAAAAAGGTACCCATGATTTGCTCGCAATAAAAGAATATTTACCTAAATTAGCAGAACAAATGCCATATTGCAATGAATACACTCAAAACATTTCCACAACAGGAGATGTTAAACAAACAATGGTAGATGTTGATTTAGTAGCTGTAAAAGGAGATGTAGGCGCATATCGAGGAGGCATTACACTAGCTGAAAACTTGCCTAATGATGATAAACTTTCACTCACCATAGGAGGAGGACGCCGTAATGTTTATCACAGACAAATTCGCTTTGTAAGTGATTACAAAAAATTACAGGAAAGACTCGACGCTATTTTAGACAAAGAACAGCATCAATTTTACAACAATGAGGCTGACCACTGGTTTACAATAGGACATGAAAATGCCCATTCACTCGGACCGCGTGAGGGCAGCGAAAAATTAGGAAAATATCGCAACATAATCGAAGAAAATAAAGCTGATATGGGTGCACTTGCTTTCGTTGACCTGCTCACTGAGCTGGGGATGTACACACAACAGCAACGCAAAGAAATTATCGTCACTACTATCACAGACAACTTTTTGAAATCAAAACCAACTCTAAGCCAAGCGCATCGAGTAAGGACAGTTATGCAAAACAAATATTTTGCCGAACACGGTGCCTATGAGCTGATTGATGGGAAAATCCACGTCAATATTGACAAAGTAGTCCCTATTGCTAAAGAAATGCTTGCTGAAATTGTAAGAATTCAAATTGAGGGCGATTTTAACAAAGCTGAAAAATATGTATTGGATAACTTCATTTGGACAGAGAACATGGAAGCTATTGCGCAAAAACTTCAAAAAATAAACAAAACTCTTAACGGACGCACAGAATCTGAATTAGCAGATAAACTACTTTCAGAAATGTAAATTTTTATTCATAAAACTGGCAATTCTCCCGAATGAAAATCCTTTATATAACCAAGGGGATAATTTGGGAGGATTTTTTATGCCGGTAAATGGTATACCAATTTCAGAAACAGCTTCAGCAAGCACATATCAAAATTTTGACGGTAGTAATACTACAATTGCAGGTCTTGAACAAAAAGCTTATACTCAAAAGGCTTCTGCCTCAGCGTTTCTCGGGCTGGGAAGTAATTTCAAAGATAATACATATGCTGTAATTGACTTAAAAGGCTCCTACAATTACGATGAAAATGGAATATTTAATCAAAATCTAAGAATTCGAAACACAATAGGTACAGGAGGCAGTGCAACTCAAATAAGATATTCACCAATAAGCGTAAATATTCCAATAAACAAATCAACAAGTTTTTATGCCAACCCACATTATGTTGGAAAAGTTAACTATGAAAACAATAAATGGAGTAATAGTGCAGGTATTTTTGCAGGGATAAGTAAAAAAGTCTCCAAAAATACGACCATCTCAATTGAAGCTCAACGATATAATTTACAGGATATAAAAGACAACTCAGGTAAAAACTGGGGGATAAATGCCATATTAACCTATAAACTATAACCGCTATTTACTTTCTTTTTGATAGGCCCAAGCTGAGTGGTTATGAATACTTTCAAACGCCTCGCACTCCACCTCGAACTCTTTAACTATAGGATGTTTTCGCAGTGCTACAACAACATCACGTAACACATCCTCTACAAATTTAGGGTTGGAATAAGCTTTTTCCGTTACAAATTTTTCATCTTCTCTTTTTAATAGCGGATAAACCTCACAAGAGGCACATTCCTCAACCAGTGAAATCAAATCTTCAAGCCAAACATGCTCACTTTCATCATATGAAATTTTAACACTGATAAAAGCTCGTTGGTTATGCGCACCATTGTCTGAAATTTCTTTAGAACAAGGACACAAAGTTGTAACAGGCACCACCACCCCTAAAATAAACTTGTACTCACCGCCATCTATTCGACCTTCAAAAGTACTTTCATAGCTCATTGGTGCAATATGCTGAGTTACCGGAGATTTTTTATCTATAAAATACTTAAATTTAAACTGCAATTCACCGCTTTGCGCATCCAAATTCTTTATTATCTTTTCTAAGCACCCCTTTATATCGACACCCAATAAATTTTTATTTCGCCATTCTGATAAAACTTCAACAAAACGAGACATATGAGTTCCCTTATAATCTCTCGGTAATGACACATTAACTCGCGCTTTTGCACAAACTATCTGATTTGAATTATTTTTCCGCTGGATAATTAAAGGTATTTCCAAATGCTTAATACCAACCTTTTGAATGTCTACCTCTCTAGTATCCTTTAAATTTTGAATATCTTTCATTTTTAAAATCTTTCTTAATATTTCTTAATAAAATCACGTCATTTTAGCAATTTTTTACAAGCAATTTACTTTATATAAGTATAAAGCTCTCTCTTCTTATTTAAACGGATAGGCCTTGAATACCAAGGTCTTTTTTTTTTACTAATTATTTTACAGCTTCCGCGCTACAATTCTGTGAGGCATCGAGTCTTTTTCTAATTTTTAAATATCTGTCCAATTCAGCACGTAACTTCTTTAAATCCATATAAATACCATTGTTAAGATGGACGCGATTATCATATTTCGGATCAAAAATATACACCGTCGGCAAACCGGTAATCGCAACTTCCTCCACAAGTTTTAGATTTTCCTGAGCTTCACCGTTTATCATAACAAAGTTATAATCATCTTTATAAAGCTTACTTATCACTCTAAACTTAGGCATAAAACGCTTACAATAACCGCACCAATCTGTATAGAACAAAACTATAGCAGGCTTATCTGAACGCATTGCTTGAGGATATGAAATACCTATTTTATAATCTGACGGGGTAATCTCCGCCGGATTTAAAGCCCCACTAGCCCAAGCAAAACCTATCGTCGCACAAAGTGCTATAAATATCACGCCCAATGCCATTAATATTTTATCTTTCATTTTCCTATTCTCCCATCTGACACTAATGTAACACAAAAATATCTCAAAAAACAGCAATTGTAATTGTATTTTTTACTTGCTTTATTTACATAACTTAACAAAAAGGTTTAAAAAGTATATACTTGGGTATATACTAATTATATACAGTTCTCGTTTCAATATATCAATTCAGTGAAGTTACAAAAAATCGTGTACATCTCAATTAAAAAGAAGAGAAGGAGTTAAAAGTCTATGAGTAAAAATGCCCCAATCAAAATGCGCAAAGCCGAATCATCCAATCCAGCCAAGTACGAAGTTCTGGAAGCTTGTACAGACAGTGAATTATCAGACTACATCAGAGAAATTTCAAACTACCCACAACTTTCTGCCTCAGAAGAAAGAGAAATTGCCCAAAAAGCCAAAGAAGGTGACTGTGAAGCAAAAAAAATACTCATTCAGGCTAATTTAAGGCTTGTAATCATTATCGCTAAAAAAGCAATACATATGTCCAAAATACCTATGGTAGACCTCATTCAAGAAGGGAACTTAGGATTAATGATAGCAGCCGAAAAATTCAACTACAAACTCGGATATAAATTTGCAACCTATGCAAGTTGGTGGATAAAGCAATCAATGTTCAAAGCAATATCAGAGCAATCTCATTGTATGAAAATACCTGTATACATCCAAGAGACCCTATCAAAATTTTCCAAAATAAAATCACAAATGGAAAAAGAAAACAACTGTCAGGTTAAAACAAAAGATGTTGCAAAAAAAATGAATGTAGAACCAGATAAAATAGAGAGCTTTTTATCAGCTTACACCAAGACCATTTCACTTGAAAGCGGACTTGATAATGGTGAAGGCAAGGACATGAGCTATGCAGACATCATTGAAGATGAAAATGCTTCAGTCACAGAGAACGTAGAATTTGAAGGACTCAGAAAAGACATTTTGAATGTAGTATCAACCTTAAAAGAACGTGAGCAAGAAGTAGTTAAAATGCGTTATGGACTTGAGGATTCCACACGCAGGACTCTAGAAGAAATAGGCAACATCTATGGAGTCACAAAAGAATGTATACGCCAAACAGAATTGAGAGCGCTAAAAAAGATGAGAATGTCAGCTTTAGGACAAGAAGTACTTGCCTGTTATATGGAATAAAATTACAGATAATCAAGGGCGGGCTAGAATAACTCTAGCCCGCCCTTAAGTTTACATCAATAAAATTAAACCATTGCGACTTCTTTATTTGTTACAAAAATATTTTCAACATTTCTATCTTTTAAAAATCTTGATTTAATTTCAGCAAGATCTTGTTGCATCAATCTTCTTGGTGAACCTTCTTCCATAGAGTGATTTCTTAACAAATATGAAGGATGGAAAATCGTCATAGATGGGTATTCGACACCATCTACAGTAATATTCATCCACTGCCCGCGAAGTTTTGATATAGTTCTTTTTCTATCTGTTTCAACAAATGTTTTCAAAGCAGTAGCACCACACAAAATAATTGCAGAAGGTTTAATAATATCAATTTGTGCATCTAAAAATTTACGACAAGCATTTTGTTCATCTTGGGTAGGCACTCTATTTTCAGGAGGTCTGCATTTAACCGTGTTGATTATATATAAATCATCCTGCCTTGAAATACCTGCCTCAGCTAAAAATTCATCAAGTAATTGACCTGCACGTCCAACAAAAGGAATTCCTGACTCATCCTCCATTTCTCCAGGAGCCTCACCAATCAATACAATTCTTGCTGTAGAAGGGTTGCCATCAGCAAATACCATATTTTTTCTGGTTGCGCCCAACGCACAAGCATTACATGCTTCACACTTTGATTTCACTATCTCCAAACATTCTTTTTTCATCAATCTCTTTCTCCTCATTTGTGATTATTGTATTTTTAAAAAATCCTACATCATATTTTCTGCAATATCTTTTTAATTCTTTCATTACGACATTCGATAACATAAATACTGCTATTAAGTTTGGCACAGCCAAGAATAAAGTAAATGCATCAGATAGATTAATTATACTTTTAAAATTCATGGCAGAACCGATGATTATGAATAAACAATATATAACCTGAAAAGACTTTGTTGTCAATTTTGACTCACCAAACAAAAAGTTCCAGCTTTTCACTCCGTAGTAAGAGCCACATAGCATAGTAGAAAGCACGAAACAACTTGCCATAAAAGTCAACAATAAAGGGAAATACGGACATACGGTACCGAAAGCTTTAGACGTTAACTCAATTCCTACGAGTTGCCCTTGAGTTTGTAAATACACACCTGACACAACTATCACAAAAGCCGTAGCAGAACCGACAATCACAGTGTCAACAAACGGCTGAAGCATTGCAATAAAAGCCTGAGCAACCGGTTTACTTGTCTTTACCGCAGAAAAAGCGATAGGTGCAGTACCAAGACCGGATTCATTTGCAAACATAGCACGCCTAAATCCCCATAACATACACGCGATAGCACCCCCCTGTAAGGCTTGAGGCTTGAATGCTTCTTTCACAATTAACATAATAGTTTCAGGCACATGACCAATATTAAGCAAACAAATTATAAAGGCTGATGCAACATATAAAGAACACATTACAGGCGTAACTTTTGATGTAAATTTTCCTATAGCCTTAATACCACCAATTATAGTAAAATAGGTAATTACGGCAACAATTACTCCCAATATCCAACTTTGATTTGCAAAAAAGCTGTTCTCCCCACCTGTGACCTCAGTGATTTGAGCAGTCATAGCATTAATCTGAAATAGATTCCAACCTCCAATCATTGCAAAAACGCAACATATCGCATAAATTTTTGCCAAATATGGTGCTACAGAAGACAAATATTTTCCACGAAGACCGCCCAATATATAATACATAGGACCACCAGCTATCGTTCCATCCTGATTAACTTTTCTGAATTTTATCCCCAAAAGTACCTCTGAGAATTTCAAAGCCATTGAAAAAAAACCGGCTATAATCATCCAAAAAATCACTCCGGGTCCACCAATAGATACAGCAGCAGCAGATCCTGCCACGTTACCTATTCCTGCTGAAGCGGAAATAGTTGCTGTAAGTGCCTGAAATGAAGACACTTCACCTTTTTTTTTGCGTTTTATAACATCCTTGTGCTCATAATTTTTAGTAATCAAACTTATAGAATGCTTAAATCCCCAAACACCTATAAATCGGGTTCTAAAAGTAAAATACAAAGCTGCTGTCATTAAAAGCGCAACAAGAAACTGGACTTCAACACCTTTTATGGTAATTGAAGAAAAAATTATTCCGGAAATTTTATCGGCTATTGGCGAAAGTAATGTATCAATTGCGCTATCTAAACTCATAAGGAAATTATACAACAAAAATACATATTTTCACATTTATATTGAAAAGTTATATAATATATGGTATAATATTCCTATAAGCACGTAATCTTAATGGAGAATGGAGATAGTATGAAAAATATAAATAACAAAAAAGCATTTACCTTGGCGGAGGTAATGGTTGTATTGTTTGTTTTAACAGTAATTTTAGCTGCTTTTGCCCCAATGATGACAACAAGGACTAAGGTAAATAAAACCTCACCTTGGACTTATGCTTCTCCTGACACCGCTAATGCATATTTTGGAATGGGGGCAAATCAAACGATTATGATAGGTCAAAAAACAAAACCTGCAACCGACCCATCTAACAGATTCACAATTAATACAAGTGCCGTTGATCAATTACACGTTTTATTCAAACAAGGTGATAATATACTCGGACAATTAAACCTTAATAACGATAATGTAGTGCTTGGAGGGAACCGCGCAGCGGTTGCGACAGGGACAGGAAATACTATTGTAGGAACAGAGTCTTTTAAGGCTAATACCACAGGTATTCAAAATACAGCAATAGGAACTCAATCACTTTTTGCCAACACCACAGGCAATTACAACACTGCAATAGGTACAGCCTCAATGCCAAATAATACAACGGGGCAATATAACACAGCAATTGGATTTAAAGCTTGCGAGGGTGTCAACTCAAATTATACAACTTGCATAGGAGCTTTTTCCGGTCCTAATATTCCAACAGATGCATCTGTCAATAATATTTACATTGGTAATTCAATGTCAAATATTTACGTGTATGGCACATCTGAATTGCGTAACCTAATTACGTCCTCAGACTATCGATTAAAAAATATCAAAGGTGAAAATCAATCAGGACTTGATAAAATTAAAAAAATTAAAACATATAATTACACTTATAAAGATGATAAAAAACAAACTCCTAGAGTAGGTGTAATTGCTCAGGAATTACAAAAAATATTTCCTAATGCTGTCATCAAAGGCAAAGACGGATATTTGAGAATAAGACAAGAAGATATGTTCTACGCGATGATAAACGCGATAAAAGAACTTGCCAATAAAGACAGTGCCAAAGATTTAAAAATCAAAGAATTAGAAAAGAAAAACGCAGACTTAGAAGCACGCATTGAAAAGCTCGAGAAACGACTAAAATAGCCATATAACTATCTTAATTGTTTTGCATAATCAACAGAATTGACATAATTAACTAAAGCTCTAAAAACAAACGGATGTAGTTTTTCTTCTTGTACATCGTTATAAATTATTGTCAGAGCCTGCTGAGGAGTTAATTGGTCTTTGTATACTCTTTTTTCAGTCAGTGCAGAATACTTATCGGCAATTGAAACTATTTGCAAATTCAAATCTGCCTTAAAATCTTTACCAACAAAGGGATAACCACTATGTTTCATATTTTGGTGGTGATTTCGCACCAAATTAAGGGTTACCGGATCTATATCAGTTGTTTTAAGCAATTCATATCCAAGCTCTGAATGCTTATGCATAATCTCACTTTCTTCTGCGGTTAGCTTCCCTTTTTTGTTCAAAATATCAACTGGAATTAACACTTTTCCAATATCGTGCAAATAGGAAGCATCTGAAACTGCTTTTTCATTTACTCTGCCTTTCAATGAAAACGGTAAATTTTCAATGATACCTTTAGCTATGTTTTGAGTATCTTGTGCATGACCTGATAAAAGAGTATTTAATTCCGTCATATTTAATCTTATTTCATTATTTTTTAAAATAGAAATAATTTTTGGATTAGCACTAATCATTTTTCTAATAGCATTTTCATTCGTATATTTGCTTAAAGATGTATATTGAAAAGAATCTTCAACATTATTACCATAAAAAGGTTGATTATGCTTTTTACCGATAACAAAATTTGACTGTATACTACCTATAGCTAGGCTTTTGGGGATATCAAACACCATTAAAACACACTACTAATTTATAACACTACACTCATATATAAAGTATTTTTTTTCAATGCTATTGCTCATTTTGAAAATTTTTCTTAATTTATATTAACATTCAAAAAATTAAATTAATATAAAGGGTAATCTGATTTCAAGAAAATTGTGCTAGAATTTGTTTTATGGAAAGAATAATTAAAAAAGTATTAGTATGTGGCATAGGAGCCGTAGGCAGTATATATGCCGATAAAATAGAAAAAAGTCAGACTGTAGATTTACGAGTATTATTAGATGAAGAAAGACTTAAAAGATACTCTGAAAATCCAATAGTTTTTAACGGAAGAGAATTAAAATTTAAATATATATTGCCAAGAGAAAAAGGATTTGAAGCAGACTTAATCATAATTGCGACAAAATTTGACGGTCTAAACGAGGCAATAAAAAACATTAAAAATTTTGTCGGTGAAAACACACTGATCTTATCGCTTTTAAACGGAGTCACCAGCGAAGAAATAATAGCAAAAACTTACGGGAATTCAAAAGTTCTATATTCTTATTTTATAGGTCATAGCGCAGTTAGAACAGGAAGATATATAACCCATGATGACTTTAACATTCTCGTATTTGGAGCTTCTGCCGGCATTGATGAAAGAGTTGTAAAAGTCAAGAATTTCTTTGACTTAGCAGGCATAAAATATGAAATTCCACAAGATATAAAATACTCGCTCTGGCGCAAATTTATGTTAAATGTAAGCACAAATCAGCCATCTGCAATATTAAAGATGACATTTGGCGAAATGCAGAACAATTCAGTTTTTATAAACTTTGCGACCAACATAATGAAAGAAGTTGCGAATATTGCGAAAGCTGAGGGAATAAATAATTCAGAAAATCTGGTAAAAGACGGACTGGAAGCGCTTTCTATGATGTGTCCGGAGGGCAAGACCTCAATGCTACAAGATGTAGAAGCAGGGCGAAAAACCGAAGTTGAAATGTTTGCAGGCACAGTTATAAACCTAGGGAGAAAACATAATATTCCTACCCCTTATAACCAAGTCCTATATGAGATGATTTTGACAATTCAAGAAAATCAAGCTATTCAAAACTCAAAGCTGAAAGAAAATTTACAAGTCACAAAATAATTACGTTTTACAATTAATAATTTATCTGTTCAAGCATTTTTCTATTTTGGTCTTCAGCTCTTTGTCTGAGATTTGAAACGTCTTGAATTTGTTGGTTTACCTGTTGTTCAACAGAAGGCACATTTTTATCTATAGATCTTTTACTATAACTTTTAATTGTTGGTAAAAAATACATAAACAAAGAAAAAATAACAATACAGCCCAACAATAAATCTATTACAGAAAAAGCTTTTCTTCTACTCATATTCTAACCTTTCGAATTACTTAAGTTTATTTTTTTTAATAAAAAATGTCAAAGCCTCCTCAGTAGAATGCGGAGTTTTTAACACATCATCCTCAGAATTTCCATCTAGACGGGGATAGACAAAAAATTTATTATAAACAGACAGTCCTAAAAATATTATAACCGAAGATAGAGCAACTCCTCCCATAGCTTTCAAAAATTTTATAACCGCTGCATGAAAGATAACCGAATTACCTGATGCTGAAGTCTGTGCTACAGGCTGATCAGCAAACGCACATCCTGTAATTACAACAAACATCAACATCAGTATAACTGGTATTATCTTAATTTTTAAAGTCTTATTCTTCAACTTTAGCCTCTTCTGCAACTTTTTTAGAACGTGTCCTTTTACCTGTTTTTGAAGAACCTCTATTTGGACGACGTGTTTTTTTAGGCTTTTCTTCTTGCTCTTGAAGTTCTTGTTCCTCATGTAATTCTTTATCAGGCGATACTTCTTGAGGAAGAACAGCATCAGTAGACATCACTGGAATTTCCGTCTTTTCTTCGGGCACTTCACCTATTTTTTCTTCACTATTAGTTTGAGTTTTTTCTTCTACAACAGGTTTTATTGCCTCATCGGGTTTTAAAACAGTCTGCGCAGTTGCAACTGTTTCTTCAACAACTACCTTTTTATCCCGTCTGCTGTTGCGTCTGTTTCTTTTTTTGCTATTTTCACGCTTTTCAGCGTCTTGGGCTGCCACTAAAGATGGATTGTCTACAGGGATCTCAACCGGTTGCTGAATTATCTCTTTTTCTTGATTTTGTTCTTGAGAAATTTCCTGTTGTTGATTTCGGTTATTATTATTTTTATTGTTTTTCTTGAATCCGCTATTCATAGGCAATTTTAATTTAGCAGCTTTTGCACGATACTCACCCTCAGCCGTCGGAGTTGCAAAATTAAATTCAATCATGGAATAACCACTGCCTTGACAATGAGGACATTTTTTAGTGAATATTTCAGACAAACTTTGTCCTTGTCGATGTCTTGTCAATTCTACAAGACCAAGATCAGAAAGCTGACCTACCTGAGGTTTAGCTTTGTCTGGTTCCAAGGCCATTTCTAACTCTTCCATCATAGCCAACTTATCAGCACGTGACATCATGTCAATAAAGTCTATGATAATCATACCACCGATATTTCTTAAACGCAGCTGTCGTGCAATTTCATGCACCGCCTCAATATTTGTTTTAAGTATAGTTTCATCCTGTGTCGCAGAACTTGTAAACTTACCGCTGTTAACATCAATGACTGTAAGAGCCTCTGTTGTTTGAATAAATAAGTATCCACCAGATGGCATATTAACTTTTGTTTGTAATGCCGCTTTAATCTCTTTATGTATATCTGTAGCAACCAAAAGCGGTTCTGTTCCTTTATACAAAGTTACCTGTACATTTTTATTTATGTGCCAGTTTTGAAGAATATTTTGCACTCGATTCAAAGCAAAAGCCGTATCCACGATAATTTCTTTTACATCATCAGTACAAGCTTCACGGATTACACGATATAACAAATCTTGATCCCTATACACAAGATTCGGAGGAGTCAAAGTCTCAGCAGAAGTAATGATATTGTTCCACTTTTCAAGCAAAATTTCCAAATCTTCTTGGATATCAGCTTCTGACTGCCCCTCAGCCTCTGTTCTTATTATAACTCCTACACCAACGGGTTTTATAAGATTAACAATAGCTTTCAAACGTGCTCTTTCTTTTGAATTCTCAATTTTTTTACTTATACTCACCCCAGGTTCATTGGGCATTAAAACAAGAAATCTACCAGGCAAACTAATCTCAGTTGTAACCCTTGGTCCTTTATGTCCGGTAGGTTCTTTGACCACCTGTACTATTAACTTTTGCTTTGGCGAAAGCTTTTCTTTTAAAGTTCCTTTGCCCATAACATCTTCTGCATGCAAAAAGCCCATTTTGTCTGACCCGACGTTAACAAAAGCCGCATCTATACTAGGTAAAATATTATCCACAGTAGCTAAATAGACATCTCCTAATAAAACGTCACCTCTATGAATAAAAAAGTCTGTTACTTTTCCATTTTCAGTAACAGCAGCAATATTATCACGCTCAGCAATAATAATCTTTTTTTCAGCACTAAAATTGGCTATACTCTGTGCATTTCCATTTTTTCTTTTGTCATTACCCATAAAAAATCCTTTATCTTTAAATCTCTTCTAAATTCTCATCAAAGAACCGCATACGCGTAATCTCAAACGGCACCTCTGGCGCAATTAAGCTCAATAATACATCTGCGCGCAACGCAGGAATTTCAGTTCCTTGACCGGTTTTTAAGACTATGAACAGATTTTCACCTTCAAACCTATATGATTTTATTGATGATTTTACATCTGTTTTTTTTAATAAACCTTTTTTGTTTTTCTTCTCGATAAAAATTTCTTCAGAAGATAAAACTCTGTCTGTATTATATCGCAAATTTTCAAAATCGTAAAGGGTCTTATCCAAAACATTAACTTTGTATTCAGCCCAAGCAGCAGTATTATCAATTGATTTAGCGTTTTTTGGAATTTTAACGACACTTAATATTTGTGAGCTGATTGGCATAACATTCTCCAACTTTTGTTTTAGAACGGCTGGCTCAATATCTTCATACAGTTCAATATCCACCAACTCACAGACACTTTGAGCGAATAAAGGCAAAGCTACTCCCATAGACACTTTCATTGTCGGGTTAAACCCTAAAGAATAAGCGACATTCAAATCGGTTCTAGATAGTGCTTTTAAAAAAGTATTTTGCCAATCGAGGTGAGAAAAATATCTTAAAATACCTGTTTTGGTAAGTTTAATACGATATCTAAAGGTTTCTTTAAACTCATTAGGACAAGTTTTAGGATCGTGATAAACAACCTTATGACTTTGAGCACGCTCACTAGCGAAATAAGGCTCAGCCATGATTTTTTTTGTATTAAAATTTTTGCACACGCCGCAATTTACGCAACCGTTTTGGCAAGTCGGTACAAAATGAATATCTTCATCCCCCGTAATTTTGAACGCTTTTTCATACTCATTAGCAAACCATTTTTTATCTACACCGATATCAATAAACTCCCAAGGTAAGGCCTCATCAAGCTCATATCGTCTTTGAGCGAGTTCATCTAGGGAAATTCCGCATTCACAAGCAGTCTCTCGCCAAACAGATTTATCAAAATATTCTCCCCATGCATCTAGATAGCAACCCTTTTGGTACAAAGCTTCAATATATTTACATAATGAAGCGTCCCCCCGAGTAAGAACAGCCTCTATTTGAGATACAAATTTTTCATGATAATTAATTTTCACCCCTTTAATCTTGTCTGTCTTTTCTTTCAGATAATGGATATGAGCTGTAACTTCATCTAAACTCATCTGAGGACACCACTGGAATGGAGTAAAAGGTTTTGGCACAAAAATCGAAAGCGTACAAGTAATATCCATCCCATGAGAAAGCGACTTTTCTTTTTTCAAAAGCTTACAACGATATCGAATTTTACTCAACAATTCCGCCATCTCATCCATATCTTCAAGGGTTTCCGTCGGCAGCCCGCAGATAAAATAAAACTTAATTCTTGACCAACCGTTTTCATACAAAGTCAGCACGGCATTCAAAATTTGATCTTCAGTAATATTTTTTTTGATGACATCTCGTAATCTTTGACTACCTGCTTCAGGAGCGAGCGTCATTGTCGATTTTCTAACACTTTGCACCAAATTAGCAAGCTCTAAATTAAATCCGTCAATGCGTTGACTAGGAAGAGAAACTGATACTTTTTTTTCATCAAAATCAACGGCCAACTCTTTAATCACTTCATTAATACTTGCATAATCATTAGAAGATAGCGAAAGTAATGAATATTCATCATAGCCGGTATTTTTTACCAGATTTTTAGCTATTTTAATTATATCTTGAGCGCTTCTTTCTCTAATCGGCAAGGTTACATGCCCAGGCTGACAAAAGCGACACATTCTGCCACATCCGCGTCTTATTTCAACAACTGCTCTATCATGAACAGAAGAAGAAAAAGGTATGGGATAAGATGTAAGTGCAGTATCATAAGTCAGTTGGGCAATTCTTTTTCTAACATTTCCACCGACTGAAGCCGACCAACGCCCACTATTTTCACCTTTAACAAGTGCTTTTATTCTTTCATTTCGAGGGAGACCTTTAGTACTTTCAAGAATTTCACAAACCTCGACAATGCTATCTTCCCCATCACCAATCATAAAAACATCAATAAAATCCTGCATAGGCAAAGGGTTAAAAGCACAAGGTCCACCTGCAATAATTATAGGATCTGACTCTTTTCTGTCAGAATTTCGGTAAGGAACCTTCGCCATTTCAAGCATTTTTAAAACAGTTGGATAAGCCATTTCATACTGGAGCGAAAATCCTATCGCATCAAAATCTTTTAAATCACGCTTACTTTCAAGTGCATAAAGAGTTTTTGGCTGAAAATCAGGCTCTGGGGCATACACTCTATCTGCCATATAATTGGGGCATTTATTTATTTGATTATACAAAACCCTCAACCCCAAATTGCTAATGCCTATTTCGTACTTATCAGGAAAAGCAAGAGCAAAGCGCACTTTCGCATCTTCAAAACTTTTATTAGCTGACAAAAACTCACCGCCTACATACTGGTAAGGCTTGTTACACTTAAATAATTCATTATGATATTTTTCAAAAAAACAATTCATACTACTCACATTCTAGGCTAAATCATCAGGGAAATACTTATCAATCTCAATTATAGTACCATCAAGCTTGTTATCTTGAAAAGATTTTATAAATTTAAACAAATCAGCATTAGGGACATCATAGTTATATAAAACTGTCTCATTTTTATATTCGCGCATAACTCTGACTATGTAATGACACTTTGAGGCATATTTTAAAAGATGCTCAGGAGAAAATCTATTGCCGTTGGTATCCTTATCAATTCTAACATAGTTAAACCCAGCATAATACTTAACTTTTTCTTTTGTATCCGGAGGCAACTCCTTATTATGCTTTGCAAATATATCTATAACTTTTCGATTAATTTCATTTTCCATCACACTTACTCGCTCAATGTTTTTTATTTTCAAGAATTTTTTTCAATATGTTCAATTATATCAAGGGCAAGCTCACGGCGAACCTCTTCAGGTGCATGCTTAAGGTACTCCATTGCATGAGACACCTTGATATTTTTATCATACCAACGGCGCATAATATAGTTAAACTGATCATCAAGTGACATCTCAAAATCAAAATCTTTCAACTTATCAATCACATATTCAGCGCATATAACTTGTAAAGATTCTTCCGCTTTTTCAAGCATTTCAGTTGCTCGACTCACAACAGGATCTACATCATACCAACGTTTTTTCATCATGCTACCCTCCTAAAAAAAGGATATAAAATAAAAGCAAACATGGCAAGCGTGTTACAGCTTTTTTACAAAAGTATCAATACAAAAAACGCAAGGATAAATTTACAAACAAGCACTATGCAAATCAGTTCCGCCTGTTTTTATAAGCTCCAACTTATCGGCTAACTCCTTTACAGTCTCGCGACTGTGAAACTTTATTATACCTCTATGCCTTTCATAAGGGTAGAACGCTTCTACACCATCAAGTCCGTGTTTTTTAAGGTCATTGATAAACCTTTCCAAACTCAAGCACCAACAACAAGCTGGATGAGCAAGCACTGCGATACCTCCTGCGTTATGAATAGCCCTTATAAGCTCAGGTGCGCGTCTTGAAGTAAAAAATCTTATTATATCAAGTTCAGTTTCTTTTTTGGTCTTAGCAAAGAATTTTTGAAGTTCTTTATTATAAAAATCCACCCCGTATGCAAGCAAATGCATGAACACATACCCATGCCAACAATCAAATTCAACAGCTGGGATTACAGATTGAGGAATTGAGTTTTCTTCATACCCTTTCATCGTGTTATGGTCAGCTATAGCGATGTAGCGAAAGCCTTTTTCTTGAGCTTGGCTAATTATATCGTTAAAATCAGCACACCCGTCAGAGTAATTCGTGTGGATGTGAAGATTTACTCTATTTTCAGCGTAATCAGCTTCGGTAAATGTTTTTATTAAATCTTTGTACTGCATAATTGTTTTTTTAACTTTATTTGTAATAAAATTATTATACACAATCGGAGGTAAGATGACAAGAGCTAAAGTTGACAAAAGTGTCTGGCAAATTTTTTTTGAAGCACTGAAAATATTTTGTATGAACATACACAAATTCTTTTTTTATATGAGTTTTCCTATTTTAGGTCAAGTTTTGGGAATTTTTCTTATATTTGGTCTTACATACTGGTTCAATAACAATATAAATTTGATACTCGAAAAGTACCCTGTAATGAATAACTTATCAACTGTCACGACAGCGATAATTTTGCTTGCACTACCGGGGTTGTTGATATTTTTAAGGGCATTTTGGGATTACTTGATAGCATATGGAGCCCTGAATTCCATGACAGAAGGGGCGATATCATCAGGCAGAATATACGACTTTCCTGCCCACAATGCGGTAGTGAAAAACCGAGCATTTTCATATATCTTATTATGGATTTTGTTTGGAATATTTACAACTTTCGCATCGTTCCCGCTATTTTGGGTGCTTGGCGGAATATTTTTCATATACTTCATACTAATTTTTCAAGTATTTACATTTTCTCAAGATATCTCTGCGATTAGCTGCTTTAGGGAAAGTATGTCGCTGATTAAAGGGAAATTCGCAAGGACTGCCCTTTTATTGGTTTTACTATGCGTAATTTTATACTTTGTCTACCATGGGCTTACGGTACTTTTTGAGGTGGCAGGAGTAAATGCATTTTTAACTAAAATATTTGCTAATTGGGCGATGACATTGCCTTTAGATCAGATCAACTCTGTATATCAAAAATTTGATATGCTCATTACACCCGATATGGTAGCCGGGACAATACTTTCTTATTTGACGGCATTTTTGGCAATGGGATTTACCTTACCGATAAGAAGTATAGCATGGACTCTGTGGTATAAAAATTTATACAAATTTGAACAGGAGCCAACTCAAAAGCCCGCCAAAAAATCCCGTAAATCAGCTCAAAAGAAGCTGGATAAAAACATTCTCAAAAGAGCAATGCAAGAAGATGAGGAATTTTAATGTTTATCTGCAAAAACTGTAAATCGGTAGATAAATTTGAATTGATGTTTTCCCCCGACTATCGCGGTGAAAGAAAATTTAACCAGCGGTACAACGAAAAGGGAGAAATTGAAATTACAGTGGACGGTTTTAAGTTTATTCCTGACTTGCAGTTTATGAATCAGCATGCTGTATGCAGATACTGCGGACAAATTTACATGTGGGATTATGAATAATAAAAAAGGAGAGCGACATCAATGAGAACGAGAAAAAACGATGAATTAAGAGAAATTAAGTTTACCAAAGATTTTACAAAGCACGCACTGGGCTCAATCCTTGTAGAATTTGGCGACACGAAAGTGATTACAACAGCCTCAGTAGAGGAAGGCAGACCGAAATGGATGACACAAGACGATCCTCGGGGCTGGGTCACTGCTGAATACTCGCTTTTACCTTCTGCCCCTAACACAAGATGTCAAAGGGAGCGCACAAAAATTTCCGGCAGAACCCAAGAAATACAAAGACTTATCGGACGAAGCCTCAGAGCATGCGTTGATCTTACTAAAATGCCTGACCTGACAATCACAATCGACGCAGATGTAATCCAAGCTGACGGAGGTACACGCACGGCAAGTATTTGCGGTGGATTTCTTGCGCTAAAAGATGCCATAAATAAATTAACAGCTCAAGGCAAAATTACTGAAAACCCGATAATAGAACCAATAGCAGCGATTTCAGCAGGGATAGTAGACGGAGAAATTAAACTTGACCTGAACTACGAAGAAGATTCCTCCGCTCAAGTCGATGCCAATATCGTCCTGACTAAAAGCGGTAAAATAATAGAATTCCAAACCACCGCAGAAGGTGAACCTTTCAGACAAGAGCAAATGAACGAAATTTTCAACGTGGCTAAAAAAGGCATTAACGAAATTATTGAAAAATACGAAAAAATATAGTACAATACCATTGTGGTCATAAAAAAGGAGAATTTATTATGAAGAAAATTTTAGCTTTATCACTTGCGTTATCTGTCATTATCGGCACCTCAGCTATTGCAGCAGAGCAGACAACTTACACAGAAAAATTTATTCAAAAACACACTCAAAAAATTGTTGACAAAGAAAAACAACTGCAAAAAGAACAACAAGCTCGCGAGCAAGCTCGTATAAAACAACAAAAAGAACGTCAAAAGAAATTAGAACAACAGAAAAAAGAACGTGAAAAAGCAAGAGCTGAACAACAGAAAAAAATCGAAAAGAAAAAGAAATTGCTGGATCAGCTAATCAACGATTAAGCAAGTAATAAAACTATTCGAACAACACAGGTGTCCTCCAAAATCGAGGGCACCTGCGTGTTGTTGTTTCAAAACATTATTTGCATTATGTACATTGTACAAGCACATCGTCACTATTTACTAAAACACCTAGCGCGGCGGAAAGAGCCGTTCACATCGTAGTAGCCCCAGCCACTGCTGGAAGGGCTGAAGAGGCGCCCATATACGCTGTAGCTACCGCTGGGCTCACTCGACCAATAGTAATTGTTAGTGGACCAATTGAGTTCTGTTGCTCGAGATGCATCCAGAGTCATGTCAAATCGGACAACCTCATATGTTCCTATCGGGTTATCCTGTTTGTAGATATATGTTGCTACATCTGCTAATTCCTGCATCGTTGGTAAGCGCATGCCCTCTCCGCACGCTTTCTTTGCCCCTGCCCAATAGTTCGTCGCACAATAAGGGTTTGTACTTCCACGGTCATCGTATGATATATCTGCACTTCCATCACAAGTGTTTATTGATTCTGGGAAAAAATCACTTGCAGCTATACATTTGTCTTGGAATTTCATATCGCAATCAGAAATTGTTGCATTCTTTAATTGTATATCATCGCCCACTCTATTTGGACCTTTCTTACCGTTTACATCTATCAACATGCTCATGCAACCTACCTGACCGCTTTGACCTTCTTTACTGAATGGGTCTACGCTGCTACAATTCGGGTTGTATGCCATAACTACCGTTGTACCGTCTGCTATCACAAACCCTATTGTATTCGTACCCCAGTCTTTCTGTCCTAATGCACTCGCATTTGTTAGTGAACTCACTTCGACATCTTCACCACCTGTCAATACCATTTTTGGTGAATAACAATTTGACAATTTGTCGTTTTCGCAGGTTTTGATTACTTTTACATACTTCTTAAAATAGTTCATGTAATCTTCTGTACTGTTTGCTACTCCCGTCATTACTCCGTCAATATTCATTTGACGGGTTGCTTCCACAAGTTTTTTGTCCCAAAGGTCCTTTGCTGTTTTCCAAGCTTTGTTGTTATGGTTCTCTATCATGCTTGGAATTGTCAATGCTGCGACTATGCCGATTATGCTCAGTGTGATTAAAACTTCTGCCAGTGTAAACGCAGTTTCACTCTTGTTCAAATCAAGCTTTTTCCTAAATTGGG
>CALUVH010000007.1 GCA_944324175.1 Candidatus Gastranaerophilales bacterium | reverse complement strand
CAACCTACAGTAACAGCTGAGCCGTTAGGCTCTAATTGCTATCGTAATCAGATTTTATCCATTTATTATCGTTTTTTATTGTCGGATTTACCAATCCGACGATAAAAAACGATAATAAACTCAATAAGTCTGAAAGAGGTATTTTTTAGAGCCTTACGGCTCAGCTGTTACTGTAGGTCGGATTTACCAATCCGACGATAAAAAACGATAATAAACTCAATAAGTCTGATAATGTTTTTTTAGAGCCTTCCGGCTCAGCTGTTAATATAGGTCGGATTTACCAATCCGACAAAAATACTGAAATAAATTCAGCATGTCGATTTACAATAGGTGCCTAACTGCTTGGTGCTGGTCTATGTTATTTTTGAATGTTGTTAAAGTAAAACTAAGCTGGGGTTACGCAGGCTGAGATGGCATCTATCAGGCGTTTTACTTTAACTATTTCTATTTTTGAAAAATCAGTGTCGTTTGCATAAGGGATAATCGCCTTTTTGAATCCTGAAGCTGCTGCTTCATTTAATCGTTTTTCGATGTTATTTACCGGATGTACTTCACCTGACAGCCCTATTTCTCCAATAATGACGGTTTGACTGTCCACAACAACATCACGCGCGCAAGTCGCAACAGCAAGAGCTATCCCTAGGTCCGCGCTAGGTTCATCTACATCAATTCCACCCATTACATTTACATACACATCTTGTTTTGACAGGTTTAGTCCGACGCGTTTTTCTAAGACCGCTAAAATTTGCAGTAGTCGGCTTGTGTCGATTCCGTTTGTTACTCGCCTTGGGGTCGGGTATGGCGTTGTGCCGACAAGGGCTTGGACTTCGACAAGCAGCGGGCGCGTTCCTTCGTTTGTGACAATTATTGCGCTTCCTGGAACTGCCACTTGCGAGCGCTCATTTAAAAACAATTCATTCGGGTTTTTGACCTCAATCAGCCCTGTTGAATGCATTTCAAAAATTCCCACTTCTGACGTGTTTCCAAATCGGTTTTTCATTGAACGAAGCATTCTGTAGGATTTATACTTATCTCCTTCAAAGTATATCACCGTATCCACCATATGTTCAAGCACCTTTGGACCAGCTATGTTTCCATCCTTTGTTACATGTCCGATTACAATTATAGTTATATTTTTTGTCTTTGCTATATGCATAAGCAAGTTGCAGCATTCTCTAATTTGTGTAACGCTTCCTGCCGAGCTTGCTATACCCTGAGAATATATAGCTTGAATACTGTCAACCACAACAACGTCAGGTAAAATATTCTCTATCTCAGTTTTAATATTTTCCATGCTAGTCTGTGGGTAGACGTATAATCCATCAGAATTTATCTTAAGTCTTTGCGCTCGAAGTTTTAATTGACTTGCGCTTTCTTCTGCTGATACATATAAAACTTTTTTGCCGCTTTTACACAGTTCACCGCTTGTCTGTAATAGAATTGTTGACTTCCCAATCCCTGGATCCCCTGCAATAAGTACCAAAGACCCTTGCACAAGCCCCCCTCCAAGTATCCTGTCAAATTCAGAAATATTGGTACTTACTCGAACCTCTTCTCCTATTTGTATATCCTTCAATAAAGAAGGCTTTTCGAGATTTATAAATTCATTCGCAGCAGAAGTATTGACGATGGGTTTTTGCATGTATTGCACTTCTTCCTGAAAACTGCCCCAACTCCCGCATTCTGGACACTTCCCTAAATATCCTGCCGTCTCATAGCCACAATGTGTACATATCCATTTTGATTTTACTTTTGCCATAAATAAATTATAGTATTTATTTTTTCTTCGGTCAATATTTAAAGCCAAAAAAACGGGCAAAAGAATTTTACCCGTTATGGATAGTTACGCAATAAGTAAATATATAAAAATTTACTTATTTATACCGTTTACATCACCGACTTTCATAGCAAAGTATGGGTGATTAAGATTTTCTTGGATGAATATGTAGAAGTTGTCATCGAAATTAAATTTTCTTACTTCTTCTTTTTTGTCAGGAATAGGCATTGACATTTTCATTATCATGCCGGCTTCACTTTTTAGTTTAACACCTTTATTATCCAAGTTAAAATCTATATTTTGAATAGCTGAGCCAATTGTAAAATCTGTGCCCTTTATTCTTTTATTAGCTAAGTTTTTATATTCATAATCATTTTTAAATTTCAAAAACGGTACTTTTAGTTCATCTTTGTCATTGAATTGTTTGTCACCTTCGTATTTAAAAGATTTTTCAAGCATGTCCTGATAAGCTTTTGCAAGTGATACTTTGTCGTTTGTGCGATATAGCATTACCATATCTTTATCTTTGGTGTTCAAGATGACAGCATAGTCATTTTTGGAATTGTAAAATAATACATCGACTTTTGATCTTAAGCCTTCATTACTTTTGTTATTTATACCAAAATATTTAACTTTTTGTTTAGATTTACCAAATTTTGCAGGCGCTAACTCGTCATACACATATGGAAATTGAAAGTCTTTTTTTAACATTGCATATAACAAGTAGTCACGACCATTCCAATCGACACTTTTCAATAATTCACTTGTTTCGTTGAATTTTTCAAGTAAAGCTTTGTTAATATTATCACGTAGTTGAATTGTCATTACGCCGTGAGTTTTGTAGTAAGAATTTTCTGTTAGCATTGATGATTTGAATACTTGCTGATTGAGTCCGTTTACAACTTCGTCATTTCCTCCTGTAAGTCTTACATCACCTTTGACAATGTCGTCCATTAAATCATTCCAAACAAGTTGAAAAGTCCCTACCCAAACAGTATTTTCGGCTTTACTTTGTGTAGAAAAAAGTGGCATTGTTACAAGACTTGTGTCTTTTTTACCAAAAGGAAATGCAAACACAGCTGTGTTTACCATAAGTAATGCTAGTATTGTTAATAGTATCTTTTTCATTTTTTATCTCCTTTTAATCAATATTCAAAAAACGTAAAAAACTTCTTATGAGTCCTCTAGCATCGTTCCCGTTTGGAATGTTTGCTGACTTGTAATATTTCCTATACGCTTTTATTATATTATCAGGCAAATCCTCTCCTTTTTCAAGTATGTTTGCGATCATTTCTAAGTAATCGTCTTGCTCTTCTTTATATAGTGCATCTCGTGCTCGCAAATCTTCATCTGCTTCGTAATGGATTAGTGCATGATATGCGGCAACAAGACTCGGATCAGATGTCGCTCTTGGGTAGTTAAGTATTGCCTCTCTTACCAGTAAATTCCCCATAAGTACATATCTGATTAGCTGCGAAACATAGCTTCGTTCTTCTTTTTTTAGGTCGGATTTATTATACTTTTTCTTATCCATCAGCTAATCAATGCTGTATCGCATTCTTTTTCCAAAAAGTGCATCAGACTAAAGTAATTACCATTAAAAAATTGCTCTGCTATTAATTTTATAGAATTTCTAGCCATTTCATCCTTAGTCATGGCTGCTTTATAAAAAAACTTTTTACCTACTCTGTATCGCACTAATACGCTTTTTACAGTGAGGCGATCCATAACTGTTTTTATTGTTGTATAAGCTCTGTCTATACCGCTTTGCGATAAATCGTCAACTATGTCCTGAATTGAAATGTCTCTGTCTTCGCTTTCTTCTGTCATTCTCCAAATTGAGTTCAAAATATCAATCTCAAGACTACCGCATACCATATAAATTCCTCTACTTTCTTTTATTACTTATACTACTATAAATGTAACACAAAAAATATTTTTTTCAACCTTTGAGATAAAAATATTTACAAAATTTTAATCTATATTTAGCAAATCAGGTTCCTTTTTATAATTTCGTTTTGATTTTCTTGCTTTTTCATTTTTCTTTTTGGATTTGTTTGGAATTTTTCTATAGGCATTGTCAATGGAGATTTTTGATAGTGCTGTTCCATTTCTTCTATCATAAAATGTTAGCCAAAAACTCCTGTCGATATTATCGACAGAGAATGATACTCTGCCAGCAATTTTATCTCCCGGTTTGATTTGTTTGAACATTATTTTTGTATCGCCGAATATTGAAGGACGAAAAACAGAATTGTAATCATTAACCAGTGCCATATCAAGTCCGGAGAATGTTTTATCTGACATGTTAGAAATCATAACCGTAAGTGTGATGGTATTAAGTTCACCGAAGGGATCTTCTTCGTGAGTGATATTGCTAATTAATATGTCAAGTCCTGGGTAAAATAATTCGTGTTGTTGTAGTGCTTCTTCTCGATATACAGGTAGTGGAATGCTCGTATTAATCTTTACGCGAATTTCATCACCGGGAGCTATCAAAGCCCCGTTGCCTTTTCTCAAAAGTGCCATTCCAAGTCCTACTGCACCGCCTATGGCTGCTCCTCCTGCAAGTGTATATCCTTGTGAAGCAATCGCGGCTTCTAGACCTAGCCAGTTCAGCGCCATAAGTCCGCCGACAGCTCCACCTGCTACAGTATAACCGACATCTTGAGCTATGATTTTTGTTGCTTCGGCTACAGGATGCAGTTTTGTCGACATTTTGCCCTCTATCGGTATTTCTCTGCCATCAGGAGTGATTAGATAATCAAAATCAAGCTCTATCCAGCCTGATCGTCCCAGACGTTTAGGATCAACACTTTGAGTTATTTTTCCATGCGCTATTGTACCTTTTGGAATAATTACTCCTTTATCTCCAATCACTTCGCCTGTGACTTCTGCAAAAAATTCATCACCTTCCATGCTAATACTTGCGTCAAGTACTTGAGATACTGTCATTTTTATGACATCTTTTTTTTCAAGCTGTTCTACCTCACCTGTGAATAATTCTTTTTGCAGTTGTTGTTCGTAGCTGTCATTTTTTTCGACTCCACCCTGTAGGGTTTCAGCAAAAACTGTCACCATATTAAAATTAAACAGAACTATTAATAAAAATGCTATTATCTTTTTCATAATCATCATTATACACTTTGTATTCCATAAGTCAAAATAAAAGAACAGCTTATTGTATTTGACTGACAAGTGACCTTGCAAATTCCATTGATTGCTCGTTGATTTCTCCCCCAGCAAGTTCAGCAAGTGCTTTTATCCTGTTATCACCTGTCAGAACGTACACATCAACTTGAGTTTCATTATTTTGTGATTTTCTGACATAAAAATGCTTGTCTGCTTTTGATGCAATAATTGCTTGATGAGTGATTAGAATTATTTGATGGTACTTTGATAATTCCACAATTTCATCTGCTACACTTTGTGAGGCTTTTCCTGAAATTCCAGTGTCTATTTCGTCGAAAATAACAGTATTGATGTCATCACTTTGCGCAAAAATTGACTTTATAGCGAGCATAACACGGGAAATTTCTCCCCCAGATGCCACTTTTGCGAGTGGCTTTAATTCTTCTGATACATTCGTTGATATCATAAATTCAACCTCGTCAGTACCATCAGGTGATAATTCTTTTTTTCTAATCGCTATTTCAAATCTTGCTTTCGGTAATTCCAATTTTTCGAGCTTATCTTGTATAAGTGTTGATAACACTTTTGCATAGTTTTGTCTGCTTTCACTAATTTCGTTTGCCAGAATTGTTAATTCTTTTTGGGTGTTTGAAATTTCTGTTTCAATTTGCTCAATATTTTGGGTTGAAAATTCTATCGATGAAAGCTCTTTAGATAAAGTTTCAAAAGTTGAAAGCACGCTTTCCAAAGAACCTCCATATTTACGCTTTAGTTTATCCAAAAGATATAGTCTTTCTTGAATTTCATTAAGCCTTTCAGTGTCGTTTTCAAGCCTTTGACTATAATCCCTTAGATCTCTTCCTAATTCATGTAAATTTTCAATTGTATCAATAAGATTTTGTTCAATATCTGAAAGTTTTTCATCAAAACTTGCTGCTTTTGTGATGTTTTGCTTGATTTTTCCCAAAGCTTCCATAATCGAGCCATCATCACCGTTTATAGCCCAATAGGAAGTTCCTGTGAGTTCTTTTAACTTTTCAGCATTTTCAAGTACTTCCAGTTCTGCTTGGAGTTCATTATCTTCTTCAGGACCTTGTATTTCTGCAGATTCTATCTCTGATATTTGAAATTTTAAAAATTCAATCTGCGATTCTGTGGCAATGGAAGCTGAGCGTAGTATATCAAGCTTGTTTTTTAAGTCAATGTATTCCTTGTACTTATTTTTATACAATTCTAATTTTGGTCCATAGCATTCCTTTGCATAATTATCCAGTAAGAGTATATGGGATTTTGGTTGCATGAAAGAATAAGTTTGATGTTGGGAATGGATATCTAAAAAGAAATTTTTTAATTGTTTGATTAGCTCTTGATTTACTAATGTGCCGTTAACTCTTGTTTTTACAGCACTATTTGAAATTTCTTTAGAAATTACTATTTCAGTTCCATAGTAATCAATTCCATTTTCCGCAAATAATTTTTCTACATTATGTCTGCGATTTTCTATAGTCAGCTCAATAGTTGCCTTTTCTTTACCTGTTTTAATGACTTCTTTGGAAACCCTTGGCGCAAAGACCAGATCAATCGCATTTATAAGAATACTTTTACCTGAGCCGGTTTCGCCTGTAATAACATTAAGTCCTTCATTAAAGTTTGCGGTTAATTCATCTATTAATATATAATCTTTTATTCTTAATTGCTTAATCATATTTTTAAAATATCTCAAAAAAATGTTTTATACAATTTATTTAACGTTTTAGTTCGATTATAGAAAATTCACCCGGTTTAAGTTCTCCAAATTCAACGTGATTGCCTATTAATTTCAATTCTTTAGCAACATATTCGCCGTTTTCGAGTTCATACTCATTTTCTACAGTGTAATCGCAAGGAATTTGTATGATTTTGTTGTAGACACTTTCACCTTTGACTATTTCGCTGTGTGCTCCGTTAGAATCTTCTACACTGACTTTTTCTGTTGGATATTTGTAATTAGAAGTTATTAAAAATGCAGTTTTGAGAGGTTCTTTAGTGATAATCCAAGATACAAATCCATCTTCATCTTCTCTTATTATTTGGGCTTCTCCATCTGTAATTATTGGTTGCGATTTTACAAACTTGTCTATTGCATTAAATTTCTTGTAAAATTCATAGTCTTCACCTCTTGGCATAGATATTTCATCACCGATGGCGCTTTCTATTCCACGTTGGGTAAAACTTTCATCACCATCGACATATAAAACAGGTCTTTGAGCATATTTACCTCCAGGTAGAAGTTTGTACTTGAACCATTTGTATAATGCCCCCTGAGCCCCGAGTTGTCCTGGGTATTGGTCAATACATCTGAATTCTCCATCTTGGTTGTTATATGTCTTTAAAATAGAGAGATAATCTTTATTTCTTACTGATAAATTGTAGTTGGCGAGATGTTGGTTGTCATCAACTATAGTTTGAGGATTTTTACTGGATTGTGAAACGATGTCATTACCCCATAATAAATCAAAATTCATATCTTGATGGTATTCCTTTAAAAAATCGTCCCAAAGCATGTATTCAGCAAGAGTTGCAAAGTATGGAATTCGTTGTTTCATTGTTCTGTTTAATTCCCCTAGCACTTTGCGCGGAGCTCTGTAACTAATAGGAATACCATCTTTTTCGGATACCTTATCTACTATATGGTCAATATGATCGATTCTAAATCCGTCAAAATTATAGTCTTTTTGTAATGTGTTCATTGAATCTATAAAAAATTCAATAACCTCTTTGTTATATGTTCCGTTTTCTAAATTTACAAAATAGTAAGGTGTTTGACAGTCAAGATTTGCAAATTCAGTAACATCTTCTCCCTTATAATCAAAATGTAGAAATGTCGGGTATCCTCCGCATTCGCTCATTTTATCATATACTGGTACTCCTGCAGAACACCATGCTCCACCTGGAGCAGGCCATAGACCAACTTTTATTAATTCTTGAATTATTTCAATTTGCTTTGTAATATCAGATTCCTCAAGTTTTTTATTTACATTGACTCCCTCTATCTTTGCTACAATTTCTTTAATTCGTTTATGCAGTTTTTGCTGAGTATTTTGCTCAAGCATTTTATTTGAATATTCTTTTTTTAGTAAAAGCATTTTATCTTCAAATTGTCTGAACATTACCTGATAATGTTCGCTAAGTTCTCCTGCACATCCTTGTTGGGTTTGGCGATATATTCTTTTTAGAAGTTCAATGTCGTCACTATCGTATTCACCTGATAAATCGTTAGCTATTTTGTCAATACATTCATCTATTCTTAAATTTAATTCTGTAATATCAAACCAGCGTGCTATATGTGGATTTGAAAGAACGGCTTTCGAAAATCTCCCTGTTTGAGGTAAAATATCATAAATGACCGGATGCCCAGCGAGCTGCGCAAGCATAATGAATGTTTGTACTTGCATTTTGGCGTCCATGTCTGTTAGACCTTTTATTTCCAAATCGACTAAATTCTCGCTTACATCAGAACTTTTAGGTAAGTATGCACATCCAAATTCTCTTGGGTGGAACGGAATAAGGTATATTGTTGTACTAAAAATGCCATTGTCTAAATTCCCAGTAGGTAAGATTAATAGTTGTCTTAGCCAATCAAAAAATTTACCCGTGGTTTTATCTTTATTTCCATTTCCAAGTCCTGCCAGATTAATTAGTTTGATGTCATGACCTTCTTTTTTGAACCAGTTAGAATTTTTTATTTGATTTCTTGCAAGTACGCTTATTTTATCATCCGTAAAATTAAATTTACCATCCTGAAATATACCGTTTTGAGACCATTTTATTTGCAAAGCAAAAAGCACTTCTTCATTTGTCAAATCTTTCAGTGCTTTTATGTGAGGATAGGGTAGGTATCCGTTTTTTGTTACTAGTTGTATAAGATATTCCTTTCTATCTTGCGGAATATTATCAAAATTGTACTTTGTGACGAGTTTTGCATAGATTTCATTTAACCTATCACATTTGTATTTATCATTGTTTTTTTTGCTAAAAAGAAAATTTAACATTACACATCCCCTAATAAAATAATCCCAGTAATCAGTATTATAGCATGATAAATAATAAATTGCTAAAAAATAATAATTGTATTTAATACAATAATCTAGCCAGTTGGGTAATGGATTAATTCTTTTTGCTATCCTTTAATAGATTTAGGTTAGTGAGGAGTAGTTAATATTCCTAAGAAAAGGGGGCTTTTAATGCAAGAGAAAAATGCAAGTGAAACAGAAGAAAAAGTAATCAAAATTATTATTGTAGAAGATTTCAAGTTAACAAGGGTAGGATTACGTTGTGCCTTGAATGCAAATGATGATATGGAGGTCGTTGCTGAGTCTGATAATGCGGCAGATGGAGTTAAATTTGTGGAACGCTACAGACCAGATGTTGTGCTTATGGATTTAGGACTCCCAGGCATGAATGGTATTGAAGCCATGGTAAAAATAAAAGAATTTGCGCCGGAAATAAAAATTATTGCACTTACATCTCATGACCGAGCAGAAGAAGTTGTTGCAGCATTAAGCTCAGGTGCGAGTGCTTATTGTCTGAAAGATATAGATCCGCAAAAATTAGCAGACGTAATAAGAGATGTCTCAATTGGTGTATGTTGGATTGATCCTATGGTTGCTCAACTTGCACTTAATTCATTCCCGAAAGTAGAAAATATCGGTTTCTTGCCAAATAAATCACAGTCTGAAGGTCGTGTGCCACTTACAGAAAGAGAATTTGAGGTGCTTAAGCATTTGGTATCAGGTAAAAGTAATACCGAAATTGCAAAAGAATTGATAGTTAGTGTACATACAGCAAAAGCTCATGTATGTTCGATATTGCAAAAGATGTGCGTGAATGACCGTGTGCAAGCTGCTGTAAAAGCTGTTAAAGAGGGGATGGTATAATAAGAAAGGCTCATTATGAGCCTTTTTTGTTGTATTCTTTTCAGGTTTTGTTAATTTTTGGGATGATATTTTTGACTTGTAACTCAAGATTTTCATAAGTGGAGTTGTTATCAATAATGTAATCCCAATTTTTAATATTATCTAATCCTATTTCTGTAATATCGTTTTCTCCGACTAAATTTCCACGGCTTGCGCGCACATCTCTCGATGCTTCTACTCTTATCGTAATGGCTCCTGCTGATTTGAATACTTCGTATTCATGCGGAACTCTTACATCAGTAACTATTATATTCCCTTTTTGCTCAAGTATTTTTTTTAGCCAATAGTCGGCATCTTGTGCTCTCCCCCAATTTCCAAGGTCAATTAAATCTTGTCTATAAAGAGGTTTGTTTCTTTCTATTTCTTCGTAGCTTAAACCTTTTTCTTTTCCATAGGTAAGCTTTATTATATCCCCCATTGCGCATCTTTTGTATTCGGGTAAAAGATTGAGCATTATTTTTGCTGCAGTATCTTTACCTGAGTATTGTTTACCCGAAAATATTATGATTTTTTTCGCCATATTTTATCCCTCTTTTTTTTTCTTTAAACTCTATCATAGTATAACTTTTTATTAAATGAATTTTATCCAAAGCTTAATATTTTTAAACAAAAAATTTGCAATTTTACTATGTCGGTCGTATTATGAACTAACGAGTGTACACATTACAATATTTGGATAAAGAGGTTATGGCTTTAAATTTTCAAGAATTAGTATTTAACTTACAGAAGTTTTGGTCAGATTATGGCTGCATAATTCAGCAACCGTATGATATAGAAAAGGGTGCATCTACCATGAATCCTGCTACTTTTTTACGCTCACTAGGTCCTGAGCCCTGGAATACAGCAATGATTGAACCTTGCAGACGACCTACGGATGCAAGATATGGTGAAAACCCAAACCGTTTAGGACATTATTATCAATTTCAAGTTATATTGAAGCCTTCACCAGATAATGCTCAGGAACTTTATTTAAAAAGTCTTGAGGCAATGGGAATTGACCTGAAAGAGCATGACGTCAGATTTGTAGAGGATAACTGGGAATCTCCTACTCTTGGAGCAGCTGGTGTCGGCTGGGAAGTTTGGTTGGATGGTATGGAAATTACTCAATTTACATACTTTCAACAAGTCGGCGGGATAGAAGTTAGACCGGTTGCGCTTGAACTTACATATGGACTTGAAAGAATTGCAATGTACTTACAAAATAAAGAGTCCGTGTACGATATTATGTGGAATGATACCTTGAAATATGGTGAAATATTTTTGCAAAACGAAATTGAACAGTCAAAATATAATTTTGAGGTGAGCGATGCAAAAGCTTTATTTACTATGTTTGACTTGTATCAAAAAGAAGTCGATAATTGTGTTAACGCCGGGCTTGTATTACCGGCATATGACTATGTGTTAAAATGCTCACATACATTTAACTTGTTAGACGCTCGAGGCGTAATAAGTAAAGATGAGCGCATAAATTTCATAAACAGAGTAAGGACAATGGCTTCTGCTGTTGCAAAATTGTACGTAGAACAAAGAGAAAAATTAGGATTCCCTCTTTGTAAATAAAAAAGGTGATATTATAGATGGTAGAAAAATTTAATCGTGCGACATTTACAAGAAATTTTTTAAGAAAAATTACAAAGATTAAAAATCCTGATGACATGCTTGCAGAAGCAGGTAGTGGTGGATTGGAAAAAACTCTTGGTGTATGGGATTTGATAATACTGGGTGTTGCTGCGATTATTGGTTCAGGAATATTTGCCGTGGTTGGTATTGCAGCTGCAGGTGTTTCAGGACAACCAGGTGCCGGACCTGCTTTGATGGTTTCAATGGTAATTGCGGCTATTGCCTGTATATTTTCAGCACTTTGTTATACAGAATTTGCGACGATGATACCTGTAGCAGGTGGTGCATATATCTACACTTATGCTACTTTAGGAGAATTCGCTGCTTGGATGGTAGGCTGGGTATTGATGCTTGAGTATGCTGTAGGATTTATTGCGGTTGCTTGTGCTTGGTCAAATCATTTTGTGCAATTTTTAAAAGGTTTTTCTTCTGTATTACCTGCTTGGCTTGCTAATCCTCCTATTTGGCTTGTAAATGATGTCCGCTCTGCTATGAAGGTGGCATTAGATAACGGAATTGATCCTCATCAAGTTATACCTACAGTTTTAGGTGTGCCTATTTCAATTAATTTGCCAGCTATTGCAATGGTTATTTTAAGTACGATGATTTTAGTAAGAGGAACAAAAGATTCAACTAAAATGGCAGGTATAATGGTTTTTGTTAAGATGGCTGTAATAGCTTTGTTTGTGCTGGTGGGTGCATTTTATGTAAGACCTGAAAATTGGACACCTTTCGCTCCGCACGGTTTTGAGGGTGTGTTTGCTGGTGCATTTTTAATATTTTTTGCTTATATCGGTTTTGATGCGATTGCGACTGCCGCAGAGGAATGTAAAAACCCTCAAAAAGATTTACCTATAGGAATAATCGGTTCTTTGATTATTACAACCATAGTTTATGTGTTAGTAGCTTTGGTACTTACAGGTATGCAAGATACGAGTGGAGTTGTCTCAGCTGAATTTTTGGCAGCACCGATGGCTTATTGTATGAAAATGATTCATCAGAATTGGGCAGCTGGTCTTATTTCTATAGGTTCACTTGCTGGACTTACATCAGTTTTGATAGTTATGGAGATGGCAGCTACGAGGATTTTGTTTGCGATGAGTAGAGATCATTTTATTTCGAAAAGATTTCAGGCATTGCATCCGAAATTTAAGACTCCGCATGTTTTGACTTGGACTGTTGGATTGCTTTCAGTGCTGGGTATTTTGTCACTGGATTTGAATGTAGCAGCTGAGCTTTGTAACTTTGGTACGTTTACATCTTTTATAGTTGTGTGCGTAGCGGTGTTAATTTTGCGCCATACAGAGCCTGAGCGTCCTCGTCCTTTTAAGGTCCCATTTTCACCTTGGATGCCGTCTTTGGGAATTATTTGTTGCGGCGGACTTATGATTTATAAAATGCAGTCTGCAACAAGTTCAGCTTTACTGTTCCCTCTTTGGTTAGGTGTAGGTGCGTTAATTTATTTATATTATGGTTTCACAAGGAACAGAAGTAATGAAAACGAAATTCATAGAAAATTAGTACATGAAAAACAGGAAATTTTAAAATAGAATGAATATAAAAGCGATTTTAGTAAATGCATTTAGAAAAAAAAGCCCCGATGAGTTAATTGCAACGAGTAAGAAGTCTGAATTGAAAAAGACACTGAATGTTTTTGACCTCATTGTAATAGGTATAGGTGCAGTAGTAGGCACGGGAATTTTTACGATTATAGGAACAGCTATTCAAGGCGGACCTGAAAGTGTTGGAGCAGGGCCTGCGATTATAATTTCAATGATTTTAGCTGTTATAGCTTGTGTTTTTTCAGCACTTTGTTACAGTGAAATTTCAGCTATGATACCTGTAGCGGGTAGTGTATATACCTATACTTATGCTACAATGGGCGAATTTATGGCTTGGATGGTAGGTTGGATATTGATGCTTGAGTATGCGATTGGAAACATTACTGTTGCGAGTGCTTGGACTGGATATTTTACACAATTCTTAAAAGGTTTTAGGCATATTTTGCCTGATTTTGTTGTGAATTTCCCAATGTGGTTAAGAAATGATTATCGTTATATGTTTGCTTATTGTGACAAGTTTGGTTTGGATCCGCATAGTCAAATGCCTTTTATTTTTGATAAAATACCTGTTGCGATTAATTTACCGGCAATTGCTATTGTACTTGTCTTGACAATGCTTTTGATTAAAGGTGTAAAAGAATCAACCAGAGTTGCAAGTATTATGGTTGGTGTGAATATGTTTATGATTTTGTCATTCATTATAGTGGGTGCAAGATATGTAAAACCTGAAAATTGGACTCCATTCATGCCTGGTGGTTTTGAGGGCGTATTTATGGGGGCTTTTTTAATCTTTTTTGCCTATATTGGTTTTGATGCAATTTCTACAACTGCAGAAGAAACGGAAAATCCTCAAAGAGATTTACCAATTGCAATTTTAGGAACACTAGTGATTTGTACAATTTTGTATGTTTGTGTAGCACTGGTGCTGACAGGCACTGTTCCATTGGGACAAATTGATATTCAAGCACCCATAGCACATGCAATGCGTGCTGTAGGTAAGGATTGGTTTGCGGGGCTTATTTCTATCGGCGCTTTATGTGCACTTACTTCTGTTTTGTTAATTTACCAACTGGGAACTACAAGAATTTTGTATGCTATGAGTCGTGACAGATTTTTACCAAAGTCTTTGAGATTAATTCATAAAAAATTTAGAACTCCACATGTACTCACTTGGATTTCAGGTGTCGTGGTTATTGTATGCGCTTTGTTTATGGATTTGAATATTTCAGCTGAGCTTTGTAATTATGGAACCTTTACATCATTTATAATAATTTGTATAGCTGTGTTGATTTTGAGAAAAACTGATCCTGAGAGAGAAAGACCTTTTAAAGTTCCATTCTCACCACTTTTTCCTATTTTAGGAATTTTGACTTGTGGAGGTTTGATGGTCTATTCAATGAAAGCTCTTACAACTTCTTCAATATATTTTCCTTTGTGGTTGCTTATGGGGGTTGCAATTTACGTAAGTTACGGATATAAGCAAAAAAGATTAGAAGAAAAAATAAGACTTCAAAGACAGCCTAGAAAACAAAAAATAGAAGCGTAGTCGCTTTTTGAATGTATAGAACTATAAATAATTCAACTGCTTTGACTTGAAATTTGGCTTTGATTATATATAATTAGTGTATAAAGTATGATTATTTTTGTGTAGTCTTAAGTTTATATAAGAAAGGGTATTTGAGTTAGCATGATAGAGTTGAATTATAGAAATGTTGATGAGGCTATAATTGGCGAAGATAACGGACTTAATATAAAAAAAGAGTTTGCTAATTATAAGGATAGAATTGCTCATATCATAGCTGATTTGAATAAAAGGAAAGATAAGCCAGGTCAATGGTTGCAGTGGATGAATCTGGGATATAATGAAGAAACTTTATGGTATGTGAAAGAATATGCAGCTATGGTACAGGGACGTTTTGATAATATTCTTGTGCTGGGGATTGGCGGATCTGCACTAGGAGGACTGGCTGTTACTGAAGCATTATTGAAGCCTTATTGGAATTTATTATCGAAAGAGCAACGTGAGGATTTACCTAGAATTTTCTTTTTAGATAATATTGATCCTGATACAATTTCAGGACTTTTTGATGTTTTGGATTTGAAAAAAACTCTGGTAAATGTGATAACAAAGTCCGGTTCAACAGCCGAGACAATGTCTCAGTTTATGATTGTAAAAAATATTTTAGAACAGGAGTTGGGGGATGATTATCGTAAAAATATTGTTGCCACAACTGATAAAAAAACGGGTGTTCTTCGTCAAATTGCAGAGCAAGAAGGCTATAAAACTTTTGTAGTGCCGGATGATGTAGGGGGACGTTTTTCTGTATTTTCAGCTGTTGGACTTTTACCGTTTGCGCTTGTCGGAATTGATATTGATGAAATAGTAAACGGTATTAAGGATATGGATTTGTTTTTGAAAAATACAGATATAAATGAAAATATAGCCGCTCAAAATGCATTAATTCATTACTTAATGGATACTCAAAAAAATAAAAATATATCAGTTATGATGCCCTATTCAAGCAGATTAAAATATGTATCAGATTGGTATGCACAACTTTGGGCTGAATCTTTGGGTAAAAATAAAGATAAAGATGGTAATGCGGTGCAAATAGGTCCGACCCCTGTCAAGGCTTTAGGAGCTACTGATCAGCATTCACAAATCCAATTGTATAATGAAGGTCCAAATAATAAGCTTATAACTTTTATAAGGGTTAGAGAATTTGATAAGACGCTTGATATTCCTAAAATTTTTGAATATACAGGTGTAGGGTATTTGGGTGGTAAATCGATAAATCAGTTGATAAATGCAGAAGCAGATTCCACTCGTGTTGCGCTTGCTGATTTTAAGCGCCCAACAGTAACTATTACATTACCAAAGGTAAATGGTTATTATGTTGCTCAGTTATTGTATATGCTTGAAATTCAAACTGCCATTACCGGTGAATTGTATAATATAGATTCGTTCAATCAACCGGGGGTGGAGCAGGCTAAAAATTATACATACGCACTTATGGGTCGCGTAGGATATGAAGAGTCCGCGCAGGTCCTTCAGTCAAAAATTGCATCTGTATAGTTTGTATTTTGAGCAAATTTTATTATAAATATAGTTAGGGTTATGATGATAAAAAAGATAATATTAGCATTTATACTATTACTAAATTCCATTTTTTTGACAAGTGCTGTTTGTTATGCTGGAGGTATGAATAGTAATCTTTTATGTTATACCTTAAAAACAGGAATTTCTTTGGAAAAACAGGTGCCTAACGGTTTTATGGGCACATGGCGCGTATCTTCAAAGTTGCTTGATAATGGCGGATCATCCATTTTTAAGTTAAGTGGTATTGACTTATGGAACTTATCAAGACGTGGGGACGTCATAAATTTAACAAACCCTTTTACCGGTGCAAGTGCATCTATCACAGTTGATTATGTTGATGGAAGTACGATTAAATTTACGAAAAAAGGGAATTACGATAATAAAATTTTAACAGACATTGTAGAGTTGAATTTAGCAGGCGATCGATTCTCCGGGGTTAATACCCTCAGACTCGAGACGCTTTCTGATGTCGATAAATCTGTGATAAAAACAGAGACTGCAAGATATTCACTTGTGGGAGAAAAAATTTCAGGTGAGAGTATAATGGAAAAGTGAGGAAGTTATAGATTATGGTAAAAGTTTATGAATTTGATACTTTAATTTTAGGTGGAGGTCCTGCTGGTCTTTCTGCTGCGATATATGCAAGTCGGGGTGCTGTCTCTACAGCTTTAATTGATGTTAGTATGATGGGAGGTCAGCCTTCAAATTACTTAGAATTAGAAAATTATCCAGGGTTCCCGATAATCGGTGGATTTGATTTGATGGAAAAATTTGAAGAGCATGCAGACAAATTTGGAGTTCAAAAGTTTCCGATGCAGGAAATTGAAAAAATTGATTTGAAATCTAATCCTAAAATTGTATTAACCAAGGAGGGTGAATTCAGGGCAATTACAGTGATTATTGCAACCGGAGCTCAGCCGATGAAATTGAATGTTCCGGGTGAATTGGAATTTGTTGGACGTGGTGTAAGTTATTGTGCTGTATGTGACGGTGCTTTTTACAAAAACAAAGTTGTAGCAGTGGTAGGAGGCGGTAATGCTGCAGTTGAAGAAGCTATGTATTTGACAAAGTTTGCTGATAAAGTGTATGTAATTCATAGAAGAAACGAGCTTAGAGCAGATAAGATAGTTCAAGAAAGAGCTTTTAAAAATGAAAAAATAGAATTTATTTGGGACAGTGTAGTAAGAAAAATAAAAGGCGATGACTTAGTTCATACAGCGGTTTTAGAAAATGTTAAGTCAGGAGAATTCTCAAATCTTCAAGTAAACGGTGTGTTCCCTTATATCGGAATGACTCCGAATGTTGAAAATATATCAGGTCAACTTGAGCAGGATGCGGGAGGATTTATTTTGACAGATGAGACTATGAAAACTTCTGAAGCAGGTGTGTTTGCAGTTGGTGATGTCAGAAAAACTCCTTTAAGACAAGTTATAACAGCTGCTGCTGATGGAGCTGTAGGTGCAGTGTATGCTGTAAAATATCTTGAAGCTCACAAACATTCCACTCCTCAAATTGTTTAAAAATATATTTTATTTTTATTCTAGACAAATTGCATATTTTGCCCAACTGAGCGTTCTATTGGCTGCCATTGGGGCAACTTGATTACCTCTGATGTCAAAAAAGTAGGAGTAACCCTGACTTTTCATCTGTTCCCCAGACCATAAGTCAAATGAACCATAGTTTTCATACATAGCAGGGAACCCATATTCAGCAGCTTTTTCTACATCATAGGTAAGCCCTTTTATGTAACCGCTTTCTGTTGTATATGGTATATCTTGATGGTATATTTCGCTAAGTATCTCTGCAATTTGAGCCATTGTTGGCATGTTTTGTGTGCCTCCACATGCTTTCACTGCTCCTGCCCAAGCATCATCATCATGAAAGCAGTAATTTATTCCCCATTTTTCTTTATTAGCATTACATTCGGCTTGTGTTATTGGTGTTACTTCAAAAACATTGCCATAACAGGTTCCATTTAATGTAAATGCACACTCACTTCCTAGTTTAGTTACATTTATACTGCGTAAATCTTTCCCGTTTTGATTAGGAAGTTTAAATGCACTAGTATCATACAGCATTGCTATACAATTCAAACCGTTTATTTGATTTGAATAAGGATCTTGTGAACAACTAGGATTATATGCTAAAAGTGCACTTACTCCATTATCAAATAGTATTCCTACTATATCTGTACCCCAATTTTTTTGTCCAAAATGTTTTGCCATTTTGATTTTTTTTATTTCTACTGCTGTTTGTTGATCTCCCCATTGTACAGTTTTAGCAAAACAAGAATCAATGTTATTAGATGAACATATTTTATTGATTTTTATATATTTTTTAAATTCATTAACAAAGTCTTGTGTTGTTGAGTAATTTGCTAATACTTCTTGCGTATTCATTGCTTTTAGTGCTTCTTGTAATTTTTTTTCAAAGAGCATTGATGATGTATTCCAAGTCTTTGTTTGATAATTGTTGATTACTGATGGTATTACAAGCATTGCAACTACCCCGATGATTGTTACTGTTATTAATAATTCTGATAATGTAAAAGCTGTTTTATTCATTTATAACCTCCTATATGATGTATATATTTGTTAATATGATAAAAATATCATGCAAGAATAAGTTTATTATATTGAATAATAAAAGTCAAGCATATAACATGAAGTTATGTTCAATGATAAATTAAAAAAATTGGGTAAGACAGTTAAAATAGAGCGAATAAGAAACGATTGGTCTCAAGAAGATTTGGCTGAAAAATTAGGGGTGTCTACAAGAACAATTAGCCTGATAGAAAATGGATTACAGCATCCAAAATTCTTCTTGGTTGTTAAAATGTCTGAGATTTTTGATGTTGATATTAGTACATTTATTTAACAGCGCCTTCATTTTCGCCTGAGATAAAATACCTTTGCATAGCAAGAAAAAATATCAAAATTGGAATTGTTGATAGAATTGACCCAGCGGCTATAAAGCGCCAGTTAGAGCTGAACATTCCCTGTAAATTATTTACTCCTACAGGAAGTGTGTACATTGCCTCTTTCGTTAGTACGATACTAGGCCAGAGAAACTCTCCCCAAGAGCCGATAAATGTGAATATCGCAAGTACGGCAAGTGATGGTTTTACCATTGGCAAAAGTACTTTCCAAAACACTTGAAACACGCTGCAACCGTCAATTATTGCCGCCTCTTCCATTTCCTTAGGGATCCCTAAAAAGGCTTGTCGCATAAGAAATATCCCAAAAGCACTCACCGCAAATGGCATTATTAGCCCGATAAATCCTGCAATATTATTTACACTGTCTACTAATTGTAGTTTTAATGTTATCAAATATACAGGTAGCATTATGGCTTGAAACGGTATCATAATCGTTGCAAGAATAGCAAAAAACGTAATTTTCTTTCCTTTGAATTCCATTCTGGCAAGCGGATATCCTGCCATTGCTGACAATATGAGGTTTAGTAAAACAGTTCCGGCTGCCACAATCATACTGTTGAAAAAATACCCCATAAAATTAACTCGTTTCCAAACTCCTGAGTAGTTAGCCCAAGTAAAATCTGTCGGAATGATTTGAGGCGGGTATGCGAAAATGTTCTCTGCATTCCCCTTTAATGAGGTCGAAATAAGCCAGATAAAAGGAAAAACTGAAATTAATGACACTAAAATAAGAATTGTATGCGTCCAAAATCCTGTAATATGTTTTTTTAAGCTGTCGATTTTCATAGTTGATACCTGTTTTTTTCAAAGCAAAATATATTTACCAGTGAAAATGCCATTACAATTATTAACAGCACTACTGCCATGGCTGAAGCCATTCCTAAGTCAAGATTTTCAAAAGCTTTTTCATAGATGTAATATACGATTGTCTTACTTGAATTTAGCGGACCGCCTTTTGTCATTACGTAAATTTCTGCGAATACTTTCATTGCTGAAATTGCGCTTATTGTGGTAACAAGAGCAATAGTCGGCATTATATGCGGTATTGTAACAGTTAAATGTTTTGTTAAAAAATTTGCGCCATCTATTTCGCAGGCTTCATATAATTCTTTAGGAACGCTCATCAACGCAGCAAGGTAGATTATCATGTAATATCCGATGCCTTTCCATATTGTAACTAGTACAACTGAAATTAATGCCCATTTTGTATCTGTAAGCCAGCCTATTTTTTCAAAACCAAGACTCGTTACAAGATAATTTAATATTCCTTGATCTGCATATAGCCACTTAAAGGCTATTGCTGCTACTACAATTGATACGATTACCGGTAAGTAAATAAGAATTTTGTATAAAGTAATACCTTTTATTTTCTGGTTTATCAGTATCGCAATAAATAGCGGTACTACTGCAAGTATCGGTACTGCTAATATTAAATATAAAAATGTATTAACTAAAACCTTGTAAAATATCGGGTTATGAAACAATAACACATAATTTTGAATACCGCACATTGAAGGAGTATAGATATTATTGCTGTAATCAAGAAAGCTTAAGACTATAGTTTGGAAAAAAGGTATGAAAAAAAATACAATTAGCACTACTGCTGCAGGTAGTAAAAATAAGTATGGCGCGTATTTACCGTAATATTTAAACATAGGCCTCTACTCCACAGGTGGTAAAAATACCCTTCCTCTGTCTTGTGCTTCTATATAGTCTTCATCTATATCTTCAAGAAATATTTTCTTGGATGAACAGGTTTTTAAATTTTTCATCATAGTCTTGTCTAATTCATCTGCGGATACAAGTTTACCATTTACGTAGGTTAAATTTTTATCAAGCAGCTCTTCTCTGCTTAAGGCTTCAACAAAATATTGTTCACCCTTTTCTGTCATATATTCTCGAGTTACAGTATTCATGATATCAAAGATGTATCTTTGGCGGTTGGTAGCACCTTCACTATCTGTAATTAGTGAGGTTGCTTTTTCCATTTCATCTAGAGCTTCCTTATAGTATTTAAGATGTCTTAATAATACAGCGAGATTATAATGGGCTTCATAACTCATAGGTGATAGCTGAATAGCCTTACAGTAAGTAAGACCTGCGTTATGATAATCCCCCAAAAGATGATATGTCAGTGCTAAATTGTATCGGGCATCATAATCTTTTTTGAGGATTTTAACAGCTTTTTTGTAAGAGTTTAATGCCTCAACTAAGTATTGATGTCTTAATCCCCAATCATCATCGTTAAGATACAAGGATTTTTGCTTGTACGCTATTCCCATATTGTAGTAAGCTCGTCCTTTATTTATTTTTGTGCTTCTACGATTGTTGTAGATGAAAGGGATTGATAAAAGATGCCGTTTGGTGGTTAAAATTGCCTTATACTGCTGAATAGCTCCATCAAAGTCGCCGAGCTTTTCTGCTGATACAATTCCATAATTCATTCGGGCTTTTATGAATTTAGGGTTATGCTCAATTGCCTGCTCGTATGCATCGACTGCTGAATAATAATCTTCAAATACGACATATAAATTACCCAGATTGCACCAAGCACTGTAGTGCTCAGGGTATAACTGAAGCGCTTTGTTATAGTATTCTATTGATTTTTGTAATTTCATTTTGCGATATGCACTGTCACCTTTATGAACATAGTATATCCCTTGTATTTTATTTAATTGTCTTTCAAAAAAATTTGGAAATAAATACACTAATCCGGCTATAAGTGCGCAAACAATTATAAAAGCTAGAAATGAAAGAAATTTTTTCAACTTTATGTCCTCTCTTATCATATTTTATACAATCAGTCTGCTTTGGGCAAGTATGTTAATTTTATGTTTCAGGATTGTTTTAATAATTGTTAAGAAAACTTAACAATTATGTGATAAAAAAGCAATTAGCGTATGGTAATTTTTTTTATATAAGTAAGGTAGGTTAAACTCAATTATTTGGAGGTTAGGTTATGGCAGGCGAAAATATTGCCGCTACAGGTGGAATAGGATTCGGAGGAATTAATCCTTGGATTATGAACAATTATTCAAATCAGATTGCAATGAATGATTTGTTTGAAGATTCTTTCGGATTTAGTGCTTACACAAATCCAATGAGTATGAATGGTAGTTTGTTTGGAGGTATGGGAATGGGCTTCCCTATGTATCCGTCATTCACAGGCATGAATACTGACAGTTGGATGCAGCAGATGGATAAGTGGCAGGATTATTCGATAGATCGTAAGGTGCGTTATCAGGAGAGATCTCGTAATGCGGATTTGCGATTGAATTCACCTATTGAAGGTATAAAAATATCAGCTCAGATGTTAAATGAAAAAATTCATAAGGATGAGCAGGAGCAGATATTGCAGGCTTTGGCAAATTATACGGAAGCTGTGAAAGCAGCATATCCTAACGGTTCTGATGCTGAAGTACTAAATAGGGCTCGAGATATGTACAGACAGCAATTTGGTGTTGATTTAATAGATGACATAAGAGCAAACGGTAAGGATGCATTTACTCAGGGTTTTGTTCAAGCAATAACATTTGGTTTGGCTGATAATAAGACAGCTGAAGAAAATATTGCAGATATCACAGGTCAATCTGTAGGTCGTGGAGATCAGACAAAGAAAATTCTGGGTAGAGCTGCAGGTGGCGCTGTCGTTGGTGGGGCTGCTACTTATCTTTTAAGCTTTTCTAAATATTTCAAATTCTTAGGTAAGAGCAAACCATTCATTGCAGCCGGTATTGGTGCTGTGATAGCTGGTTTAACTGCCCTAGGTTCCGGGGTAAAATCTGATAGAAATGAATAAGTAGTGAATATAAATAATTATAATTAGTGTGTAAGTAGTGTGAGGCAAAAGATTGGTAATAGATCTTTTGCTTTCTTTTTTATTGTCTTTAATTTGTTGTCTATATTTTTATACACTTGGGTAATGCAATATTAACATTGATATCATAATTTATTTTATGTTAAAGAGGATGAATTGTATGTTTAGATTTTTACTATTATTTTTCTTGTTGTTAAATCTTCAACTTGCTTATGCTGCAAGTCGTTATGTATCCACTTATACCCCATCTCCACATCATTATTGTAGTTATGCTGGTCAAAACAGGAATATTTCAAAGTTAGAGAATAAGTTATTTAATAGGACATTTGACTACGACACTCCAGAACAACGTGTGGAAAGAATGGAACAACAATTATTTGGAGCATCTCAGTCAGGTGATTTAACTAAAAGATTATCCAATATTAAGCGTGCAAATTCACGTATGAATTCTGCTCCTTCTTGGGGGTATTCATCAGGGTATGATAATTACTATACTCCACCAATTGTCGCAGGTAGTGGGTGGAAAAGCATGCTACATTCTTTTGGAAATTACATGACAGGTGGTGTACCTACAGGTATTACTCCACAGATGGATCCTGCATATATGGATTACTTTGAAGCAGAGAGAAATGCAATGCGCTATAATAATGCAGGTCGCTCTCGAGATATTCGTACCAATTATGGCTGGCATCATTACAGTAACCAAACCGGTGGTACGACAGGTGTTAAAATTATAGATTAGTTGACTTACTGAAAAAAATCATTAAGAATCTCATACATTTAGATGTTTATTACATTTTAAAAATCCTTGATAATAACAACAAGAAAGTGTAATAAATAAAAATGCCTTTTCGTTATAGACTACAAAAAATACTTGATTTCCGAATTAGAAAAAAAGAAGAGCAACTGTTGGTTGTCCAAAAGGCACAGCAAGAGGTCTTAATAGCTGAGGAAAATATCAGAAAAAATAATGAAGAAATTGTATCGACTAAGTCTAATATGAGACAGGCGGATCCGATGATGTATGAGGCTTATGATAAGTACCTTGTCCATCTTTGGGAAAAAGCAGAGCAACTGGAACAAATTCGTGTAGAAAAACAAAATATTCTGGATGCGGAAAAACACAAATTGGTACTTCTTGAACAGGCCGTAAAAGTTTTGGAAAAACACAAAGAAAAAAACAAAGAGGCTTACATAGAAGAAGAAAAGGCTCAAGAATTAAAAAAATATTCAGAGCTAGGTGTCACAAGATTTTTTGCCCAATCTCAAGAACGGCTTGAGGAAGAAGAAAAAGAAATCTTAAGACAATTGGAAGCATTAGATAATGAGGCGTAAGTAATGAATATAGATACATCTTCATCAGCAGTAGCATCAACTTCAAGCACTTCATCGACGTCAAATGTGCAGTCAAGTTCAAAATCATCAAAAACAGAATCTTCTTCTTTTGATGAGGAAATGAAGTCTGCTTCTGCAAAAGAAGAACAGTCAGCTGAAAAAACAGAAGAAATATCAGCAGAGGATGAAACCACTTCAAAAACTGAAGATTCTGAAAAGAATGAAGTAAAAACTAATCAAGATTCTGACTCTGATAAAAATTCATCAGATAATAGTCCTGATGATATGTTGAAAGCGGAATTGTCTTATTCAGACATAAAACTTGGAAAAGATAGTCAAGCTATTCTTTCTAAAAATATCCAATCACTCCTTAATACAAGTGATAGGATATCTTTTGCTAATGCGGATTATTCTACTTTAAAAGCAAGTATTGATTATCAAACAATTACCATGGATGATAATGATGCTTTGTTTTTTACTGATTTAGTTAAAAATACAGATATGTCGATGCAGTCTATAGCTTCACAATTTCAGCAAATGAGTGAAGTTAATGTTCAAGCTGCTGAAAAAACAGCAAAAGTTTCAGCGACAATGATGAATATGCTATCAGAATCATTAAAAACAAATCAGCCGTTTAGAATTGATTTTGATAAAGATATTTCAGTTATTTTAAAAGTTAATAAAGATGGCCGTATCATGGCCAATTTTATTCCTGGCGATAAGGCTGTAGAAGAGTATTTGAAAAATAATATCGGATTTTTAAGACAAAGGTTTGATGATCAAAATCTTTCCTATAGTCAACTGTCATACTCAAAACATAAACAGCAACAAGAACAACAAAGTAAAAATAAAAAGGAGAATGCTGATGAATGATTCTTTCACTACGGCGTTGAATACTCAAAAAGCTACTACAAACTGGATGGATGTTATTGCTCATAACATGACTAATATCTATACTCCGGGGTTTAAGGAACAGCAGGTTAATTTTAAGACTTTTTTAGGTGGTGCCGTTGCAGATGATTACGATAAAAAAATGAGTCAGGGTAAATCTACCCCAGGTACGTCTAATGATAACGTTTTTTTGGAGGGAAAAGGATTTTTCCTGACAAAAACCAAAGAAGGAAAAAGTGTCTATACAAGATTAGGTGAATTTACATTTGATAGCGAGGGTGTATATCGTGCTAAAAATGGTAATACTGTTCAAGGCTATATATTAAATGATAAAGGTGAAATAATGCAAGGTACAAAACCGATTACAGCTGATTTGTACCAAGAAACTGCATTGAAAGGTGGTTCTTTAGATATTCCGACTACAGATATAAAATTGTGGATTGACCCGAATAATGGTAAATTTTTAGGTAAATATGATGAATATGAGATAAAAAATGATGGTACAATTATCGGGAAAGCTGATGGTGGAAAAAAGACGGTTCCTTTGTATAGGATTACGACAAGAAATTTCCATAACGCTGCTGCTTTGTATGAGTTCAAGGAAGGCTATTTTCTTGAAACTGCAGAATCCGGTAAGCCTGTGTTAGGTGTTGGTGAAATACGCTCAGGACTCTTAGAATTATCGAATGCTGATTTTAAAGGTAATATTTCATATTTTCAAATGGCTAAATTACAATTGGAAATTTCTAATAAGTTAATATCTTCTAATAAGGAATTGTTGGAAGAAGCCTTGCGGTTGGTAGGTAGTTAGTTTTATAAATAGATCTTTTTCATATTTTTATCTTCATAGCGAGAAGTTTATCTCGCTTTTTTATTTAATTTTTAAATTATTATTTTCAAGTAGAGCCTTGGCACCGTAAGGAATAGTTATTTTATCTTTGTTATGTGTTACTTTAAACCCTCTTATTATAGGTATATTGAGTATATGCGCAATTTCAAAAAATAACTCATCCAGCCACTTTTCACAATCAATATCCAGAAAATCACCGAGTACAATGGCTTTAATATTTTTTCTGAATTTTTCAATATTCATCAATTGATTCATCATTTTATCTATTTTATAAGTTACTTCATTAAGTTCCTCTGTAAAGAAAATAAAGTCTTCATCCGGAACAAACTCAAGTCCGCAAAGTGATACAATAGTTGCAAGATTTCCACCCCAAATAATTCCAGATGCATTGCCTGATTTGTAAATTTTACAATTGTCAGGGGAAAAACACAGTTGCTCGTTTGTACTAACTGCTTTCCAAAAAGAATTGAGCGTGAATTCCGAAGGTGAATCTACTCCAAAGTCGCTTTGTGCAAGCGGTCCTGAAAATGTAATTAGTCCAGAGCGTTTGTAAATCATTGCAGAAAGCGCAGAGATATCAGAATAGCCGCAAAAAATCTTCGGATGTTGCCTGATTAAATCGTAATCCAGCTTCTCTACAAGTCTAACCGCTCCATAACCTCCTCGCATGCATATAATTGCTTTTATTTCGTCGTTTAGAAAAAAATCATGTATCGCTTTAACCTTTTTTTCATCCGTACCAGCCAGGTATCTGTATTCGTCGAAGATGTTTTCGCTCAGTACAACTTTATAACCACAATTTTCAAAATATTCTTTTGCCTTGAGTATATTTTCTTTCGATTCAACAGCTCCGGCTGTGGCTAAAATTCCTATTGTATCCCCAGGGGTTAAAATTTTTGGTTTAATTATGTTCATAATATTCACCTTTTTTGTAAAATTCTGCTATAATGATATCATGAATGAAAAGTATATACCATTATATCGTAAATATCGTCCGCAAACACTAGAACAAGTGGTCGGACAGGAGCATATTAAAAAAGCTTTGGCAAATGCTATTACGCTTAATAAAATTTCGCATGCATATCTGTTTACCGGCCCACGTGGTACCGGTAAAACTTCAACTGCAAGAATTTTTGCTAAATCGCTTAACTGTAAAGAAGGACCAACAGTTAATCCTTGTGGTGTTTGCGAAAATTGTATTGATATCACAAACTCAACTCCGATGGATGTAATTGAAATAGATGCTGCTAGCAATAGAAAGGTTGAGGATGCTCAAAATATTTTAGAAAAAGTCATGTATGCTCCTGTGAATAGTCGTTATAAAATCTATATTATCGACGAAGTGCACATGCTTTCACCTACGGCATTTAATGCTTTATTAAAAACTCTTGAAGAGCCGCCTAAAAATGTAATCTTTATTTTGGCAACAACAGAAGTTCATAAGGTGTTGGATACCATAAAAAGTCGTTGCCAGCGATATGATTTTAAGCGCATTACAACATCAGATATTGTTTCACATTTGAGAATGATTTCAGATAAAGAAGGGATAAATATCACAGATGATGCACTTACAACTATTGCTAAAAACTCAGCAGGAGGTATGCGCGATAGTATTGCACTTTTGGATCAGTTGAGTGTATTAGATGGTGAAGATGCTATTACGACTGATGATATAAATAATCTACTTGGTCGTCTATCTTTTGATGTGTTAAATAATTTAGCTGAAGCAATCGTTAATTCATTACCTAATGATGGAATTTTAATGCTTGAAAAAATATATAACTGTGGTAATGAACCGGTTCAAATTTTGACTAATCTTTTAGACTACTTGAAAAATTTACTTATTGTAAAGACTTGTAGTAGGGACTCTGTATCAGAACTAACTCAATTAAATGATATTCAGCTTGAATTGTTAGAAAAGCAGACGAAAGCACTTGAAACGCACCAGATTGTGTTTCTTATCAATAAGTGCACAGAGTACATAAAGGAATTAAAAACGACAAATAATCCAAGGTTATGGCTTGAAGTTGCAATAATTGATCTTGCAAATCTTGCCGAAAATACTACGTTGATAGAATTGCAAAGTAGAATTTCTAAGTTAGAAGGTGGTGCAGTTCAGTCAATAAATCATCAGCACTACAAAACGGCACCAGCTCCTGTGCTAAAACCTGAAATTAAACACTCTCAAGTCGTTGAATCAGTGAAAAATTTGCCTAAGGATGAGTTTGAAAAAGAAAAATCAGTGACTCCTGATTTAACTGTAAGTACTGAAGCTGTTGCTAAAATAAAAGAGTTCGATAATGATGATTTTTCACCTATGCCCGTATCAAAACCTATATCAGGAGATGATTTGTCTGCGTTGTGGGGACAGTTACTTGAAAATATTCAAAATGTTCCAACTCGCGCACTTTTGAAGCAATGGGCAAATCCTATTAAAATCTCGGCTGATGGGGTAACCTTGACATTAAAATCTGAAGTGCTTTTAAAACAGTTTGTAGAGGGCTCAAAAAAACAGACATTGCAAGCGGCTGTGGATTCGTTATTTGGTCAAAAAGATATAAAGATAATAGTGAGATTGCCTCAGCCGGATGATGTAAAAGTTGGTGCTGCTCCAAGCCCAAAGTCTAAACCGGTACCTCAGCCGGAAAAAAAAACTCCTGAGGTGACTGAAGCTGAAATTGAAACTGCAAAAAGTGAAATCGAGCACAAAACACTAAAGTCAAGAAATGATATTGATAGTTTGTTGTATTCTGACACTGTTAATATGGTAATGGAATTGTTTGACGGCAAAATTATAGAATAAATTTTTTACCAGTTTGGATAATAATGAAGTTTTAGAGTATGACTCGGTTTTATTACACCATCACCACCAACAATTATGTTGGTGAAAGAACCTAATGGAGGAAGCGGAGTGAGCGCCCATTTTACAGGTAAAATCCAAAGTGTCCTATTTTGTCCCCGTTTGGTGACAGGCTCAAGAATTTTAGAACTGTCCAGTCCTGGAATTTGAAAATCCGATATTGAAATTTCGCCGGGAATTCCTGAGATACCTTTTGTTGTGAGAATTTCTACTTTTGCAGTCACTTTAGTGTCTTTTGATACCAAAAGCTTTTCATTATAATATACATCTTCACTAACAAAAAATTCAAGCTCATTACCCTCAAGAGTTTTGTACTTACCGGCAGTTGAAATTTTTTTTGTTATTTTAATCGGTATGATTACACAATCGGTATCAAGATAATTGTAGTTAGTATTTATATTAGGTTTTGCGATTTCTTGTTCTTTTAGTTTTGTATCAGCTAGATCATCTTTTAGTAGTTCATTTGCATTAGCCTGTGTCACTAAAGAAAAGCATATTACTATTAGTATAAGTAGAATATATCTATTCATATTTTATTTTATCCTTTGAGCCTGATTCTATTTTTTGTTTTAGTTTAGCCCTGTTTTCTACGGAATTAAGCAGAAAGTTTTGATAATCAGGGTCATTTATATAGGGATTATTCACAATGTAATAAGGATATTTTGTGTAAATGTATTCGTAAATAATGGCCATCCTTTTAGATGTTGGATTGTGGAATAGAACTTTGTCGAATACATTTTGTGGTTTGCTTTTATTCATAAGAGTAATTAAGCCTATCGGGTTATAACCTGCTGTAACCATGTAATCTACAGCTCTTTTATCAGCAAAAATTTCATATTTTTTTGGTGCTCCTTTTATTTGGGTAACGCTGACTAGTCCTCCCCATTCTCCATCATAAGATTTTGCAGCTAAAGAAATTTTTTGGGCAAGAAATGCGGCCATTTCATCATCATTTTCTATGTATTTGAAATGTTCACCATATACTATGATTTGTCTTTTGGAAATTGTAGGATCGTTTATTGTTTTTTTATAATCACCTTTTTGATAGGTAAAGATGATGTGTTTTGTAATTTTATTTGTGTTAAGAATTTTTACGCCGATATCATTTACATATTTTTGATATTCTTTTTCTTGGTAAACGCTGTCGGCGTCAACAGCAAAAGTAACAGTTGCAATCATTAATAAAAATATGGTTAATACAGTTTTTTTCATACCCTGTCCCCTATTTTGTTTACAATATTAGCGTATTGAAAAAAGTGTATTTTGTCAAATTTTATTCTTGGATATAAGTGGTTTGAAAAATAAAAGCTTCCATAGTCTTTGAATTGTAGTTTGCAGGCATGCCAGCTTTGTTTTTGAGAGCATCAAGAAATTGCCTTTTTTGAGGCAACTGTTCCCATACGATAGGTAAAAATACCGCTTGATGGTTACCATCTTTTATAATTACCCCATCTTTATATGGAGTAATTTTTTCTAGCAGTTCATTTTCATTTTTAAAATCAATTCTTTGCGGTGAATTGAGTAATGAAATATTTATCTTTACATCTTGGAATTCTTCTAGGCTGAGTGGTAAGAATCTTGGATCATTGAAGGCTGCAGAGTGCGAATTTTTATAAATATCATCAATAAGCGGTCTATGTGCAATAATTGAACCTATACAACCTCGTAAATTTTGATTAATTTGCAGAGTAACGAAACTCGCACCGTTTTCTTTTAAAACGCAAGGTATATTTTCCAAAGGATAGCTTCCTAGCTGTAAGCCACTTTGAATGCTTGATTTTGCCGTTTTAATCAGAAATTTAGAGTAATGTTTTTTTATATATTGATTTTTTTCTCCTTCATATAAAAACCAACAGCCATACCCGACAACTTTTGATGAATCACCTGTAGTGTGTGCAGAATTAGTTAGTCCTAGTCTTATAAATGTTTGATTTGTTTCTTTTGCAAATTCAACTGCAGCACAAATTCCAACGGCTCCACAAGCTTGTTCAACTTCAAAATTTTGAATATTTTTATTTTCAATCATCTGTGCGCTGTAATAATCTATCTTCGTTGCATCTTTTTCAGGGTAAAAGTGACTTAGATCGCTAGAGATTATAAATGCATTTTCATTGTTTTCATATAGTGTTTTTATAGTGTTAACAAGATTTTTAAAATTCTCACAGCCATATAAAATAGGAATTATTTGTGTATCGGGTAATAAATATTTAATAAATGGTAGTTGGACTTCTATACTGTGCTCTTTTTCAAAAGCGTTATTGATTATACTACATTCGCAAAATTTCGCAAAATCTAAATTGGCTTGTTGATTAACTTTAATGTTTCCAAGTGGTGTCTCAAACTCATCATAATCACAAATTGCACATCCATATATTCTTTGGTAGTGTGCGGGTGCTATTATGTATATGTTTTTAACATTTTTGTCAAGATAGCAGAATCCTTTATAAGCGAGTGCGCCTGAGTATACATATCCTGCATGTGGGACGATTATCATGCGAGAATTATAATTTGCTTCAATCCCGTTGCTGAAACTGTTAAATAAGTCTATTATTTCTTTTTCTTCTGCAGGGTAAAAACTTCCTGCACAGTATGTTGATTTAATTTTCATAAGACTATTATAATTTACTTGTTTTAAAGTTAAATTATACTTTGGTATTATTTCCTTTGATATGTGAGCAGTATGTCCGGTCCAAATTGTTTTGTACTTTCAAATTCATAATTTATACATTGTGATATTTGAGTGATTTTTTGAAAGTCAAAGCAGGAAAGAGCTGTGTTGTCGCCTGTAATTTTTGGCGCGATAAAATGATAAATTTTATCAACAAATTCAAGCGCACTGCCATTCAAACGCCCTCCACTTTCGATTAAAATGCTTTTTATACCGAGTTCATAAGATTTTTTAAAAACAAATCGAAGGTCAAGTTTATTATCAATTACAGGGGCTTTGATAAAATTAATACCACCTTCAAACATGTCTAATGTAGCATTAAATAAGTAAATCTCGCCATTTTTATAAATCTGTGACTCTAGGTTTGTTTTTAACTCCCTATCCAGAATGATTTTTTTGCGGTGTAACATTGTTGGATTGTCTGCAATTATTGTTGAAGATGATGTCATTATCGCATCGTAGCGTTTTCTGATTCTTTTGACTTCATCTCTTGCTTTTTCGGAGGTAATCCATTTAGATGAACCGTTTGAAGCTGCTATTTTACCATCAAGTGTTGTAGCCGTTTTTATTGCTATGAAAGGCTTTTTCTCAAGCATGTTTTTAATAAAGATTTCATTGAGTTTTTTGCATTCATTTTCTAAAATACCTGTAATTACCTCAATTCCTGCAGATTTTAATTTTTCTATGCCTTGTCCGGATACTATCGGATTAGGATCCTGCATACCTATTACGACTCTTTTTATTCCTTTTTCTATAATAAAATCAGCACAAGGAGGAGTTTTGCCAAAGTGTGAACACGGTTCCAGGTTAACAATTAATGTATTACCTTCACCTTTGTTGATTTTTAATAGTGCATCTCGCTCAGCGTGATTTTCACCATATCTGGCATGATAACCGTTAGCTATCTCTTGACCGTTAGAATCCAGAATTACGCAACCAACCAGTGGATTAGGTGAAGTCTCACCTTCTGCTTGTTTTGCTAATTCTATGCATTTTTTCATATAAATTTCATATTGCATGGTTGTATTTTACCTCAAATAATGCTATAATTAAATAGTTAGTTGCAGATATGAAGGAGAAAGTTTGTATGGATTTGAAATATATTGGGCACAGCGCGTTTGAATTTACTGTTGGAGATAGATCAATATTAATAGATCCGAACGTTGCTGGTAATGAAAAATATAACTGGCATGAGCGAAATATCACTGATATTTTGTTAACTCATGCACATTCTGATCATTTGGGGCAAGCGATTGAAATTGCAAAAGAAAAAGATGCTACAATTACTGCAGTTGCAGAACTGGCAAGGTATTGTTCTGGTCAGGGATGTAGAACACGTGATGTGAATTTAGGTGGTTGGATTCATTATGACTGGGGAAATGCAATATTTTTACCTGCTTTTCATTCAAGTTCATTACCTGATGGTAGTTATGGCGGTTGTGCAGCCAGTATATTTTTAAATATCGATAATGTGAGAATTTACCATGCAGGGGATACTTGTCTACATTCAGAAATGAAGCTTGTAAAAGAACTTTATAGACCTAATATTGCAATGTTACCTGTTGGTGGTACTTATACGATGGATGTGGAACATGCTGCTATTGCGGCTCAATGGATTGGTGCTCAAACGGTTATTCCCATCCACTATAATACATTCCCTTCAATTGAGGCTGATATTCAAAAATTTATTAGGTTATTACAAGCTGGTAACAATAATCCGCTTGTTCTTAATCCTAAGGAAATATAATAGTACAATTTTCTATTGTATTGTTTTTTTTACAGGTTATTATAAAAATGCAAGTCACAATTCGACTTGCATTTTAAAATATTAGCGAGGGTAAAATGGATATCTTGTTTATTATTGATAGAATTGAGCTTAAATATTTTGAGTTTAATGATTTGGTGACAAATTTTTGGTTAGTACGTGAATTGTTGCGTGAAAAGAATAACGTTTTTATAACTACTATCGATAATTTGTCATTAAAATCAGGAGTTGCTTATGCTGGTTGTTATTCTACGACTGAAATTAGTGAAAATATTGTATACGACAAAAAACTTGTTTTGCGAAAAATTGAAGATTTTCAACTTGTAATGTTCCGTCAAGATCCTCCGGTGGATTTGGATTATATAAATTCTACATATATTTTTGATTTTGTTGATAGAAACAAGACTTGCATCATCAATGAACCTCGCGCAATTCGTGATTTTAATGAAAAATTACATGCGGTTATGTTTAATGATTTAATGCCTGAAAATATAGTTACTGCTTCAAAAGTTCAGATACTTGAGTTTTTGGATAAATGTGAAGAAATCGTATTAAAGCCTTTGAATGCTTGTTTTGGTTCGGGGGTTATGACTTTGAAAAGTGGAGATAAGAATACTGCTGTAATAATTGATTTGATGACCAAAAAACAATCACAACTTATTATGGTGCAAAAATACATCCCAAAAGCTAGGTATGGTGATAAGCGTGTATTATTTTTGGGAGATGATGTGTTAGATGTATGTGTGCAAAAGCTGCCAAGTGGTAATGATTTTAAATTTAACGATCATTGTGATGCAAACATTATAAAGGCTGACTTACTGCCTGATGAAAAAGAAAAATTCTTGCCAGTAGCTAAGAAGTTGAATCAAATGGGATTACCTATGGTTGGACTTGATGTAATTGATGGAAAAATAATAGAAATTAATGTAACAAGTCCTTGCTATTTTATTAGAGAAATTAATCATCATCACGGTGTTCAGCTTGAAAAAGCTATTACAAAATTTATTTTATCTCAAGTTAATTCACACACATTGGTCGCGTGAGCCACTAAAAGAATGTATTAAGCAAATACTACTTAACTCTTGAAAAGACCTCTACATTTACGTCATCAAATGTATTAGTGTTAAAGTAAGCGCAACTTGCTACCATAGCAGCATTGTCTGTACAGTACTTCATTGGTGGTGCAAAAACTTGATATCCTTCTTTTTCAAGATTAAATATTTTCTTTCTGATTTCTGAATTAGCAGCGACTCCTCCAGCTATAACAACTTGATTATAGCCGCTTTGCTTGAGAGCTTTTTTGAGTTTATGTAAAAGTGTATTTGAGACGCACTCTTGAAAACTTGAGCAAATATCATTTACGGGTAGTTCACCTTCATTAAAAGATTTTACAAGCCTCAATACGGCAGTTTTAAGACCGCTAAAACTGAAATTGAAGCCTTCAACTTTAGCTTCGGGTAACTTAAAAGCAAAAGGATTCCCCTCTTGCGCTAACTTATCCAATCTCGGACCTCCAGGGTATGGCAGTCCAATCAAACGAGCAACTTTATCGTAAGCTTCACCTACAGCATCGTCAATTGTTTCTCCTAGGATTGTTTGTTCAGAATAAGACTTAACATCAATAATTTGAGTATGTCCACCACTTACTAAAAGTGCCATAAAAGGCGGTTTTAGACTGGTATCTATGTAATTACCGCATAAATGCGCATTTAAATGGTTTACCCCAATAAAAGGCTTGTCATACACCAAAGCCAGTGTTTTTGCAGCATTAAGTCCGACGAGCAAGCAACCTACGAGTCCTGGACCTACGGTGCCGGCGAATGCTGTTATGTCGTTAGGTAAAATATTCGCATTTTCTTTTGCTTGCTTAAAAGCTTCATCAATGACAACATTAATTGATTCCAGATGTTCCCTTGCTGCAATCTCAGGAATAACTCCTCCATATTTTTGGTGAGTTTTGATTTGGGATGCAACAACGTTTGCTATGACTTCTCGCCCGTTTTTTACAATAGCGCAAGCCGTTTCATCGCAACTTGATTCTATTGCCATTATGTAGTTATCATAGCCACTTTCAGGACCAATTTCAATTTTTTCTTTACTGAATAATTTTTCTTTTAGCATTTTCATGCTATTATAATAGCACAAACAGACTTAGGGATAAAATTTTTATGCAATTTATAGATAAAAGTAAAATCAGAGTTGTTTCAGGTCACGGCGGAAACGGTATGGTCGCTTGGCGCCGTGAAAAGTATGTTGACAAAGGCGGACCTGCTGGCGGTGATGGCGGACGAGGTGGCGATGTATATTTAATTGCAGATGAAAACATGTCTACGTTGATGGATTTTAAGCATAAGTCAGTTTTTAAGGCAGCATCTGGAGAGAATGGCAGTATTAAAAATATGCACGGTGCTTGTGCTAAAGATTTGTATATAAAAGTACCTGTTGGCACTGTTGTTAAGGATATTAAAACGGGTAATATAATTGCTGATTTAACTCACCATGAGCAAAAAGTTTTAGTTGCAAAAGGTGGACGTGGCGGACGTGGTAATGCGAGATTTGCTACAGCTCAAAAACGTGCTCCTCAGTTTTGTGAGCCGGGTGAGCCGGGTATTGAACGAGTATTGTTTTTGGAATTAAAACTAATTGCAGATGTAGGGTTGCTTGGAATGCCTAATGCCGGTAAATCAACTTTGATTAGTCGTATAAGTTCTGCAAAGCCGAAAATCGCGGATTATCCTTTTACGACTCTTATTCCTAATTTAGGTGTGGTAAAAAAACGTTCTGGTGACGGTTATGTCGTTGCTGATATCCCAGGATTAATTGAAGGTGCAAGTGAGGGAGTAGGCTTAGGACACGACTTTTTACGTCATGTAGAACGTTGTCGTTTTCTTGTACATTTAGTTGATCTTACATCTGAGGATCCTATTAAAAATTATATGGTTATTAATGATGAATTGCGTAAACACTCAGATAGGCTCGCGAGTTTATATCAAATTGTGGCATTGAATAAAATTGATGCATTGGATGTCGAGTGTCGTCAGAAATTTATTGAAAAATTTAAAGCGCTCACAGATGATGTTTTTTTGATTTCTGCTGTTAGTGGTGAAAATTTGCAGGACTTATTAGATTTTATGGCAACTAAGGTAGATGAAATTCCTCAAATTTCTTCTGAGATTGTTGTGGAAGAAGATTTAGGGGCATATAATAACGACGATAGTGAGTTTGAAGTTGTAAAAGTGGCAAAGGATACGTTCATTATTAACGGTGGAAAAGTTAGCAGAATTGCTGCGGTTACCGATGAGAGAAATACTGAGCAGGTTATAAGATTTCAAAATATTTTGAAAAGTATGGGCGTGTTTGATGACTTGAAGTTGCAAGGTATTAAAGATGGTGATACAATACTTGTTGGGCATCTGGAATTTGTATTTTATGAAGATGAAATGTATGGTTAAAGGAGGTTTTTGAATTCATGATTAGAGGTGTGTCAAACAGTTTTGATGTTAATTTCATGTATGGAAGTTCTCCAACTGATAAGAAAACAAATAATCAAAAGGCTTCCGTAGATAATACAGATGACTCAAAAAAAGGCAGTGCTAAAATTGCCAAAAGAGTTAGCGTTACAGCTTTATCTTTAACAGTTTTAGGTGCTGCTACATATTGCTTAAAATCCGGAAAAAAAGCTAATTTGGGCAAAAGTGATGATGTTTTGGGTATAAAAGCCGATGAGTTAGCTGATGACTTCACTTTAGGGGCTAAGACAGTTATAAAAAAAGTCAGGGCAGCTGGAAGTAAAATTGTAGAACATTTCATTGAGCCGAATAAGGAAAAAGGTATTGCAAATTATAGAGTTTTGGATGGAGATCAATTTGTAAAAGAAGTTGAGATGGAAGGTTACATGCCTGTAAATGATTTTATGGAAGGCGGTTTTGAGCGTCAAATATATACGCAATGGGCAGATGGTAGAACAGCTACTTCTGTCGATTATTTGACTCCTGATAAAAAAATTCACGAGCGTATGACAGTCAAGGGTAATGATATCTTTAGGTATGATTTTGCTTGGCAGGATGGAAAAGTAATAGGATATGCTAAAGAACATACTCATCATGGATTTGATAGAAATATTTCCCCTATGACGGTTAAGATGTTTGATGGTCGTGAGGTTAAGGCATCTGATTTGAACGAGTTATATAAGGTCGAGCCTTCCTTTGATCCGAGGCTTATTAAGTAATTTGTTTTAGGCTTGCTTTTTATAATTCTGTCATTACAATTGTTTCAAAAGAGGATATGTTATGAAATGCTATAAATCAAAATGGATTATGACATCAGCAGACGGTGTGCTTGAGAACATGGCTATTGTTGTGGATGAGGGTAAAATTGTTGATATTATTCCGCAATCAGATATTGATTTTGAAGAAAAATATATCAAGGATTTTGGTAATGCTGTTATAACACCGGGGTTTATAGATTTGTTTACACAGTATCAGTACACTGAGCTTGATAAATTAAAGCCTGTTAGTATTAAACGAAAATTAAAAAAGATTTTTAGTACAATTTCTTTAAAATATAACTTTGCGGGAGTTAAGCCAAATAATTATTCTTTGAAATGGGCTAAAATTCTTTGCAAGTATTTTACGCTTGACAGAAATGAGAAGATTGAATCTTTTAAGTCAGGTGTTGAAAACTCTATTATAAGCGGTACGACTTGTATTGCTCAGGTGTCAAAGGAGTATAAGTATTTTGAATTGATAAATAAATTACCTATAAAGAATTACTTGTTTTTTGAGGTTTTTGCTGACTCAAAAGATAAAAGTAAGCGTGCTTTTAAGAATTTGCGTTCTAAAGTTGAGGATTTGATTTTTCATAAAGGTGAAAACACTCATATTGGTATAATGTTAAATTCAATTTCGGGTGCTCATAGAAAATTATGGGAACTTTTTTCAAAGTATTGTCGTAAACATAATATGCTTATATTGACTCGATTTGCTGAATCTCAAGATGAGATGGAATGGCTTGAGCATGGATTTTCCGATATTGACTTGCTTCATAAATTTATGGGTTATAGAAAAATTTCTCCATATGAAAAAGATATCTCTCCTGTTGAATATCTTGATAAGTTGAAGGTTTTATCAAAAAAAGTACTTGTAGCTAATGCGAATTATCTGGGGGCTTCTGAGCTAGAAAACTTAGCTGAGACGGGTGTAAAATACGTTTATCAGCCTTTATACAGCGCTGAAATTTGTAATAAAAAGCTCCCATTAGAAATTGTTTTAAAATATTTCGAAGGAAATTTTGGATTTTCTACTCAAAGTTTTGCGCCTGAGAAGAACTTTAGCTTGCTTGAGTTGGCTGTTGAAGCTAATAAAGATGGTGTTTTGAGTGTAGAAGAATTAATCAAATATTTGACTATCTATCCTGCCAAGATCTTGCGTCTTGCTCATTCTATCGGATCAATTGAAGTTGGTAAATGTGCTGATTTTAATGTGTTTAAGCTTATGGATGGTGAATCTTATCAGGATATTATTAAACAAAGTATTCCTTATTCGACTTATTCAAATGGTAGAAAATTAGTAAAAGAAGGTAATGTTAGGTTTACATTATGACGGTAATATTGGAGCGTTTCTCTGTTAATACTCAGGGATTTACAGATATAATTGATATCACTCAAAAAGTTCAAAATGCTGTATATCGTCATTCTTTGCAAAATGCAGTGGTGCATGTCTATGTAGCGGGAAGTACGGTTTCTATTACTAATATTGAGTTTGAACCTGGACTTTTGGTTGATTTGCCCGAGGCTTTGGAAAAAATTGCTCCAATTAGCGGAGATTACCACCATGACAATACCTGGCATGATGGTAATGGTTATGCACATGTTAGAGCTTCAATTATTGGTAATAATACAATGATTCCTTTAATTGATGGAGCTTTGCAGCTAGGTCAGTGGCAGCAAATTGTTTTAATTGATTTTGATAACAAGGCGAGAACTAGGACTGTTTTTGTCCAAATTGTATACTAATATTAAGATTTTATTATTAAAACATCGGATTGAGTATTCTCTAGTACCCTTTTGCTTACAGAGCCTTTTAAAAAAGTGTCTATCTTAGTTTTATTTCTTGAACCTGTAACAATTAGATCAATGTCTTTTGTTTTCGCGTAATTTAGAATTTCTTGTGCAGGAATTCCCACCAATGTTGCGCTCTCCACTATAGTTACACCATTATTTGAAAGAAATTCTTTTACATTATTTATTTTTTTAGTTGAGTATAGGATCTGATTACGTTCAATTTGCATAAGCCAGTGTGAGTCTATGTTCCCCTCCAAAAACAGAAAATTTGGATCTTCATTTACCATGCAAAGATATATTTCTTTGTCAATCAGGTTGAATTTAGGAAGCTGCTCTTCAATGACTTCTAGTGAGTCATCTTTGCCATCTATTGTGATTAGCATTCTTTTACCTGCATTAGTTCGTTTAGAGATGAAGGTAGATGTGATATTATTATCGACGATGTCTCTTGAAACAGAGCCTAGCCACTTTTGTAGCCCTTTTTTACCATGAGAACCCATAACAACAAGTTCGTATTTACCTGTATATATTTGCTCAAGTATTGCTTCCACTGCTCCTCCACAGTGTTTAATCCTTTCTCCTATTGCTAGACCTGATTTTGATATCTCATCCTCTGCATAATTTAGAATGTTGTCAGCAATATTTGCGCAGCTTGTCGCAAATCCGGCATTTTCGATGCTTATTTCTTCTGGTAAAAAACTCCAATCTATTACGCAAATAGTGTCAACGACTGCGTTTTTTGCCCAATTGGCATAGCTTTTGATAGCATTAAAACTTATTTTCGAACCATCCGTACAAAATAATATTTTCATATGTTCTCCTTTTTTTTATATTAATAAAATATGTTAAGGAAAATTACATTGTCTGGTATTCTATAATTTTTTTTGCTATTATGTAGTTAGGGATGAAATGTTTATAGGATTTTAGAAGTTACCATGCCGGCAGAACAAAAGGTTAACCTAAGAGAATACAAAGACTTGATAGAGACAATAGCTAAGGTTGAATATCAGAAATTTTCAACTTCTCATCTGATTGACTTGCCTGAACTTATAAATATAGGTAATCATACATTATATATTTTATTTAAAAATAAATCCCCTGAACATTTCAACAATACTTATCTTTCGACTGCGATAAAGTGGGCTATTAGAAACGAGGTAAGACGTCGTTACAAATGGTATTCTTTAAAAAACAGAAAACAGACTGTAGAAGAAGAGAGTAGTGAATTACGCGTAGAGGTGTACAAAACGATTTTGTCTATTGATGAAATGCAGGATGCAGAAATCCCGACCCAGATCAAGGCTGATGATGCAACACCTGAGGAATCAATAGAATTGGCTGAGTTAAAAGCAGAGATTATTGAGTCTATGAAAAAGCTTTCTCCTCGTGAAAGGGAGCTGATTGAGTATAAGTTTTTCAAAGAAAAAAAATTACGAGAGATTTCAGAAGAGTTTAATATTTCACAATCCAGAATATCTCGGATTATTCAGTCAGGTTTGGATAAAATTAAAAAAGACTTAAAAAGGCAGGGAATTATCTAGTGAGTACAATATTTGAAAAAAGTAGTGGCATAGATGGAATTACTCTGTGCGAACAGGTTGGTAGCGTTGATTTTATAGACAAATCTTTTTTGCGTGATTCTAATTTGAATTTACCTGAGTTAAGCGAGCTTGAAGTATTGCGTCATTACAAGGAACTTTCTGATAAAAATTTCTGTATTGAAAAAGGATTTTATCCTTTGGGTTCTTGTACGATGAAGTATAATCCCAAAGTAAATGAATTATTGGCTTCATTAGACGGATTTTCAAATTTACATCCGGTAATATCTGATAATGATGCTCAAGGTGCTTTAGAATTGATGTATAAATTGCAGGAAGCTTTGAAAAAAATTACAGGTATGGATGCGATTACCTTACAGCCTGCTGCCGGTGCACATGGCGAATTGACAGGTATGATGATAATAAAAAAATATTTTGAGAGTAGGGGTGAAAATCGTAGTAAGGTTATAATCCCTGATTCTGCACACGGTACTAATCCTGCAAGTGCTCATTTGTGCGGTTTTGATATTATACCTGTAAAGTCAAATGATAAAGGTCAAGTTGATATTTCTGCCCTTAAGGATATTTTAGATGATTCTGTTGCTGCAATTATGATGACAAATCCTAATACTTTAGGTATTTACGAAGAAAATGTTCTGGAAATATCAGACTTGATGCATACTAATGGTTCGTTATTGTATTATGACGGTGCTAATTTTAATGCGATAATGGGATATACTAATCCAAAATTAATGGGATTTGATGTTGTGCATTTGAATTTACATAAGACTTTTGCAACTCCTCATGGCGGAGGTGGTCCCGGAGCAGGTCCTGTTGGAGTTGTAGATAAATTAAAGGATTTTTTGCCGGTTCCGATAATTGATTTTGATGGCGAAAAATATTATAGAAATTATGATCTTAAAAATTCTATTGGTAAGGTAAAAGCTTTTTGGGGCAATTTTGGTGTTTTAATCAAGGCTTATGCATATATTTTAATGATGGGTGATAATTTAAAACATGCCAGTGAAAATGCTGTATTGAATGCTAATTATTTAAAAGAAAAGCTAAAAGCGGCATTCGAATTACCTTATGACGAGAATTGTATGCATGAGTTTGTATTGTCAGGGAATAAACAAAAGGCAAATGGAGTTTCAACGTTAAATATAGCAAAGAGATTAATGGATTATGATATTCATCCTCCGACTGTGTATTTCCCATTAATTGTTCATGAGGCTATAATGATAGAGCCAACAGAATCTGAAACTAAGCAGCGACTTGATGAATTTGTTGAAGTGATGTTAAGAATATCTGTTGAAGCGGAGGAAACTCCTGAGGTATTGTTAAATGCTCCTCACAATACTCCTGTAAAAAGAATAGATGAGACCAGAGCGGCAAGAATGCCGGATTTAAGATATAAAAAGGAAAGTTAGTGATATAATGTCAGATAAGAAAAAATTAAAAGTAGCATTTCCACATATGGGAAATATATGTATAGCTTGGGCGGCAGCCTTGAAAAAAGTTGGTGTTGAGCCTTTTATTCCTCCTTATACAAGTAAGAAAACTTTATCATTGGGGACTAAGCATTCACCCGAGGCAATTTGTTTGCCATATAAGTTGATATTGGGTAATTTTATTGAAGCAATTGAGGGGGGAGCTGATTATGTGGCTATGATTTCTTCTCCCGGAATTTGTAGGCTTGGAGAGTATGGTAGTTGTATAAAAAATGCCCTTACTGATTTGGGATATAACGCAAAATATATTGAATTGACTTTGTATGACGGCATTCAAGGAATGTACCGTTTTTTGAAGGAGATTACAGGTAAAAATGACCCAGTATTATTTATGCGGGCAATAGTTATTGCTATAAGAAAAGTTTTTGTTATGGATGATTTGGATGCACGACTGTCATATTTGAGAGCAAGAGAGGTCCATTCAGGAGAGGCTGAAAAATATTTTAATAAGGCAGTTAAGTACATTATGGAAGCTAATTCAAATAGAGCTTTAGATAGGGCAAAAAAACTTGCGTTTGATGAACTTAACAAAACTGAAATTGATGCGAATAGGGAAGTTTTGCATGTTGATTTAACAGGTGAAATTTACATTGTCTGCGATGATTTTTCTAACCAAAATATAGTTAGAGAGCTTGGAAAAATGGGGGTGGAAGTCCGTCGTAGTTTAACTGTAAGTAGCTTTTTAAAAGATGCTATTATACCAAAGATGTTTAGGAAAGGTGAAACTCACTTGCAAAGAGCCAACAGGATGGCTAAGCCTTATCTTTTAAGGGATATAGGCGGAGATAGTTTAGAGTGCGTTTCCGATGTTGTATACGCTGATCAAAGAGGAATTGATGGAATAATACATGTTAGTCCGTTTACTTGTATGCCAGAGATTATGTCTCAGAATATTTTCCCAGCTATGCGTGAAAACTGTGACATTCCTATTTTGCCGTTAATTATGGATGAACAGACAGGTAAGGCAGGTTATTTGACTCGTTTGGAGGCTTTTGTGGACCTTATGCGAAGAAGAAAGAGAAAACTTGCTGTTGAAAAATCAAAACAGACCGAGTTAACTAATTAAAATGTGTATTACATAAAATTATATTAAGGATGAAAATAAATACTATGATTGAATATTTTAAAAAAGCTTTAAAAATTACAAATGAAAGTTTTGTAGTAGTACTGCCATTAGTTGTTTTTTACTTTGTCTTAAATTTATACTTAGGCTATACAAAATATATGGCAGATACTGCTATTGAGTATTTGATAGCAATTATGACAATAGTTTTTATGTTTGCTGTTTTTTTCGCAGGCTGGTTTTATATGATTAAAAAAGCTGTTGATTTATCAAAGCGAGTATTTGTTATGGATGAGGAGGCCTTGAAAACACATTTTAACTTAATAAAAGAATTTCCTGCTGGTGTAGGTAAGTATTTTCTTTCTTTTATTGGTGTAATAATCTTGTTTTTTATTTTAATGATAGTAATAAGTTCATTTATTTTTAAATTTGGGATAAGTTTTATTGGAAGGATTGATTTTTCACCTGAGCAAATTGCATCTTTGACCTCATCAACTCAAGGGTTGCTTAATTTTGTTGAGACCTTACCTGTAGAGCAGTATATTCTTCTTGCTAAGTGGAATTTATTGCTTATGTGCTCAAGTTTTTTCTTTTCTTACTTGCTGCTGTTTTGGATTCCTGAAATTATTTATAGGACGAGGAATCCGCTATATTCTTTGTTTACTGGAATATTTAAGTTGTTTAAAAAACCTTTAAAATCCCTATACTTATTTGTGTTGATTACATTGATAAATTTTGTGTTATCGTTTGTTATGACGTTTACATTGATGTTTCCAATATTATATTTCATATTTGCAATATTTTATTTGTATTACATCGTATATGTTTTTGTATTAATATTCTCATATTATGATGGCGAGTTTACCACAGAAAATGAAGAAAATTAAATTAGTAGCAATTGTTGGACCTACTGCAAGCGGAAAAACAAGTTTTGCAATAGATTATGCACTAAAAAATAACGGTGAAATAATTTCAGCCGATTCAAGGCTTGTGTATAGAGGATTTGATATTGGTACTGCAAAGCCAAGTATGGAAGAACGGAATGGTATTCCTCATTATTTAATAGATATAGTCGAGCCTGAATTTGATTATAGTGTTGCACAATTTGTAAAAGATGCTCAAAGCGCTATTTTCAAGGTAAATTCTAGTGGAAAGCTTCCAGTTATTGTGGGAGGCACAGGACTTTATTTGAAGGGGCTTTTGGATGGATATACTTTTCCTGATATGCAAGTTGATTATGAGATGCGCGCAAAGTTGAATAGCTTATCAGTAGAGACTTTGTATTTAGAATTATTAAGTCTTGACCCACAAGCTGCTTTGAATATTGAGAAGAATGATAAAAAAAAGATAGTAAGAGCTTTGGAAATTGTAAAAACTTTAAATCGTCCCTTGAGTCAGGTAAGAGGGGTGTCTGAGACACCATATGATGTTGAATGGATTGGACTTAATTTCCCTCGCAACATTTTATATGAGAGGATAAATCACCGTGTTGATATAATGCTTGAAAGTGGTCTTATTAAAGAAACGAAAATGCTGTTGGAAAAACATGGAAGAATTCAAAATCTAATACATACAATCGGGTATCAGGAAATAATATCCTATTTAGATGGTGTGCTTTCACTAGATGAGGCTGCTGCTTTGTTAAAACAAAATACTAGAAATTATGCAAAGCGACAATTAACTTGGTTTAGAAAAAACGAAAAAATCAAGTGGAATTGTTATCCTGAAAAGTTAAAAAAATAAATTTCTTGCATAAATATAAAAAAATATGTATAATAGTCGGGTAGTTTATTAGAGAAGAAGGAGAAGTTTTTATGTCATTAGAAAATTTAAAATTGGCTTATGCCAGAAATTTAAAATTTATTAATCCGATTTTCTTTTCTGTTGTTGCGTTTTTGGTTTCATTGGAAGCGGGATATTATTTTATAGACGCTAACCAACAACATGAATTGTATATTTGGATTATAGTGCTATTATTGTTGCGTTTAGCGCTTGATTGGACTGCGCGTAATGTGATAGCTGCAAGAGGTGAAGAAAATAGTAAATCTAAAAAAATATACTATGAAATTTTTGATAAATATTCTGAATTGTTTATCTTAGGTGGTTTTATGGTATCAAGATTGACAAATTTCTATTTTGGCTTTTTAGGTTTTATTTCTGCAATTATAATGTTTGTAGTCGGTTACCTTGGAAAGGCAGAAGGGGCAGATTATGCTGAACAAGGACCTATGTGCAAATTGGGTAGAACTATTTTGATTATATTAACTGTTCTTGCTCAATTTTTGGGTTATAAGTATGGTAAAGTATTTTTGATATTTGATTTGGAAAAGAATAACGTATTTTCATGGATGGATTTGGGAGTATGTTTGCTTTTCGTTCTATGTCAATTGACTATATTCTTGAGGATACGAGCTATCAAAAAACAAGTTAGTGATGATGCTTCCAAACAGTGGTAATATCAGTTAAATGTAAATAAACTGTAATAAAGGTCCTATTTCCTTAAAGGAAATAGGACTTGTTGTCGTTTATTACCATGTAAGTGTGTGGAGATAACATGGCAGATCCAATTCAAATATCAATGTATATAAAATCTTTAGGACTTTCTGGAAAAGAAGCTGAGGCAAAGCGTGCAGAGTTAGAGAAGTTGAGTGAAGTTGAATTGACTCAGTTAATTTCGGGTAAGTCTTTTGAATTTGGTTTCATCCCTCAAGATACTTTTTTTGATTTTCGTAGTGGAAATTCTGATTTAGGAATTAGAATTCAAAAAAACACTCATGAAACTATACCCCTAGAAGGAAAGAAGTATTCGCCTTATGAAAAAAGACAGTTAAGAAATTATGCGGCGGAGTATCTACAAGACTCAGCCAATAATGCGTACGAAGAAATCAAAAGATTTAATTCAGGTGTTGGGTTGATTTCTACAGATGCAGTAGTAAACGGTTTTAAGATTTTTACAGGGCAAGAAGATCGTCATGCATTGGAATCACGTTTGAGCTGTGAACTTGAACAGATCAAACAATTGAATTCCTCACTTTCACAACCTGGAGCTTGGGAATCAAAATTCGAAAGAGCAAGAGGTGTTTTATATAATCCACAAAATATTGAAAATTTGAAGTTGAAAAGCGAAGAATATTTGAAAATTACAGCATATCACGACAAGCATGAAACTCTACAAAAAGGGATAAAGGATGTAAAAAATATTCTTAGAGAAGAAAATGAATATAGTCAGGCTATGAAAAATTTGAGCGGTCCTGCACGAGTTGCATTAACTCCTCCAAAAGTTTCTTCACATGAGAAGTTTGGACAGATTTTACTGGAGTTTTGCGATGGCGATCAAGCACTTGTTAATTCATACCTGAAAAATATATCTGCTCAAATGGGATCAAAGGCTGAAATAGAGAAGAATATGCTCAATATATTAAATGAATTATCAGCAAATTGTAAGAAAGAGTATGATATCCAATTAAAAGGTAAGAGTTATGAGCAGTTTACTAAGGAGTACGAAAATGCATACTCAAAGGCTTTAGGGGGTAAAAATCCTGAGTTTGAAACAAAAAATTATATACAGAATGCTAAAACAGCAGCAGCATACACTGAAATGGGAATATTGATAGCTTCTTCTCTGCTTTTGCCAGGTAGTTCAACTGTTGCAAAGGGAACATCTGCTCTAGCTATGAGCGTTGGGAAAAATGCTGCTGGGCAAATTGTAAAGGGTACAATAGCTGCGACAATGGCTGGTGCGCCTGCTGCAATGACTGCTGTTGGTGCATTGACAAGTGAAGATGGTTTAACGGATGAGAAGAAAAATGAAATGTTAGAGAAAGTTAAATCAGGTCTTTTATATGGCGGTTTCGGCGCTTATGTTTCAGGTCCATTGGGTAATGTGGTTGAAAAACTTATCAAAACCCAACCTCTGGCACTTAGTGGTGCAGTGCAAAAAGTTATGTCAAACGCCAAAGTAACCTCAGCTTTGGCACAAGGTTCAGGAGTAGTAGCTGAGACGAGTGCAGATGTTTTGTTTGACGGGCTAACAAGTGATGTCGGAATACTTGAGTCCATAAAAAACAACGGTGGTATGAATTTAGGAATGATGCTTGTTGGTGGAAGAGTAGCAAAGTTACATGATAATTTAAAAGGTATTAAAATTGAGCAAGCTGAAAATGGTTCATACAAGCTGAAGGATGCAAATGAGAAAATAATTTTTAATGCGAAAGATGACAATACTTTGGCTAGTTTTGTTTTGGGTAAGGCTGAAAATTTAGCTGGAACTATTAAGAATGATCCGACTGCTAATACACCAAAAGTCTCATCTGCTCAGATACAACCTTCAACAATAAAAGGTAATGATTTAGTCAAAGTTGATGCCGAGGGTAAAAATATTTTAACTTCTCAAGGCGAGCAGTTGGTTCGAGATAGAGCCTCACAGATGCATGAGGTTGCTTCAAATAAAGAAAATGAAATTGTAACAGCAATGGTAAATGCCGGATTAGGTGTTGATAATGTAAATATGACTCATAGAGCGAAGTCTGAGCAAAGTATATATGATAAGGTGTCTTCAGCAATGACAGATCCTAAATATCCTGCCTCCTTCGAAAAATCAGTTGCTGGGGTATATGATGCTGTGGGTACAAGAACTCGTATTGAAGATTTTAATTATAAGGATTATCCTGATATAGTTGAAATGTACAAGAAAGATCCTGAAAAAGCTTATTTGCTGGCTGCAGAACGTCAGTCTCAAAAGTATCTGCAAGCTTTAGAAGAGCTTATAGTTAAGCAGGCAAATGGAGAGTCTGATATTTTAGCGGTAAAAGTTAGTAATTATATGGGGCAAGACGGTATTCCATATCTTACTAAAGAGCAGGTGGAACATCTTAACTATGTAGCTGCAAAGCACAACATTGATTTAAACATTAAAGATGAAACTCCAAAGGTTCGTCCGTCAGGATATACTGCATATCAAATGAATTTCAAAACTAAAGATGGTTTTACTTTTGAATGGCAAATGCGTGGTAGTCGAGTCAATGAATTTGCAGAGTGCGAGCATGTACCTTATGATATACGCCAGAAAAAGGATGTTACAGGCGGTAAAAAGGAATTAGAGCCTTTGTATAAGTCTATTGAAGATATTGTAAATAATCTTTCAGATGACCAGTTTAAAAGGTATAATGATTATTTAACTGATCATTACAAGCATTTACGGAAATTAGAGCTAGGCTTTGACAGCGTAGCACCGAAACTCGAAGATTATGGAGAATTCGGTCCGATAGATAAATCTCTATCAGCTGATGGACTTGAAAAATTACATGAAACCGCTATTAAGGTTAAAAGTAAAGAATTATCTCCTGTGGAGGCTGTAAAATACTATAACAATGCTGTTTATGATGGATAAGTTTGTTTAATAAACAAGTATTGAAAATAAAATTATGATAGATTAAAATAAGAGGTGGCTATGAACGAAATAAATTCAATTAATTTGAACAAAATCCAATTTAAAGGAAATTCTAATATGCAAGATGATAACTTAAATGAAGTAGAAAATTTTTCAAAATTTGCAGTAGAGAATCTAAGTAAGCGTGCAGAACGCGAAGTGCCTGAAAATGGTGATTTTGCGCCTGTTGTCGAACGTTTTGTTAACCATAACCCTGAAATATATGCAAATGAACTTTTATTACAAGTGACCCCTTTGCCTGTTTCACTGAAAAATGAGCCGGATTATAATAAATTGCGATACCTGCAAGCTGTTGTGAAAAGTCCACTGGAACAGCCAAATCGCTGTGTGTTGGCTTGTGGTACAAAGCAAGAAATTTTGCATACTTTGAGTGATGAAAATTTATCTCAGCGTGTAGCTTTCAAATTTGAAGAACTGGCTGACGATTTGCGTAATGGCTAATTACAGTACGCATGCAAGTACCATTAAGATTAGTGTCCCGATTTGCATGGCTGTTGCCATATTTTGGGTGAATTTATTTGAGTCATAACTTTTGGCAGTTTTTTGTGCACTGTACGCACTTGATATTCTGTTTAATCTGTCCTGTTGGGTATCATTAGCAAATGTCGTTCCAAACATGCCTGATTCTATCCTTGATAATCTTGTGTCTATACTGTCGTTATTAAAAGACTGTTTGAATAACGATTTTTCTATGCTTGCAATATTTGTTTGCTTTGACCTGGAAGCAGTTTGGGGCATTGTATGCCTTGCATTGTAAGCATCGTAGTCAAATGATGGCGGTTCATATCTGTCGAGATGGTAGTCTTTATCAAGTTCTACAATTTCGTCATCGTAAAAAGAATTTGATGACTGTGCTATTTGATTATCAAGTAGTGAGGACGGTTTTAGTTCTGCTCTCAGCCTGTCTAATCTTGTACTTAAATCGTCATTGTATGTCTTTCCGAATGTTTCTTTTTCCAGATTTGACAATCTTATGCTTATATCTTGATTTTTATTTTCTTTATTGAATACTATTTTTTCAAGTTCATTTACAGCTGGATAATCAACATTAGGACCTTGAGGAATTGGATTTTCTGCTATGTAGTCTCCTGTTTCATCCATAAAGGTGTCTTCTCGAGGTGTTATTTCTTTCCCTATTTCATTAGCTGAAAGATCTTTTGTGAGCTTAGCTACTCGAGTTTGTGTGCTGCCTGATGATGCTCTGCCGTATACGCTTTCTTCAATTCGGCTTAATCTTTGTTCATCACTTTCATTACCATATTGGAATCCGAATATTTCGTTTTCTATTTTATCTATTGTGGCAGTGTATTGTCCTGCTTGTACACAATTTATACTCATTATTAGACATATTGCGATGATAATTTTTTTCATATTAAAAAACTCCTTATCGCTATGATAAGGGTGAATGTTGTTAAAAACTATTCTACGGGATTGTGATTTAATTTTGCTCAAAAATTATAGCTTTTCTCTAGATAAAAAGTCCCATAATTCTTTTGATATTGCATGAAAGTATTATACTGTCAGGTTATGTTATTTTATTTTCTAGTTTGGATAATTGTCTTAAAAGTTCGTTTATTTTTCATTTTCTATGTGTAAAGTGAAAAAATTTACAAAAATTTACAAAAAAAATCTTTTAATATTTTATTATTTTGACTGTTTTTTTATTAAATTTTGTTATTTTCTTGTTGCAATTTTTATAGAATCAATTTAAAAAACTCTATTTTTAATAAAAAAATAAAAATCTGTCTTAATATAAACTTTACATTAAGTGTAAAAGTAGCAATTTTTATTTTTTACCACTTTTATACTAAATGTGTGCTTGTTATAATAGTAAGTAGTTATTAGGTAGTAAAAACCAGACAAAAAATATATGATTAGTGAAGTCAGATTAGGTAGTGTAAATAGCAATAAATATACCCCGAATAAGCAAGGTGAAAGTACCCCATCATTTGGAGCCGGTTCAGCTTTGGTATCCAAATATGGTAAAAGATTGGGAGAGGGCGCAATTTCGCTTGTGCAAAAGTGCGAAAAACATCCAATGATAAATGTAACAGTTCTGGATTTGTCAACAGCGATTATTCCAAGGACGATAGTTGAAACATTTGCTGTGCCAAAGGATGATAAAAACGCACAAAAATCAGATGGAGACAGTGAGAAAAAACATCATAGATTTAATATATTGGCAGGGATGGAGGCCTTTAGACGTGAGGCATCAGGACTGATTGTAAATTGCCTAATTCCTAGTGCGATAGTATATGGTGTTGCAAAAGCTGTTCAGCCTTTTGTAATGAAACCGTTTGTCAAGTCAAATTTATCGGGAACTTGGGCTGATACTGATACTATTTCTAAAATTACTCACTATTATAAAAATGCTCAAGGTTCAGGCGATGAAAAGCTAGTGAACACCTTTAAAAATTTAACAAATGACTTATCAGGTATTTGTGGTAAGGAAGAAAAATCTTTTGCCTCCATTTTAGGTGATGATGATTCTGTATTCAAAAGATTTGTTGAAGCAATTCATGACGATAAACAAGGTTCCAAAATAGCAAAAGAAGCTTATCAAGCTATTGCAGAAAAAACACATATAACAGAAAATATAAAATTCAAAGGCGATAGTGCTTATCATTCTACTAATTTGGAAGGAATTTATTCAAATATGGTTAAATTCCTTCGCGGCGTGGTACAAGAAGGTGATAAGCTGGCCGATCCTGCAAAGTTGGATGCTTATGCTAAAAAGGCCAGAAAACTTGTCAATGTTAAGAGTTTGGCTGGTTTAGGCATTATTATTCCACTTGCAATTTCAATGCAACCTATCAACAGATGGCTTACTCACAAGTCTGCTGGGCAAAAAGGTGCTCCAATATACAATGGTAAAGAGTATAAAGAGCCAACTGCTGAAGAGAAGAAAAATTTACTAAAGCAAAAAATTATTTCTATGTCTTCAATGGTTGGCGTAGGTTTACTATCACTTTTGCGATTGCCAAATTTGAATATGTTGCAATTTAAGGGCAAATTTCCTTCAATGGACCAAGCTCGTATTATATCAACAGCAACTTTTACAAGTAGAATGGGCGCAAGTGAAGATGCAAACGATTTGCGTGAGGCTACTATTCGTGACATTGCTACCTTCCTGAGCTTCTATTTCTTAGGCGATTTTGCGGCAAAAGGAATAGCTACTTACATAGAAAAGAATGATAAATCAGCAAAATTGATAAATACATTGAAGCCGTTAAAAGAAAATGCAAATCCGCTAGAAAAATTCTGGCATTGGACAAAACATACAGCACTTAAATCAACCGATGAGCTTGCGACTGTTAAAGATAAGCGTTTAAGGACTATATGTCAAATCGGTAACTTAGCATTCTCTTTAATCGCGCTGGGTGTATTTATTCCGCTGTACAACAGAACTGTGACAAATAAAAAAGAACAAGAAAGAAAAGAAAAGGAACTTGCGAATTTTAAAGCAAGCTCAGGGGCGTTGACCGGCGCCGCCTCTGGTACGTCATCGACGACGGACTTTTTGAAGGCGTCAATCAAACATAACCCGGCATTTAAGGCTTTTTTTAATTCGTAAGGAGATTATAGATTATGAAAATTCAAAATATTACCCCAAATTATCTGCAATTAAATAAAACAGAACAAGAGAAAAATGAGACTCCTCGATTTACAGGTGCGGATGCATTATTGACTTCAGGCTTAAGATTTTTTGAAACAAATCAAGCTTGGGGAGCAAATGCTGTAGATTTAGGTTCTATGGTTATACCTAGAACTTGGACTGATATGAGAAAAAGAGGTCCACAGGCTGGGACTGAAACATTTATTCGAGAGTCCTGTGGTACTTTTAACCACTCTATGGTTGGTGTGTATGGGACTCTTGCAGGTCTTGCGTTAGCTTCCGCTTTTAATAATAAATTTGGAATAAGTGCACATCGAATTTATGCTGATAACAGTGCTATTGATATCCTTGCAAAGGATTGGAATGATGCTTTGCATGACTATTTACGTACTGGAGCTGTACTGGAAAAGAAAGATAACGGTACTTATAAAATTCCACAAGAAGTGTTAAGAGATTATTCATCACGAGTTGTGGATAGAATTTCTACATTCAATAATGGTCATAAAGCTATCGAGGGCGAGTATCGCTCACGTGTTAGTGGTGATATTTATGATGTAATGAAGGATGCAGAGTTTTATAACGATAAAAATCTTTCCTCTTATGAAAAGAAGATTATAAATGAATCCTATTCAAAAAAAATTGACAAGATAGTAAATTTGATAACTGAGGCAACAGGAGGAAAAGAATCTGCAAAGTTAGATAATGGAATTAAGAATTCATCAGGTACATTAAGGACAACTATTGAAAATGTTATCAATGTGTCAAAAACATTTGTACAGAATAATGTTGTAGAGGCATTTAAGCAAACTGATAATTTAGCGGATAACGTGTTTGTAAAAGGTTTAAAATCTTTGAATTTGAAACGTTCAGCTTTGGGGCTTGGATTTGCAGCTCTTTTTGGTATGTCTGTTCAACCAATTAATAGATATTTAACAAAAAAACGTACAGGTAGTGACGGTTTTGTTGGGGTTGAGGGACGTCAAAAAGATACTAGTAAATCATTTGCTGTACAAAAAGTTATTACAGGACTGGTATTGGGCTTAGGTGCGCTATCTACAATTACAACTAATCCTTCAAAATTTTTGTCAAAGTTGCAATTTAAAGGTATGTCTCCAACCATAAATCAGTTGAAATTTGTGTATGGTATGACAATTATGTCTAGGTTATTTGCAGCTAGGGATAAAGACGAGCTAAGGGAATCAGGAATAAAAGATACTTTAGGATTTTTAAATTTATTGATTTTAGGCAGCCTTGTTACTAAAGGTGCAGTTATGGCTATGGATAGATCAAAAACTCTGTTAAATACATCAGAGAAAAGCAGGAATTTTATAAAACGATTTATTAATTCATCAGTCAAGACGAAGGATGAAGTTCTTGTAGAAGGGCTTAAGAAACATGGAATTTCTACGATAGGTGAAGATGGTAAAGCCTTGAGTTTTCACAAATTGATGAAGTTATTGCCTGAAACTGAAAAATTAACTCGTAAAAAATTGAATGTGTTGAACTTAGCACAAGTTATAGGTTATGCATATTCAGCGCTTGTACTTGGTGTTGGAATACCTAGATTGAATATTTACATGACCAACAAGCGTGAAGCCAGAAATGCAGCTAAAAAATTAGCAGGTAATGTTGACATTAACGCTAATAATCAGGTAAATAATGAATTTATTAAAAGCAAGATGGTAAATTTCTACGGTAACAATGCTTAATTTATGATAATTATCAAAAAATCCACTTTTTATTAAGTGGATTTTTTAATGAGAATATTCTATTTAATCTATTTGAGCATTTGCTCCTGATACAACTTCTACGATTTCTTGAGTAATGGCAGCTTGTCTTGATTTGTTGTACTCAATAGAAAGTTCTTTAATCATTTTTTCAGCATTACTTGTAGCCGCAGACATTGCTGTCATTCTAGAGGCTAACTCACTTGCTTGCGCTTCTAGAAGTGATTGGAAAATTATATTGGTAACATACATCGGAACTAATTTTTGTAAAATATGATGCATATCAGGTTCAAATTCCATTAAAGGCTCTATTATGTTATCGTGTAATCTTTCAACATCATCATTTATGCCTTTCAATGGTATAACTGTCCAATTTTCAATAAAATAGCTCATCATGTTTTTAAAACGTGTTGTTATCACTTCAATTTTATCGATGCGATGTTCAACATAATATTCAGTAAGGTCTTCCGCAATCATATAGGCACCTTCACCGGTTGGATTATTGGCTATGCTAAGGTAAGTTTTTTCAATAGTACAATCGAGTTCTTTGCATTTTCTTTTTAATGCGGATATGCCTTTTTGCCCAACTATGAACAAAGAGGTCTTAATACCTTGCTTTTTGTATTCATAAATTGTGTTTATCGTTTTTCTTACGACATTTGCATTATAGGCCCCTGCCAGTCCTTTATTTGAAGTTATAACAAGTAGAGCTACAGATTTTATTTCTCTTACATTAAGTAAAGCAGGATAATTGTCTATAGCATGTGAAATTTTTAATGTAGAAGCACTATATTGTCCAACAGAATTTAAAAGTTTGGAAAACATTGTATTCAACTCTTGCGTAAATGGTCGCGATACTTTTACTGTAGTTTCAGCTCTTTTCACTTTTGCTGCAGCCACCATTTTCATAGCACGTGTGATTTTTTTCGTGCTTTCTACACTTTTAATTCTGTTTTTTATATCTTTAAGATTTGGCATGTGTCCTTCTCTTAGTTTTTTCTACTACGTTTAAAAAGTTTTTTTGAAATTTAGTATGTTTGAGCGCAATAAATTTTTGTCCTCATCAGAAAGTGCACTACCTTCATTAAGACGCGCCACAAGTTCAGTGAGATTTGCATTATAAAATACAAACCATTCTTTTTTAAATCTTGCGATTTCAGAATTGGCGATATCATCAAGTAGCCCTTCATTTGCTGCGAAAAGAATTGACACTTGTTCTGCCACACTCAAAGGATTATATTGAGGTTGCTTAAGGACTTCTGTTAACTTTTCACCACGTAGCAATTGATTTTTGGTTGCTTGATCGAGATCAGAAGCAAATTGAGCAAATGCTTCCAACTCTCTATATTGGGCTAAATCAAGTCTTAACTTACCTGCTACTTGTTTTATAGCTTTTGTTTGGGCAGCTCCTCCGACACGTGATACTGAAATACCTGCATTTATTGCAGGGCGTACCCCTGAGTTGAAAAGGTTACTTTCCAAGAAAATTTGTCCGTCAGTAATTGAAATAACATTTGTTGGAATATATGCTGAAACGTCACCAGCTTGAGTTTCAATGATAGGTAAAGCCGTAATGCTACCACCACCGAGCTCATCATTTAATTTAACAGCTCTTTCAAGTAATCTTGAGTGGAGGTAGAAAACATCTCCAGGGTAAGCTTCACGTCCAGGTGGTCTTTTTAGTAGCAAACTCATAGCACGATACGCTTGAGCATGTTTACTCAAGTCGTCATATACAATTAGTACATCCTTACCCTGTTCCATAAATTCTTCACCGATAGCGACTCCCGCAAAAGGTGCAATATACTGTAGCGGTGCACTTTCATTGGCTGTTGCTGATACAATGATTGAATATTCCATAGCTCCGTGTTCTTCTAGTACTTTAGCAAGTTGTGCTACGGTTGAAGCTTTTTGACCTATTGCTACGTAGATGCAGATTACATTTTTACCTTTTTGGTTAATAATTGTATCTATTGCAATCGCAGTCTTACCGGTTTGACGGTCGCCAATAATCAATTCACGTTGTCCTCTACCGATCGGTGTGAGTGCGTCAATGGCAGTTAAACCTGTTTGAAGTGGTTGATAAACAGATCTTCTTGCTACAATTCCTGGAGCAACTCTTTCAATAGGACGGGTTTTCGAGTATTCATAATCGCCCTTGCCGTCTATTGCTTTACCTGTTGGGTCAATGATTCTACCGATTAATGCGTCGCCTACTGGTACTGATGCAATTCTTCCTGTTGTTTTAACCGTCATACCTTCTTTTATTTGTGTATATTCGCCGAGAATTACGACACCTACATTATCTTCTTCAAGGTTTAAGGTTATGCCAAGCGTGTTTTTACCATCATCAAAAGTCACAAGTTCATTAGACATAACATTACGCAGTCCGTAAATTCTTGCTATACCATCACCTACTTCTATTACAGTTCCGGTATTTGATACTTCACTTTTTGCCTCGTAATTTTCAATTTTGCTCTTAATTATTGAACTTATTTCATCAGGTGTTATCAAAGCCATAATTTCCCCTTTATACTATTTTTTCTAATTTATTTTTTAAACTTGAATTTATAACATCGTCGTCAATTTTTATTATAAGACCTCCGATGATATTTTCATCAATTAGCCAGTTTGCGGCAATTTCTTTGTGTAGTTTGTTTTGTAACTTTTCAATTACTCTGTTTTTTTGCTCATCTGTTAACTGAATAGCAGATGTGATTTCAACGGTTTTTATATTTTTTTCTTCATTATATAGCTTTTCAAATTCGGCTTTAATTTCTGCCAAATCATTGAATTTGTTTTTGTCGGTTATAATCTTTAAAAAATTAATAATTTTGGGATTAACTTGATTTTTGAATACGTCATTAATGATTTCGGATTTTACATCAGTTGATAAGGTTACGTTTCCAAGTACATCCTTTAGTTCGATTGAGCTGCCTATAATTGACGCAACTACATTTAAGTCATTTTTTATTTCATCAAACGACATGGAATTACTTTTTGCTATCTGGGCGAGTGCGCCTGCATAATTTTTTGATGATGTTGAATTTGTCATTAAAACACTACCTTATCAATATTTTCAATTGCTTCATCAATATATTTACTATGGAGTTCAGGGTTGGATTTTAGTTTTTCAACTATTTTATTTTTAGCTGATATCAATGCTTGTTTTGTTGAGTTTTCCAGCACCTTGGAAGAAATCTGTTTTTCTTCATTTTCTATAGTAGTTTTTACGTTATCTAATATTTTTTCAGCTTGTCTTTGGGCATTATCAAGAGTTTGGGTTACTGCGCCTTCAATATTTTTCTTAGTAAGCTCAACACTTTGTTGTATTTCTATATCAAGATTTTCTATGGATTTTTGAGCTTTAGAAAGTTCTATTTCGGCTTTTTCTTGTTCTTTTTTAGACATTTCTATTTTTTCTATAATTTTATTTTTGAGATTTTCAAGTACAGATGATATGCGCATCTTTTGCAATAGAAATATTAAAACAATCAAAAGAATTATGAAATTAAAGGTATTTGATTTTACAATTAAATTCCAAATCTCCATTAGATTTCTCCTAAAACTTTTGCTGAAATACTATCAGCCAGTTCATCAATTCTGCTATTCATTTCTGATTCAAGAGTCAGTTTGTTGTTTTGTAAATCAGATTTAGCAGAGTTAATTTGAAAAACGGATGTATCCTTTGCCTCTTGAATTTTGACTTTAGCTTGGTTATTTGCTTCTGTCATTTTTTCTGCTGTTAACTTTTTATTGTATGTAGCAGTTTGAGTAAGTCTATCTTCTTTTTGTTTGTAAATATCAGACGTTTTCTGTTTGGATTTTTGCGCATTGTCATAGTTTTCACTAATCAGACTTTCACGTTCATTAACGATTTTTGTAATAGGTTTGTACAAAATCTCGTTCATCAAAAACGTGAATATCAAAAAACTAATAATAGAAACTACGAATGTTGCATTAAATTCCATAATCCACTCCGATTACTTACCTAATAATAAGAAGGCGATAACGAAAGCATACAGTGCGCAAGCTTCAGAAAGAGCCGCACCTAAAAGGAAAAATACAAAAGCTTTACCTGCAACTTCCGGTTGTCTTGATACAGCGTCCATAAGTCCTTTGGTCGCAAAACCGATACCTAAACCTGCTCCGACAGCACCAAAACCAATCGCGATACCTGCTCCTAATTGTGCTAATTGTAATTGTTCCATAATTTTTCTCCTTATTTAAAGTGTTACTGATATTTATTGTAAATTTGTCAATGTTCCTCGCCTGTAGCAGATGAAACATATGCTATTGTTAACATCATAAAGACCGTGGCCTGAATAAAAGCCACAAGAATTTCAAAAAGCATTATAGGGATTGGTGCAAAATATGCACAAGCGCCTAGTGCTATTGAAACTAAAATTTCTCCTGCGAATATATTGGCAAAAAGTCGGATAGCTAAACTCAATGGTCTTGTAATCATTTCCAAAAGCTCCACCAATGCCATGACAATCCCTACGAAACTGAACTCATGCAAAAAGAAACGTCCGCCTTTTTTAATTATTCCTGCCAGCACATAGTATACCAGTACAATTATTGCCATTGCCGCGGTCAAATTAACATCATTTGTTGGGGATGCCAACTCTCCTGATTTGATGTGGATAATTCTTAAAGGTAATTGCCCCATCAAATTTGCAAACAGTATAAACAAAAATAATGAAGCAACCAATGGAACATGTTCTTTCGATGTGTTCATTGATCCCATTACATTCCAGAAAAAGTTCATAATTCCTTCGCATGCTGCTTGTAGTTTATTAGGAATGACTGAAAGCTTTCTTGTAGCAAGGATTGCAAACAAAATTAGCACAAACATGGCTGCCCACATCGTAAATATTGTATCTAGGTTGAAAGCCAACGTATGACCAGCAAACGAAAGTTTATACACCCAATGTTCCATATTAATCCTCTCCCTTGTGAATTTATTTTAAAACGCTGAAAAAAAAATCGCAAATTTTTTTTGTTTGCGTTAATATGAAACTTGAGAGAGAGGAAAAATGGCGACAGTTTATTTGGAAGAGATAGATTCAACTAACCGATACTCAAAGTCAAACTTAGATGGTCTAGAAGATAGAACCGTTGTGCATGCTCTTCGTCAGAATTCAGGTCGCGGTCGTCTGCAGCGGTCATGGGTTGACCTTGGTGAAGGTAATCTATTTTTATCCTTTGTGCTAAAACCATCAAAAGTGTATGATGAAAAGTTTGCAAATCTTACCCAATATTTATCGGTAGTTTTATGCCAATTGCTTGAATCCTATGGAATCTTACCTCAGATTAAATGGCCTAATGATGTTTTGATAAATGGACGTAAAATTGCAGGTATTTTGTCAGAGACAGTTATGCAGGGAAACTCCTTTAAAGGACTTGTGTTGGGGATTGGAGTAAATTTGAATGCTGTACCTGAAAGTTTAAACATGGTTAAAGATAAGCCTGTAACTGCGCTAAATTTAGAAATTTCAAAGTCAGTAGATTTAAATGATTTTCGCGATAAGCTTGTGAGTATGTTTTTTGAGAATTATGACAAATTTTTAGAGTCTGGATTCAACTATATAAAAGATTATTATATATGCCATGCAAATTTTTTGGACAAAGAGGTTTGCGTGCAGGTATTTAATGATAAAAAATCAGGTGTTGCCAAAAAACTTACTGATAATGGTGAACTGATTTTAGAAAAAGACGGTAGTCAGTTAGTTTTAACGATAGGAGATATATTATGAATTTAGAATTGTTAACTGTTGGGTTGACATTAATGGTTATTGGTATGGGCTTTGTCTTAGCCTTTTTATGGCTTATGATTGGAGTCATGCATGTAATGTCAGCTGTGGTTGGTTATTTGAACAAAATTTGTCCTGAAAAAGTTGTGGTTGTGGAAAAAACAAAATCTGCAGCTGTTAGAGAGGATGAAGCAATTGCAGTAGCAATTGCAGCGGTTATGGCTAAGAAGTAGTAGAATTATAGTTTAAATGAAAGGATACATATTATGACAAAAAAACTGATTAAGGTTATGGATACCTCATTTAGAGATGGCTTCCAATCCGTTTACGGAGCAAGAGTATTTGTAGATGACTTTATTCCTGCTTTGCAAGCTGCTGTGAATGCTGGTATCAAACATTTCGAAGTAGCTGGCGGTGCTCGTTTTCAATCCCCTATTTTTTATTGCAATGAAAATGCATTTGAAACAATGGATAAAATTAGAGCCGCTGTAGGACCTGATGTAAATTTGCAAAGTCTTGCAAGAGGTGTTAATGTTGTAGGGTTGGATTCTCAGCCTCGTGATATTATCAATTTACATGCAAAAATGTTTAAAAAACACGGTGTTACAACTGTTAGAAACTTTGATGCTTTAAACGATGTAAACAATTTGATATATTCAGGTCAATGTATCAGAGATAACGGTTTAAAACATGAAGTTACAATCACAATGATGGAATTACCTTATGGTTGTACTGGTGCTCATGATGTCGATTTTTATGAAAGAGTTTTGAGAAGTATTTTGGATGCTGGTATTCCATTTGACAGCTTGGCATTCAAAGATGCTTCAGGAACATCCAGTCCAAGAAAAGTTTATGAAACAGTTAAACGTACGAGAGAAATATTGGGCGAAGGTGCTCATATCAGATTCCATTCACATGAAACTGCCGGTACAGGTCTTGCTTGTTATTTGGCTGCTTTAGATGGTGGTGCTGACGGTATTGACTTGTCTATGAAACCTGTATCAGGTGGTACAGCTCAACCAGACATCGTTTCAATGTGGCATGCTGTAAAAGGTACAGATTATGATTTAGGTGTTGATATTGAAAAAATTCTTGAAACAGAGGAAATATTTAAAGAATGTATGAAGGATTATTTCTTGCCTCCTGAAGCTTTAGCTGTTAACCCTATGATTATTCAATCACCTCTTCCTGGCGGTGCTTTGACTGCTAATACTCAAATGCTTCGTGATAACAACTTAATGGATAAATTCCCAGAAGTTGTTGCTGCGATGAAAGAAGTAGTTATGAAGGGCGGTTTTGGAACATCAGTTACTCCGGTTTCTCAATTCTATTTCCAACAAGCATTTAACAATGTTATGTTCGGTAATTGGAAAAAGATTGCTGAAGGTTATGGAAAAATGGTTTTGGGTTATTTTGGAAAAACTCCTTGCGAACCTGATGCTGAAGTCGTTAAAATTGCGGCTGAGCAATTAGGTTTGCAACCGACAACTGAAACTGTTGTAGACTTGAATGATAAAGATCCTGAAAAAGGTATTGAGCCAGCTAAGAAAAGACTTGAAGAAGCTGGATTGCCTATTAATGATGAAAATATCTTTATATCAGCTGCTTGTAAAGAAAAAGGTATTTTATTCTTGCAAGGTAAAGGTACTATCGGTGTTAGAAAATGTGAAAAAGGTGCATCTGAACCTAAAATTGATTCAACAGGCGGTTATACAGTTTCTGTAAACGGTAAAAAATATGCAGTTACTATCGAAGGTGATAAAGCTACTGTTAATGGAAAATTGTATGATATCAATGTAAAAGCTGGTATCGATGCGACTGCTGTTCCTGCTGGAGAAGGTACACCGGTTAAGGCTGCATTACCAGGTAATGTTTTAAAAGTATTGGTTTCAAACGGTGATTCTATTGCTGAAGGTGATGTTATTGCTGTAATTGAAGCTATGAAAATGGAAACAGAGATTAAATCACCGGTTTCAGGTACTGTTCAGTCAGTAGAAATTGAAGTTGGTAATAAAGTTAAGACAGGTCAAGTATTAGTAACTATAGGTTAAGCCCAAAAGGCTTAACCTTTTACTGATTAAAAACATTAGAAAAGGATTAAGATATGAATATTGTAGACAGCTTATATAAATTATGGCAGTCAACAGGTATAGCAAATTTTGTGCAACCTGTAGACCCGACTATTACAAGCGGATTTGAACAGTTTTTACATCAGTTCGGTTCTCCGATTATGTTGTTGCTTTGTTTGTTCTTATTATGGCTTGGTATAAAAAAACAATTTGAACCGCTTTTGCTTGTTCCAATAGCATTTGGTGGGCTATTATCAAATATTCCTGTGGCAGATATAGCAGGTCCTCACGGATTTTTGGGTATTATTTATGAGGCAGGTATACATCAAGGATTATTTCCATTAATAATCTTTATGGGTGTAGGTGCAATGACCGATTTTGGTCCGTTGATTGCTAACCCTAAGATGGCACTTTTAGGTGGGGCAGCACAATTTGGTATTTTTGGTGCATTGTTGTTAGCGTTGTGTGTATTTGGTTTTACCTTACCTCAATCAGGTGCTATTGGTATCATTGGCGGTGCTGATGGTCCGACATCAATTTACGTTACTTCTAAACTCGCACCGGAGTTGCTTGGTGCTATCGCTGTAGCGGCATATTCTTATATGGCTTTGGTTCCTGTAATTCAGCCGCCTATTATGAAACTTTTGACTACTAAAGCTGAACGAGAAATTCAAATGGAGCAGTTACGTGAAGTGTCTAAGCGTGAAAAAATTGTATTTCCGCTTGTTGTACTTGGATTATGTATAATCTTTTTACCGGATGCTTGCCCGTTAGTAGGTGCGCTAACTTTTGGTAATTTGTGTAAGGAATGCGGTGTTGTTGAAAGACTTTCTGATACAATGCAAAATGCCTTAATTAATATTGTAACTATTTTCCTAGGATTGTCTGTAGGTTCAAAGCTATCTGCTGATCAGTTCCTTACAACTCAGACTTTGTTCATATTGATTTTGGGTATATTGGCATTTTCTTTTGCAACTGCTGCAGGTGTAATTTTTGCAAAAGTTATGAATTTGTTCTCAAAAACAAAGATAAATCCGTTAATTGGTTCAGCTGGTGTATCTGCAGTTCCAATGGCGGCACGTGTGTCTAATAAGATAGGTTTAGAAGCGAACAGCCAAAACTACTTATTAATGCATGCGATGGGACCAAATGTTGCCGGTGTTATAGGCTCAGCTGTTGCGGCAGGTATTTTGCTTGCTTTGTGTAACTAGTTTGACTTTTAATCAGAAAAAAGGCCACCATAAGGTGGTCTTTTTCTTGTAAATTCTATTAAGATTTTTGCGTGAATGTGAATTTTGTAATAAAATTGTATTATGGAAATGTATAGAAAATCAGGTGTAAACCTGCAAGAAGCAAAAAAATTAGGTGAGATATTAAAAAGGACTTTTACAAGTTCTAATTTGACTGATTTTGTTGGTTCTACAGAAATTAATGGATTAAGAATTTATAATTGTTGTGATGGTATTGGAACTAAGATAATTCCTTTGTATGAAAGGAAGTTATACAAGACCATCGCTATTGATTTAGTTGCTGCAAATCTGAATGACATGGCAACAAAAAATGTTGAAGCTGTTGGGTTTTCTGACTATATAGCAGTTAATTGCCTAGATAGTTATGCTGTTTCTGCCTTAATTATTGAGTTAAACAGAGAATTAGAGAGTTGTAATTGCCGTTTACTCGGCGGTGAAACTTCTGAAATGCCTGATTTGTTACGTGATGGCGTAATTGATATTTCAGGGTTTGCTATTGGAATAGGTCGGGGACAGACTGATGACATTGGCTGTGGTGATTTAATAATTGGTTTGAAATCAAATGGTATCCATGCAAATGGATTTTCTTTAATTCGTAAATTGCATAAAAATGGGCAACTTTCAGATGAGGTTTTTGAATCTTGCCTTGCGCCTAGTTATGTTTATTACAATTCAATTCGTAAATTATGGAATGAAAATTTGATAAAATCAGGAGTTAATATAACAGGTGGTGGCTTGTTGGACAATTTGTCTCGGGTGATATCTTTAGACGCTGTTAAATTAAATATGAATGCAATTCCAATTCAGGATATATTTTCGAAGCTTAAGGACATCATTGGAGATGAGGTTTTTAGTGTATTTAATTGTGGTGTCGGTTTTTGTCTTATTGCCAAATCTGAAAATTTTGAAAAAATATCTCAAATTTGTGCGCAGTATGAACCTTTTGTTCTAGGGAGGGTTATTAAATGAAAAGAATTGCTATTATGGGCTCAGGAAATGGCTCAAATTTCGAAGCAATTGTTAAATATTTTTCAGGAAAACCAGATTTTGCTGTTGATATTACTTGTTTATCGGATAATGTTAATGCTTATATTATAGAGCGAGCAAAAAATCTGGGAATAAAATATAAGTACTTGCCTTTTGAGCAAAATGGTAAATATTTTGCAGTGAATAATTTTGATTTAATAGTACTGGCAGGTTATATGCGAATTTTACCTGATGATGTGCTTAATTTGGGAAAATTTATCAATATTCATCCATCATTATTGCCATCTTTTAAGGGAAAGGATGCAATATATAGAGCTTTTGAGGCAGGAGTAAAAGTTAGTGGGGTGACAATTCATTATGTTACAAGCGATATTGATGGTGGAAAAATTATTGCTCAGTACCCAGTATTAATTGGTAATCTTATGCATTTTGATGAATTTGAAAATGAAATTCATGCAGTTGAACATAAATTATATCCGATTGTAATAGAGAAATTATTGAAAGATGAAGTATTTGATTTTACGGATTTAGTCGGTAGCTGTTCAGGAAATTGTTCAGGAGGCTGTGCGGAATGCCATTAGATATTTGGATTGTTGGAGATGGTGCAAGGGAGCAGGCTATTTATTCAGCTTGTTTGAATTCACCGCTATCTCATGATGTTTCTATGAAATCTGTTGATGATTGTTACCAAGCAATTTCTTTGTATGAAGCTGTTGATTTGCCTGAATTAGTTATCTTTGGTCCTGAGGAACCTGTTTGTCTTGGACTTGTTGATAAATTTGCGCAAGTCGGGGTAAAGTGCATCGGGGTAGATAAAAAATTTTCCAGACTCGAAAGTTCAAAGCTGTTCGCTAAGCAGTTTATGGCAAATAATGGTATTAAATGTGCAAAGCTTTTGCCTATTGAGTCTGATGCTTTTCCTCAAGTTTTAAAATTTGACGGTCTATGTAAGGGCAAGGGTGTAAAAGTTGTATATAGTGATGACGAAAAAAATGAATTTGCTAGAAAATTTTTGGGTATGCGCTACTTTATTGAAGAATTTTTAGAGGGTGATGAAATTTCTGTGATGTCATATTTTTATGGTGGACGATTGATAAATTTTCGTCCTGCGCGTGATTTTAAAAGATTATCTGCAGATAAAAATTCTCCCAACACAGGCGGAATGGGGGCGTATTGTCCTGTAAATTTGACGAAGGAGCAGCAAAAAAGGCTAGATATTTATTTGAATAAGTTGGGAACTGCTTTAATTAAAGAAGGTGCGGAATTTCAGGGGTTTATATATTCTGGACTGATATGGACTCGTGATGATTGGTATGTATTAGAGTATAATGTTCGTCTGGGAGATCCTGAATGTCAAGCTATTTTGGAAAATCTGGAAAATGATTTTTTGGATATATTGCTTAATGGTAGTATTCCAAGGTACAAAAAAGGTGTAGGTGCATGTCTTACTATTGCCGCTGAGGGATATCCAGATACACCTGTTAAAAATGATGAAATAATTTTACCGAAAGCTTCAAATGTTACAGTATATAAAGCAGGTGTAAGGGAAGAAAATGGAAAAATGTTTTCTAATGGAGGGCGAGTCCTTTCTTTATGCATAAATTCTGATAATCCGTTTCCTCAGTTAAGAGAATACGCTGATAGGGTAGTTATGAAACATAAATATTTTCGTAAAGATATTGACATAATCTGGTAAAAAATTTAAAAGTGTTATAAAATATTCATAAAAGTGGTTATGTAAAGGAGAAGATATGTCTATTGATGATGCACTCGTAATGATTCTAGCAGGTGGCGAGGGTAAGCGCTTGTACCCTCTAACAAAAGATAGAGCTAAACCTGCTGTACCTTTTGGCGGTAGATATCGTATTATTGATTTTGTTTTGAATAATTTTATAAATTCTGGATTTTTCAAAATTAAGGTGCTGACTCAGTATAAATCAGATTCCTTAAATAAACATATCACTCGGGGTTGGGCTTTGTCACCTTTTTTAAATCAGTATGTTGATTTGGCACCGGCTCAAATGCGTACAGGTAGTGATTGGTATCGAGGAACTGCTGATGCCATTTACCAAAATGTTTTTCACATCACAGATGAATCTCCTGATTATGTATGTATTTTTGGCGGTGATCACATCTATAAAATGGATGTTTCTCAGATGTTGGATTTCCATAAAGAAAGAGGAGCTGATTTATCTATTTCGGCAATTCCTATACCTGTCGAGGAGGCTTCAGAATTTGGAATAATCGAGGTTGATGAAAATTGGCGTTTGGTTAATTTTGTTGAAAAACCTGCAACCCGACCTAAGACTATCCCAGGAAATGATAAAATGTGCTTGGCTTCAATGGGGAATTATATTTTTAATCGTGAAGTACTTTTAGAGGCATTAAATAAGGACGAAAAGATAGAGTCGTCCAGTCACGATTTTGGAAAAAATGTTATTCCTATGCTTTTGCAAGAAGGTAAGAATATTTTTGTATATAATTTTAACGATAATAATTTTTCAGGGATGACGGATGCTGAACGTGGATATTGGATGGATGTAGGTAGTATTGATGCTTACTGGCAAGCAAATATGGATCTTTTAGATTACAATCCAGAGTTAAATCTTTATTCTAAAGAGTGGCCAATTAGAACCTTTAATTACAATTATCCTCCGGCGAAATTTGTGTGGGAGGAAGGTGATCGCGTTGGTATGGCAACTAACTCTATGGTTTCAGAAGGTTGTATTGTCTCAGGAGGAGGGCTTTCTCGCTGTGTTCTGTCGCCTGAGGTTAGAATTAATAGTTATTCCCAAGTTGAGGAAAGTATTTTGATGGAAAATGTCGAAGTGGGTAGATATTCGAAAATTAGGAAGGCTATTATTGACAAGAATGTTAAAATTCCACCAAATACATCTATAGGGTACGATCGCGAAGAAGACTTGAAACGCGGGTTTCATGTGTCGCAAGGTGGCGTAACGGTTGTCCCTAAAGGAGCAATTTTATAGATTTTTATTCTTTATAACAGTAGATTTGTAAAATTAATTTTACAAATCTCTTTTTTTGCGCAATTATTTTGATTGATAATCTTTATTGACTTGGGTGAATGTGTCGTGATTAGTAAAGTTTTTAGCAGATTAACAAATTCAAATTTTTATAAAGGTGTACAAAAAAATGTTCGCCGTTTTGAGCAGAGTGCTTTGGATTTGTTGCCTGATGCGACATTTAATAAAAATAAGACGGTTGGTTTAATTGGGGATATAGGTCGAGATATTTCATCTGCTGAAAATCGATTGATTTTGGGCGTTTCAGCCTTGATGTCCCAACCTTTTATTGATGCGAAAAATAAAGATGTTGATGAGAAAACACGAAAAGTTTCGGTCTGTAGGACTATTGCTAAGATTGTGGCTGGTACTTTAACAGGTTACGCCATACGTAAAGGGTGTATAAGTGCTATAAAAAATTGGTCACAATTACCGGCTAAAGGTATACCACGTTATAAATCATTATTCACTCCTAAGGGTGCACGTTCAACAAATTCTGAAGCGTTTAAGCAGTATCAAAATGCCATGGGGACTGTTGTGGCTTTGGTGGTTATGTTGTTTACTAATTTTGCCATTGATGCTCCTCTGACAAAATTTTTGACTAATCTTCTTGTTAAACAAACAGGAGGTGATAAGTAATGACAGATTTTATTAAAATTATGCAAAAAATGTCAAGTACTGTCGCTGATAATTGGTCTGGTTTTAAAGTGCACATGTTGAAAAATTATGGTGAAAATCCAGGGAAAATGCTTGTGCATACAGGTACTTTAGGTTGGATTTTGTCTTCTTTAGCTCAGGTTGGTGCTGTTGTTTTTAATGATAAAATTTCCCCTGAGCAGAAATCATTTCTTATTCCTCAAGAAATTGCGGATGCAGCTATAAATATTCTTTCCTTTTATGTAATTACAAATTCATTGAAAAATTTTGGAGCCAAGCTTGTTTCTACAGGAAAACTTCGAACCAAAAGAATTAGAAACTTTTTAGAAAAAAATGATTTAATGAGTAAGGTTGGCAAACTTGATTTTGATGTGTCTAAACAGCCTAATTTTTCACCGATTGCAGACAGTTATAAATCTTTTAAAAATGGTGTGGATGTAGTTACAAGTACTGTTGGGTCTGTTATTTCCTGCAATATTTTGACGCCTATTTTACGTAATGAGTATGCCTCTAAAAGGCAAAAGCAAACTATAGCTAAAATGCAACAACATCAATTAAATAATATTCAGCATCCGAGGGGAATCTCTATTGATGACTATCAAAAATTAGCTTCAATGAAGTTTTCATCATCAGGAAATTCAGCGCTTAGGATTTAGAACCAGAGTTTTATAGCTCCGATTATTATTAATGTTAATATAGCGAAAAAGGCGAATGTAAGTTTTTGGAAGCTAATTTCTGTATTGTTTTTGTGTTCATGCATTTCATTGATTACTGTTTTTGCAAAATCTTGTTTTAATTCATTTTTAGTTATATCAAATGAGTTGTGTAAAATTTTTTTGAATGAATACATATCTTCAAGGTCTTTTCTTGCTATGGGATTAGAGATAGTTATTTTTTTTATTCTAATATTTTCTTTATCATCAAGTTCATTATCTAAGTAAGCTGAAAGATTGTATTTGAATTCAGCGTATTGCCTTTTTTGATACTCACTTTTTACAATGTCATCTGATGTGTCATTTTTTTCATTAATACTTTTTTCAAAGTAGTTTACCATTTGTTTGAGTTCCTCAAATTTTGCATGACATTCAGGACAGCTATCAAGATGCTTTTTAACAGCTTTTTTTAATGAATCTGATAGTTTCCCTTCTAAGTAGAAAGTTATTATTGCCCCTACTTGTTCACAAGTTAATTCTTTTTGCATATTTATTCTCCTAGATATATGATTTTAGTCCGTCTTGTAGTTTTACTCTTGCTCTTGCAATTCTTGATTTTACCGTTCCAACATTCGTTTTTGTTACATTCGCAATTTCTTCATAAGAAAGTCCTTGTAATTCTCTTAAGACTATTGCTATTCTAAATTGTTCCGGTAATTGTTGTATTGCATCTTTGATTACTTTTTCTAATTCTGATGACATACATTTTTCATGAGGTTTGCATTTTTTATCTGGGATTTGAAACTTTATAGTAATTGCATTTTTTTCATCATTTTCATCATCTATTGAAACAAAATCAGGTCTGCGTTGCGTTTTTCTCAGTTCATCATAAAAAAGGTTTGTCACAATTTGATTAGACCAACTTTTGAATAATTTGGGGTTTTTTAAAGAATGAATATTTTTTGCAATTTTAAGTAGTGCTTCTTGGGTTAAGTCTGCTACATTTTCGCGTTTTTTGTTGAGGTAAGAAAAGGTTGTAAAAATCTCTTTTTGTACTCTACGAATCAATTCTTCCAAAGCTTTAAAATTATTCTGTTGAGATAAAATTACCAATTCTTCTAGTGACATTTTTTTATATTGCAATTTTTCTGCCATAGTAAAACTCCTTACATACATAGTAAGGAGTTTAATCTTTCAATAACTCATGCTTTGTAATATAACTAAAGGAGTATATTTTTTGTATTAAGATTATAACTATTGTGCTGAAATATATCCTCTAAGTGCAGAGTGAGCTGCAACGAATGGTGATGATAGATAAATAAATCCATTAGTGTTCCCCATTCTTCCCTGAAAATTTCTATTTTGAGTAGCAAGGCAAACCTCGCCATCGGCAAGTGTTCCAGCATGAACTCCAACACATGGACCGCATCCTGGTGGCAATATTGTTGCATTCGCTTCTACAAATGTCTTTATTAGACCTTCTTCTAATGCTTGTAAGTACACATCTTTAGAGGCTGGGCATATAAGCATTCTGACACTAGGGCTAACTTTTTTCCCATCAAGAATCTTCGCAACGATACGTAAATCCTCAATTCTGCCGTTTGTACAAGTCCCTACAAAGACTTGATCAATTTTTATGTCTTTAAGTTCCTCTACATTCTTTGTATTGTCAACTGTGTGAGGACAGGATACTGTATGAGGTATGTCTTCTGCATTTATTTTTATTACTTTTTCATAAACGGCATCACTATCAGGTTTTAGCGTCGAAAATTTATCTTCACGTCCTTTGGTTTTTAAAAATTCTCTTGTTTTTTCATCAGCAATAAATAATCCTGCCTTTGCACCTGCTTCTACGGCCATGTTTGCAAGAGTAAACCTTTCAGACATTGGCATGTTTTCTATTGTATCTCCACAGAATTCAAGTGCTTTGTATGTGGCACCATCTGCTCCTATCATACCAATCAAGTGAAGCATAAGGTCCTTAGAGCAAATACCTTCTTTAAGTTTACCATTAACTTCAATTTTGAAGGTTGCGGGTACTTTTAACCAGGTTTTTCCAAGCGCCATAGCAACTGCTATGTCTGTAGATCCCATGCCAGTTGCAAAAGCTCCTAATGCTCCTGAGGTACAAGTGTGAGAATCTGCACCTACAAGAATTTCTCCAGGGTTAACAAATGTTTCAATGAGTCTTTGGTGACATACACCTGCTCCAACATCTGATAATACTGCTCCATATTCTTTTGCAAAATTTCTCAGTACGGTATGGGTATTTGAAAGTTCTTTTCTCGGACTTGGGGAAGCATGGTCAATAAAAAGAATTGTACGCTCAGGGGCATTTAATTTTTCTTTGCCTAACTTTTTAAATTCTTGAACAGTCAAAGGTCCAGTTCCATCTTGTACTGCACACACATCTACTTTAGCAATAACCAACTCACCTGCATGGACTTCTTTACCTGCATGTTTTGATATAATTTTTTCTGCTAACGTTAATCCCATAACTTCTCCTTTATTCTTTTAATATGATTTTATCATAAAAAGAATATTCGCTTATTTAATTTAGCTTGTTTTAAATACTCCAATGAGGGTGATTTATTTTATCAGCTTCTACACGATCTTTTATAGCTCCAATTGGCTCATAATAAGGTGATACTGTCATGACTTGCGCTGCTATGTCAGGATAATAGTAAATAAATCGTAGTTCACTTGAAGTTAGAGGTTTTTGAGTATGTACGTTAGCATATCTTGCAAGTTCCAAGATATTTCTTGCTTCATGCTCATCCTTGAATTCAATTTCCAAGTTGTTGTACACATTTCTGAATCCTTTAATTCCACCATATTCCCCGGTTGTAATCATTCTACCTGTCTCAATTATTTCAGGCTCACCACGTCCCAATTCTTCAAAGTCGTATAATTCGTAGTTTCTTCGGTCTTTGAGTGCCCCGTCCGCGTGGATACCGGATTCATGTGCAAAGGCATTATCGCCTACTGCCGGTTGATTTATAGGAATAGGAACTCCAAATGCGTAAGCGGTATATTTTGCCAGTTGCCATGCCTTACTTAAGTCTATGTTAGGATCAATTTTATATTTATCTTTAAATCCTGCTGATTTTAGAACTGCTAAAAGGCAAGATACCAAATCTGCATTTCCAGCTCGTTCGCCCATACCGTTAATTGCTGTATTTATATATGCATCAACACCCGCATCTATAGCAGCTCTAGCTCCCATGACAGAGCATGCAGTAGCCATACCAAGGTCATTGTGAAAATGTAATTCAATAGGCATGTTTGTTTCTTGAGCAATCTGAAATATTCTTTCATAAGTTGTCTGAGGATCTTCATATCCGAGAGTATCACAGTATCTAAAACGACTTGCTCCTGCTGCTTTTGCTGCTTGTGCATATCGTATCAAATAGTCCAAATCACTTCTTGATGCATCCTCTGCATTTACTCCGATTATTTCTGCCCCTTTTTCAATTGCACACTGTATAGCGTCGTGTGTCATTAAAATCATATCTTCAGGAGTCTTTTTGCCTTGGTATTTTCCATTTATCATTTGCTGTGATGTTGATTGTGAAAGGTTTATATTTTTTAATTTTGGTACATTTTTAAATGATAATTCAACATCTTCTGCAATACTTCTCATCCAGCCTGAAAGTTTTGTTTTAGATATTACTTCTCTTTCCACCAATTCAAGATTACCATTCAGATAATTTATTTCGTGCTTTGTTGTCGGAAAACCGAATTCAGATTGGGTTATACCCATTTCATCCAGCATTACATTTATGATTGTTTTTTGTAATTTAGCAAGTCCCAAACGGGATGTTTGTACTCCATCACGATTTGTTACATCCACAAAATAAATTCTGTTTTCTTTCATTTTGACTCCTTGTCAATTATCAGATTATCATTATACTAATTATTATAAATAACTTGCTTTTTTTGCTGAAATTATTTACAATGTCTAGTATGGAGCTTTTTAGTTCTCATGTCAAGAAGTTTATAAAAAGATAATTATGAATAATACGAAAATTTTAGAGAAAAAGATAAAAAAAGAACGTCAAGTTGGAAATGTTAAAAATGCAATAGAATTGTGTCAATTGGGTTTGCAGGAGGATCCGACTAATCCTGATTTACATGTTCGACTTGGAGATTTGTATTTAGAATGGCATTTGGATATTTATAATTCCTGTCAGTATGTAGATGAGGCAATTACTGAGTATCAAAGAGCATTAGAAAGTTACATCGATTCGCCTGAGATATATTTTAAAATAGGTCAGGCTCATTATTTCAAGGGAGATTTGGATAAGACAATAAATTACCTTGATATGGCAATATCAAAGGATTCTAAGTATGCTAAGGCTTATTATCTTTTGGCCGAAACATATACTAAGCGTGCGAGATTTTTGGAAGCTTCTATGAATGCAAAAAAAGCTATTAGTTGTGCACCTTTTTCCAGTTCTTGTGCTCACTTTTTGCTTTCTAATCTATATCGTGTATCTTCATTTAGAAGTTTTAAAAATTGGTTTATGTCAAAATATGAGTACTTGCTATCGCTTTTAACCTTACCATTTGATAGGATTGCTATTGCTAATGTTATTAGAGCAATTTCATATTTGAAGTTTGCACCTGTTTTTTGGAAAGGGCTAGTTCAGATTCAGCTAAATCAGTTAAATGAGGCGATTGATACTTATACTACTGCCATTGAAAAAGCACCGGGTATGGTTAATTTGTATTATTTACTTGGTGATTTGTATCGAGCAATGGGTAGATTTGATGATGCGATTACTGAGTATAAAATGGCAATTTGGCTTGACAGTTTGAATATCCCTGCTTACCGTCACTTGTGTCAAGCTTATGAGGAACAGGGTGATTATGATAGTGCTATCGAAATTTATCAAAAATTAATTCAGCTAATGCCAAACATGCCTGATGTTCACTCTAATCTTGCCAATATTTTATATATAAAGGGTGATTTGGAAGGTGCAATATCACATTTTCAAACTGCAGTAACTTTAAATCCTCGTAAGCAGTGGACAAGTATTATTAACCAGACGTTAGGATATGTTTATCAAGAGTCCAAGAAGGATTTGGATGCAGCAATAAGTTCTTATCAGAGTGCTTACCTTTTAACACCAAACGATATTGATATTTATGTAAATCTTGGTAGTGCATTTTATGATAAGGAAGATGTAGACAATGCATTAGCTGTATATCGTAATGCTTTAGATCTTGACCCTAAAAATGCTAAGATACATTGTAATTTAGGGTTTCTATATTGGGGAAAGGGAGATATTGACGAAGCTATAAAAGAATATGAGTTAGCTATTGAATATGACAATAATTATGATATTGCATACAACAATCTTGGTGTAATTTATCTTGATGATTTAGGCAGGGTTCAAAAGGCTATAGAATTATTTAAAAAATCAATCGAGTGTAATCCTAATTATGCCCTTGCTCATTTTAATCTTGCTCGTGCAATAACCATTGTCGGTGATAAAATAGAAGCTGCAAAATTGTATCAAATTGCTCAAGATATAAATAAAGTAACCAATGAGATGGATCCGCAAGAAATTGTCGATAAAATAAATGCATTATTTAGTTAGTGATGAATTGTTATCTATGCTGTTGCAGTAGTTGTTTTATTTTTAGAGGCTAATATTTTATTGTATATTTTATCTTTTGCTTTTACAGCCAAATGAGTACCTATTACAGTAGCGCAAGAGCTTGCTGCATAACTCATGAGCCCGAGTCTATTATTTATTTTAACATTTTTGAAAATATTTTTAGGTAAAAGTGGCTTAACGTGCTCTTCGCCTATCCATGAAGCTCTACCTTCCATAACAAGTGTAGGAACTGTTATGGCGCCTGTAATAAGACTAAGATTATTATGGATAAAGTTTTCAGCCTTTTGAATTGGAGATAATTCTTTATTGCCTTTGTTTTCATATTTTCTTGTAAGTAGTCCCAGCATTAAGGTTGCAGGCAAGATATTAAAACGTCTTATTAAGTATGGGATTTTGTTGATTAATTTATCAATGTATTTGCCGTTATTCATGACAGCATGTCCTGCTTCATGAGGAGTTGGAGTAATAAAATTATCAGCAAATGCGATGCGGTTACTGATAAAATTGTATCCGGCATTGACTCCTACTACATAGGCATATTCTGGTGTATTCCTACAAGTATCAGAGACAATAATATCTTTAATAATTCCAGGTTTTAAATTCAGTTTTTGGTCATATGCTATTGCTTGTCGAAACTTTTTTTTAAACTCCGGTAATTCAAGAGCGGATCTGGTAAAAATTTCTACTTTTATATTTTTATTTTTAAGACCTGTTTTTTCAAGCATTATATCGAATGCTTCAAAAATCTTTTTATTAGTCTTTTCATCCAGTGAACGGGCGTTTTTAACAATTTGGTATCCTATTGGGAGATTAGCAGAAGATAAAAGTGTATTGCTGAGTTTCGCAGTAACATATCCGCAAGATAAGCCCGCAACTTGAGCTTTTATTTCGTGTTTACAATTATGATTGTTTTTCGGTGGACTACTATTTACACTGGTTATCATAAGGATACTAAACCCCCACAAGGAAAAATTGCTATTTTTACAAAGTTATATTACTTTCAACCGGCGCTACCGGAATTATAAATCCAAATGTAGATCCTTTACCAATTTCAGAGTTGACAAATACTTTTCCTCCGTGATGTTTTTCTATTGTTGTTTTAACTAAATTAAGTCCAAGCCCTGTACCTTTAACTGTATGAGTATCGTTTTCTACTCTAAAAAACCTGTCAAATACTTTCTTTTGATATTCAGGTGCAATGCCACATCCTTGATCACTAACTGTTATTTGAATATCGTTGCCATTATTTAGACTATTTATTGCGATTTTTATTTCGCCATTATCAGGTGAATATTTAATTGCATTAGAAATATAATTTGTTAAAGCTCGTTCAATGCTATTGTAATTGAATGTGGCGATAGGAATATTTTCATCCTTGGTAATAGTGATTTTTAGATGATGTTCTTTTAGCAAAACTTGTACTTGATTAGCGCAGGTTTCTACAAGTTCTACAATGTTATTTTGAGTTTTTTCTAACTGTACATTTGCATCTAATCTTGAAAAATCTAAAATATCATTTACCATGCTGTTAAGTCTTATAATCTCAGAATTTAGTGTTGATATGAATTCTTTTTTTGTTTCTTCATCAAATTCGTTTCCGTAATTATACAGTGTATCAATGTAACTTCTTAAAACTGTAACAGGAGTTCTCAACTCATGTGAAACATTAGAGATAAAATGAGCACGCATTTGATCCATTTCAGTTTCTTTGGTTACATCAATCAGTACAATTATATATCCTACGTAGTCCTTATTCCTTGTAAACATTGGGGAGATAATTGATTTTATTACTCTTTTATCAATGTTAATATTAAATGAGATTGGTTTTGTTTGAATTTGCTCAAGTGGCGTGTCTTTGAATTCTTCAATTTTTTCTTTAAAACAGAAATTCCCTTCTGTGTCCATATAATGTTGAATTTTGGTATCAAGTAGTTGTTCTTCTTGTATCTCTAGTAATTGTTGAGCATGATCATTTACTAAAACGACATTATCGTAGTTGTCGCAAACGACAACACCATTGGCAATGCTCATAAGAACCGCTTCCAGTTTATTACGTTCTAAAGTAAGCTGTTCTATGTTTTGTTCTTCGTATATGTGTAATCTGTTAGACATGTCATTAAAAGCATCGAATAACTCTTTAACTTCAGAGCTTACGTCCTTACCTTCAATTTTATATCCAAATACTCCACTGGAAATTTTAGAAACCCCATCATGTAAAATTCTAAGTTCTCTAGTGATTAGGTATGTGTTGACGAGAATAACAAAGGCAAAAACTATCCAAGCAACAGAAAATACGAAAAGCAGTGATGCTCTGGTTGTTGTTGATATTTCATTTATAACGTTTCCAGAAAGCCCCACTGTCACTGAGCCAATGTTTTCTCCTCCATCTCTTATCATTGGGGAATTAACCGTTATATTAGGAATTATGGAGAAATTATTATGTTCATTTTTCCCTGAGTAAATTACATTTCCCTGAGCATCTTGAAATTCTATAAATACAATATCATTATGACTTTTAAGAATACTATTGGAGTGTTTTTTAAGAATTTCTTTCGTTTGTTGTTTGGTCATTCCCTTTGTTATTTCAACGCTTTCTATAGCCAAAGTCTTTGAGATGACCTGTCCGAAATTTTGATATCCTTCATTTAATTTTTTTTGAATGTTAAATATTGCAAACACAGCAATCGCAACAATTAACAGCGTACTTAGTATAAGTCCGGAAATAATTAAACGATTTTGTGTAGTCAAATTTACTTTATTGTTCGTCATAGCAAAATTATATCACTTTATAGTAGAAATTCAAAGTTAAAAATTATCTGGCGCATATTACTCTAGCAACGTGTACACCAGAAGCTGAGGCTTGGATTAGACCTCTTGTTACTCCAGCGCCGTCACCGATAGCAAATAGATTTTTAACATTTTCAGTTTCAAGTTCTTCTGTTAATTTTACTCTTGCAGAGTAGAACTTAACTTCAATACCATAAAGCAAGGTATATCTTGAAGCTGTACCCGGTGCAATTTTATCCAGAGCATAAATCATTTCAATAATACTGAGCATTTGTCGATATGGTATTACAAGGCTCAAGTCCCCTGGAGTAGCGCAGGTCAGTGTAGGTTTGATAATACTTGAATTAATCCTTTCAGGTGTAGATCTTCTACCTTCAAGTAAATCACCGAATCTTTGTACAAGTATTCCGCCAGCAAGCATATTTGCCAGGCTAGCAATATGTTGTCCATATTGGATAGGTTCTTTGAACGGTTCTGTGAACTTTTTGCTAACCAATAAAGCAAAATTGGTATTATTGGTTGTTTTTTCGGCGTAGCTGTGCCCGTTTACAGTAGCAATTCCGTTGTAGTTTTCTTGAACGACTTCACCGTTCGGATTCATACAGAAAGTACGTACCTCATCACCAAAGGTTGGAGAGTAGTAGACTAATTTTGATTCATATAACTTATCGGTTAATGGTTGGAATACAGGAGCTGGAAGCTCGACTCGTACACCAACATCAACTGCATTGTTTACCATACCTATTTTATTTGACGCAAATTCATGTGTAAGCCAATCGGCACCTTCTCGACCTGGTGCAATTATCGTATATTCAGCCCTTATAGTTTCTCCATTATCAAGTACAAGTCCTTTTACCTGTTCACATTCAACGATTAGATGTTTAGCTGATACATTGTTTAATATAGTAATTCTTTCATCTAAGTAGTCTTGCATATTTTTTAATACATCTAAGCTTCGTTCTGTGCCCAAATGTCTTACAGGTGAGTGTACTAGTTTTAATTCAGCCAATGCAGCTTGTCTTTCAAGCTCTTGAAATGTTTTTACATCGGTACCAAAAACTTCATCTGTAGCACCAAAGTTTAAGTACAGTTGGTCAGAATAGTCAATTAATTCTTCAACTTTTTTTCTACTCATATAATCAACAAGATGTCCGCCTACATCAGGAGTTAAAGTGAGTTTTCCGTCAGAAAATGCGCCTGCGCCTCCCCAACCACAAAGTAGCCCACACTTTTTGCAGGAAGGACATTTTTCATATCCCTCTCTTAGTAAGCATTTTCTATTTTCAATTTTTTGCCCTTTTTCAACAAGTACGACTTTCCATTCAGGTCTTAATTTAACTATTTCTAAAGCGGCAAAAATTCCCGCAGGTCCTGCTCCAACTATTGCTACATTATACATTACATATCTCCAATATTTCTTCAACTAGCCTAGTATAGCTCAAACATATTCAAATTAAAATCAAATATGTAATGAGTTTTGTAAAATGTTACAAATGCCTTTAAGTCAATCATAGAAGGCGTAATGATAGATGAGAGCAGATGCAATTATTACGAAATGTAACGAAATAATAGTAAAAAATTAAAGAAAAAAGATAAAAAAGCCGATAAACAGA